>JBKPRI010000244.1:0-6096 GCA_046734515.1 Candidatus Methylomirabilota bacterium | reverse complement strand
AGGCGCACCACCGAGCGCCGCGCGCTGAACAGCATGGCGCGTACGAGCAGCAGCGCCAGCAGGGCGATCAGCGTCCACTGCAGCGGCGCGACGAAACGCTCGTAGCCGTACTCGTCGACGAAGCGCAGCAGCAGGACGCCGACGGGCGCGAGGAGCACGCCGACCCACGCGATGGCCCATGGATGGGCGCCCCACCACCGGAAGGGCCGCGCGGCGAGCGGGACGCGCTCGACGGGCCGCCGCTCCGCCGCATCGCTTTCGATGCGTGCGCCGACCGTTGTGCGCGCGGCGGGCGGCCGGGGCGCGGCGTCGGCGTCGGGATCCCAGCGCGGCACCTCCGCGCTCGGCTCCCACGGATCGGTACGCTGCGGTGTCTCACGCGCGGGCGGCTGCCAGCGCGGAACGTCCTCGGAGGGACCGGGCATTGAACCGACCCTAGGGTGCCGCGGGGTAGGCCGTCAAGAGAATCGTGGCAACCGCGCGCGAACGCGCGCGGCCGCGCGCGAGCCCCACTCGAACGCCTCTTCGAACAAGGAGAATCCCGAGAGGTCCGCGTGAGCCAGATGCACCGGCCCCGTCAATGCGGACCCCGCCGCCGCCAGCGCGCCGCCGCAGACGAATCCCGTCTCCGGACGGACCATGGCGTGGCCGTAGCGCATGACGTCGAGTCGCCGCACCTCGCGCGCCAGCGCCGGATGCGCGCGCACGAGGTCGCGCAGGATCTCGTCGCGCAGCGCGCTCCACCCGGCCCCGAGCAGCGCGCGCCGCGCGGCGGTCGGATCGGGACCGGCGTAGGGCCGATAGTAGGTGAGGACCGTCGGCCCTTCGCGGCTGCGCAGCGACTGGTGCATGGCGTCCACGTAGCCGAGACCGGCCCCGTCGTAGATCACGTTGTCCCATGCGGGCGCCGCCCCGCCCGCACCCGCCGGCGGCCGATCGACGTGCAGGTTCGCCACGAGCCACGGCGCGTAGCGGAAGGCGGCCGCGAAGGCGGGCGGGCGCTCGCGCCATGGACGGTAGAGGCGCGCGGCCACGAACACGGGGCAGGCCAGCACCACCTCGCGCGCGAGCAGCCGCACCGCGTGCCCCGCCGCGGCGTCCCACGCGTCGACCGCCACGAGCCCGCCGGAGGGCTCCACGTTCGTGACGAGATGGCCCGTGCGGATGCGATCCGCCACCGGCTCGGCCAGCCGCTGCGTGAGCCACGCGTTGCCCTCCGGCCAGGTGAGCACGACGTCGCCGTGCTCGGGATCGGGATCGCGCCCCGCGTAGTAATGGACGCCGGCCCACGCCGAGGTATGGGCGAGGTCCGTGCCGAAGTCGTCGCGACACCCGTACTCGACCCACCAGCGCAGACGCGGCGAGGTCAAGCCGCGCGCCTCGAGGAAGCCGGCCATCGACACGCGGTCGAGCTCGGCGAACGCGCCCGGCGCGCCCGCCGCCCGCGGCACCGCGAACCCGCGCCGCCCGGCCGCATCGCGCCAGCGGCGATAGCGGTCCATCTCCGCGCGGAAGCGCTCGAGCTGCGCGCGGTCGTCGGATGTCGCGCCGAGGCCGGGGAACACGCCCTCCTGCCAGCGGCCGTGCAGGAAGAGCCGCTCCTGCGGAGCGTGACAGAGATGGCGCTCGTCGTAGCGCGGGCGCCCGTCGGGGCGGACGCCCTCGATGACGCCGAGGTCGCGCAGGAGCGTGCGCACGCCGGTGGCGGTCGGTCCCGGCAGCGGCAGGTAATGCGCGCCCCACGGATACGCCGTTACGGCCGACACGCCGCCGCGCGCATTGCCGCCCGGCGTGTCCTCGAGCTCCAGCAGGACGAGATCGCGCACCCCCGCGCGCGCGAGGTGCCACGCCGCCCCCAATCCCGCGACGCCGCCGCCGACGATCACCACGCTCACGCGCTCGGTACGTGCGGCCGGCGGCCATGCGCTCGTGTCCCGCAGTCGATGCCCGAGCCCGTGCCCTGCGCCCACGATCGTCCCCTCGATCGGCGACGCCACGCTCGCCCGGCACCCACCCGCCGCCACCACCGCGCCACGCACCAGGAGCTCGCGTCGCGTCAGCATGCCGGGACCCGCATCACGGAAACACGTGCTGCCACTCGGCGCCGTAGTAGTGGACGAGAATCTGGTTGTCGAGCCGGTTGACCTCCACCGGCACGGCGTCCATGTCGGGCGGAAATGCGAACAGCGCCGGCGTCCCGGCCGTCGTGAGGAAACGCAGGCCCGGCGGATAGCCACGCGGCGGCGTCCACGCGCCGGCGGCCGCCAGCACGAAGCCCCACTCGCCGAACGAGGGTACGTAGACGTGATAGGGCCGCGCGTCGAATCCCGCGCTGCGCACGGTCTCGGCGATGCACCAGAACGAGCGCCGCGCGAACATCGGCGAGGTCGCCTGCACCACCGCCACACCGCCGGGGGCCAGGTGCGCGCGCAGCAGCCGGTAGAACGTGCGCGAGTAGAGCTTGCCGAGCGAGAAGTTGTGCGGATCGGGAAAGTCGACGATGGCGACGTCGAAGGTCTCGCGGCTGCCCTGCAGCCAGATGAAGGCGTCGGCGTTCACGATCCGCACGCGCGGATCGCGCAGCGCCCCGCCGTTGAGCTCGCGCAGCAGGGCGTTGTCGGCGAAGAGGCCGGTCATCTCCCCGTCGAGATCCACCAGCGTGATCGAGGTCACCGCGGGGTAGCGCAGGATCTCGCGCGCGGCCAGGCCGTCGCCGCCGCCGAGGATGAGGACGCGGGCGGGGGCCGGATGGCCGGCCAGCGCCGGGTGCACGAGCGCCTCGTGGTAGCGGTACTCGTCTCGCGAGGAGAACTGCAGATGGCCGTTGAGGAAGAGCCGCACGTCGTCGGCCCAGCGCGTGAGCACGATGCGCTGATACGCGGACGAGCGCGTCAGGATGATCTCGTCGGCGTACAGGCGCTCCTCCGACCACGCCGTGATCCGCTCGGCGGCCACGGTGCCCGCGGCCAGCGTGAGGATCGTGGCGGCGCCGAGCGCGCGCAGGAGGGCCGGCCGCGCCAGCTCGGAGCGGAAGATCCAGGTCGACCACAGGCCGACCGCGGCGTTGGCCAGGCCCATCAGCAGCGAGGTGCGAATCAGCCCCAGCCGCGGGACCAGCAGCAGCGGGAAGGCCAGCGAGGCGAGCAGCGAGCCCGCGTAATCGAGCGAGAGCACCTGCGCGACCAGCTCGCTGAAGGCCAGCCGCTCACGCAAGAGGCGCAGCAGCAGCGGGATCTCGAGGCCGACGAGCACGCCGACCGCCGTCACCAGGCCGTAGAGCACGAGGCGGAAGTGCGTGGTCTGCCCGAAGGCGAGGAACAGCAGCACCGTGGCCCAGCCGCCGACCAGCCCCACCGCCAGCTCCACCTCCACGAAGCGCGCGGCCACCCCGCGGCGGACATAGCGCGACAGGAACGAGCCGATGCCCATCGCGAAGAGATAGGCGCCGATCACCGTGGAGAACTGCGTGATGGAGTCCCCGAGCAGGTAGGAGGCCGCCGCCGCCGCCAGCAGCTCGTAGACGAGCCCGGCGGTGGCGACCACCACGACGCTGATGTAGATCGCCGATGACACGCGACGCCTCCTCCGGCGTCAGCGAATCGCGGAGGAGACGATGATCGAGATGCCGATGGCGACCGCGCCCACCACGATGGCCAGCGCGGTGTTGTGCTCGTCGATGATCTCCTTCCACAGGTGGTACGGCGTCAGCCGGTCCACCACGATGAAGGCGATCGCGAAGATCACGAGCCCCATCGCGGAGTACACCAGCGCGGCAATCATCGGGCCCCAGTGGATCTCGGGAATCGTCATGGCTATTTCGCTCCCGTGTAGGACCGCCCCCCGTAGGCCGACCGGTACGACCCCGGGTTGTTGCGGACCGATTTGACCTTCTCCTCCGTCACATCGCTCGGCCCCCACCCGGTGTAATGCGTCCAGGTGAGCGCCGCCAGCACGAGGCCGCCGAACACCACGTAGGCCTTGACCATCAGTCGTCGTCGCTACCGGAGGAGGCATGGTCGCTCTCGCTCCAGCGCTGGTTCTCGAAGGCCGCGCGCCGCCACAGGAAGATCGCCGGCGGCACCAGCAGCGCGCCCAGCGCGAGCCACAGCCACAGTGGCCGCGGCACGTCGCGCGTGAGGCGCACGCGCCAATGGATCGCATACGGCCCCTCGGGCTCCACCATCAGCACGTACGAGCCGGACACCACCGACGGCAGGTACGCGCGATCCCAGTTGGCGCCCTCCGACCAGGCGCCATCACTGTCGCGGCCGGAGTAGAGGCCCACCTCGCGCCCGAAGGTCTTGGCCACGCCCGTCTCCTCGTTGACGAGCGTGACCGTGAAGTAGACCCACGAATTGGCCGCGTTGGTGGAGATCTCGACCATCACGTTCGACGTCCGCCCCGAGAGCGAGAACGGCTCGCTGATGACCATGGCGCCGTCCGCCGCGCCCGGCCGGTACTCCGCGTTGATGTCGGCCACCAGCCGCTGCTGCGAGACGATGGCGAACACGAGGTGGACGAGGACGGCGAGCGCCAGGAAGGAGCAGAACAGCAGGAACATCGAGCGGCCGGCGCCCGCATAGGGCGAGGGCTGCGCGGCGCCGACGCCGATCCGCCGGGGCGGCGAGCCCGTCAGCGCGAAGGCCTTCCACACCGCGCTGCCCTCGAGGTACTCGCCGGTGGACCACGTGACCTCCTGCGCGTTGCGCTCCATGGACAGGATCTTCGGCGGCGCCACGTAGTCCTCCACGACGGCGCGCTCGTCGACCCGCGGCGTCCACGGAAACTCGCCGCTGACCGCCACGATCTTCGCCTTGGCCGTCTGGAAGTGGCGGTAGGCGACCTCCTGATAGGTCACGCTGCCCTTCGCGCTCTTCGGCACCCCGGACGCCGCGCGCGACAGCACCCAGTGGCCGTGATACTCCACGAGCCAGCGCATGCCGTGCACCGGGTTGTGCAGCAGGTACTCCGACCACGTGAACGGCTCGTCGACGACCTGGCGCTCGAGATAGCCGATGACCTCGAACGGCTCGCCGCCCAGGCGGCCGCGCGTGCCGAGCGGGATGGCGGGCTGCACGCGCCGCGCCTCGTACTGCGCGATCAGCCGGAACTCGGGATCGGTGGCGTCGAGCACGGCGCCGCAGCTGCCGCAGGCGACGGTGACGGAGCGGCCGGGCGCACGGATCTGGAGCGCGCCGCCGCAGCCGCGGCACGTGAGCGACGTGGCCGCCGGCGGCGGCGTCAGCGCCAGCCCTCGAACTCGCGCAGGCCGCGGAGCTTCAGCCCCGGCACATCGACGGCCTCGCCGAGATAGACGCGCGGGGCCTCGTCGCTGTAGTCGAGCGTGGCGAAGCGCGCGGTGTCGTTGCGCAGGTCGGCGCTCCGCGTCGTCCAGCCGGAGCCGACGCGGAACGGCAGCTCCCCCTCGCCGCCCACCACCTCGGCCTCGCGCACGTCGGTGATCTCGTAGGCGACGCCGCCCAGCGTCAGCGGCATGCCCGGCTGCAGGCTGGCCCACGCGGGCAGCGGCTCCGGCACCGGGGTCTCGAAGGACATCGCGTACTCGCCGGCCGCCTCGCCGAGCCAGCCTGCGCGGCCGTCGTCGAAGACGCAGTACCACTCGTTCCAGCCGCCCTGCGCCCACTTCACCTGCAGCCGGCCGACCACCGCGAAGTGCGTGGAGCGCCACACGCCCTCGGCGCCGAGCTGCAGCGGGGTGGCGTCCTCGATGAGCGCGCCCATGACGCCGATCTGCTCCACGTCGAGGTCGCGGCGCAGGATGGACGCGCGGCAGTAGCTACAGACGGCGAGGAGCGATTGCGCGGAGACGAACGACACCGGCGCTCCGCACGAGGGACAGTTGAACGTTTTCCGGCTCAGGCCTGGGGCGCTCCGCACTCGGGGCAGAATTTGCTGGGCTTGTCGAGGCGCGCGTTGCAGCGCGGACACGTCGCGGCCTGCGCCACGCCGCAGGACGGGCAGAACCGCGAGCCGGCCGGCACGGGCTTGGAGCACGCGCTGCACGCGCTGGTGGCGGCGGCGCCACCCGTCGCACCGGCGGACGGCGCCGGGCCCCCGGGGCCCACGCGCGTGGCG
>JBKPRI010000243.1:0-3803 GCA_046734515.1 Candidatus Methylomirabilota bacterium | reverse complement strand
GTCCCCCCTGGGACCCCTTCCTGGTCTGGGTCCCAGGGGGGACGCCGCCACCCTGCCGCGCCGCGTGAGCTATTTGAGGTGCTGGCGGAAGAAGGCGAGGGTGCGGCGCCAGGCGTCGTCGGCCGCGGCCTTGTTGTAGGCGGCCGTGTTGTCCTCGTTGAAGAAGGCGTGATCCACGTTCGGATAGATGTGGATCTCGGACGACTTGCCGGCCTTCTTGATGGCGGCGTCCACCTCGCGCGCCGTCTGCGGCGTCACGAAGGCGTCCTTCTCGGCGAAGAGGCCGAGCACCGGGCCCGACAGCTTGGTGTAGTCCGGCTTCACGTTGGGATGGATGCCGTAGAAGTCCACCACGGCGCCGACGTTCGGGTTCAGCGTGCCGGCGAAGAGCGCCAGCTGGCCGCCCATGCAGAAGCCGACGGCGCCGATCCTGGACGTGGACGAGTGCTGGGTCAGGTACGTCGCGGCGCCGCGCAGGTCCTTCTCGGTCTGCGCGATGTTGAGCGCCATGAAGAGCTTGCCGGCGCCGTCCGGCTCGTCGGCCGTCTTGCCGTGGTACATGTCGGGCGCGAGCGCCGTAAAGCCCTCGGCCGCGAAGCGGTCGGCCACCCGCTTGATGTGCGGCACCAGCCCCCACCATTCCTGGATGACCAGCACGCCCGGGCCCTTGCCCGAGGCCGGCGTGGCGAGATAGCCCTGGGTCGTGCCGCCGTTCGAGGGAAAGTCCACCATCTTGCCGGGCATCGTCGAGACCTCCTGAGTAGGGTTGAGGCTAGAACGCGCCGGCGGACGCCGCGGGCGCCGTCGAGGGCGTGATCTTCACCGCGCCCACGCGGCGGGCGTCCGCCTCCAGCACGGTGATGGTATACCCCGGAATCTGGAATTCTTCACCCGTGCGCGGGATGCGATGGAGCGTGGCCAGCACGAGGCCGGCCACCGTCTCGTAGTCATGCTTGGGCAGCGCCCAGTCGAGCGCCTCGTTGAGCTCGTCGATGTGTGTGCGCGCGGCCACCCAGTACGAGCCGTCGGGCAGCCGCTCGACCGTGGCCGGCGTGCGGTCGTGCTCGTCGTGGATCTCGCCCACGATCTGCTCGACGATGTCCTCCAGCGTCACCAGGCCGGTGGCGCCGCCGTACTCGTCCACCACGATGGCGAGCTGGGTGCGGCCCTTCTGCATCTCGCGCAGCAGGTCGTCGATGCGCTTGGTCTCGGGCACGAAGGTGGGCGGCCGCATGATCTCGGTGACCACGCGCGCCTGGCCCCCGCGGCGCAGCAGGTCCATGGCGGTGACCACGCCCACGACGTTCGTCTCGCGCTGACCCGAGATCGGGATGCGCGAGAACCCGCGCTGGCGGATGAGCGCCACGACGTCGGCCACGGTGGCCGTGTCGGGCAGCATGACCACGTCCACCAGCGGCACCATGACCTCGCGCACGGTGGTGTCGCCGAGGTCGAAGATCTTGTCGATCATCTCGGCTTCCTGCGTGCTCACCGCGGCCTCGCCCGGCTCGAGCTGCAGCAGCGCCTTCAGCTCCTCGCGCGAGACGAACTGGCGCGTGTCGACCTGGGGTCCGCCGAAGAACCGCAGCACGAGGCGGACGATGGCGTGGGCCAGCGCCACGAACGGCGTGAGCACGCGCGACATCCACATGAGCGGGCGGTACGCGGTCAGGATGAGCTCGGTCGCCCACTCGCGCGCGACGGCCTTGGGGATGATCTCGCCGAACACCAGCATCACCGGCGTCACGGTGGCGGCGGCGACCAGCCAGGCCCAGCCGCCCAGGCGCGGCAGGAGCGCGAACGTCACCGCGGAGGCCGCCACGATGTGAGCGATGGTGACGCCCATCATGGCCGTGGACAGCAGCCGCTCGGGATGGCGGAACGACTCCAGGTATTCGGCGGCGACGGGATCGCCCTCCTCGGCCTGGTGACGCAGCCGCAGGCGATTGGCGGCGATGAAGGCCATCTCGGCCGCGGAGAAGAACATCGTCACCACCAGGCACACTACAGCCAGCCAGATCAGGCTCATGCCGCCGCCTCGGTCGAGACCGGTTTGCGCAGCGCGAGCAGCACCTCGACGACACGCGTGCGCTCGACCTTCTCGACGGTCACCACCAGCTCGGGGGTCTCCAGCCGCTCCGTCTTGCGCGGCACGCGGCCGAAGAGATCGAGCACCCAGCCGCCGACGGTGTCGTAGGCCTCGTTGGAGACGCTCAGCCCCGTGATCGCGTTGAGCTCCTCGAGCGGCAGCTTGCCCGACACGCGGAAGGTGGTGGCGTCGATGCGCTGGATCAGCCGCTCGGGCTCGTCGAACTCGTCGGCGATCTCGCCCACCAGCTCTTCCAGGAGATCCTCCAGCGCGACCAGCCCCGCCGTGCCGCCGTACTCGTCGACCACGATGGCCATGTGCAGCTTCTTGGCCTGGAACTCCTGCAGCAGCGTGTCGGCGCGCTTGGACTCCGGCACGAAGTACGGCGGATGCAGGTGCGCGCGCAGGTCGAAATCCGGCGGCAGGCCGGACGCCACGTAGGCCAGGAGATCCTTGGTGTAGAGGATGCCCACGATGACGTCGATCGAGCCCTCGAACATCGGCACGCGGGAGTGGAGGTTCTCGCGCAGCGCGGGCAGGATCTCCTCGCGCGGTGTCTCGACGTCCAGGCAGAACATGTCGGTGCGCGGCACCATCACCGAGCGCGCCAGCGTGTCCTCCAGCTCGAAGACCTTGTGAATCATCTCGCGCTCTTCGCGTTCCACCACGCCCTCGCTGGCCCCCACGTCGACCAGCGTGCGCAGCTCCTCCTCGGACAGCTCAGGCTGCGCGGAGCTCTTGCGGCCCACCAGCCGCACGGTGAGCGCGGTGAGGCCGCCGAGCACCCCGCGCACCGGCGTGAGCAGCCAGCCGAGCCATGCCACCGGCGCGTTGACGATCGCCAGGAAGCGCTCGGGGTACTTCACCGCCAGGGTCATCGGCAGCACTTCGCCGAAGGTGGTGAGCAGCACGGTCATGCCGAGCATCTCGAGGATCGGACCGAAGCGCGGGCCGACCAGCTCGTGGGCGATGTGGGCCGCCAGCGCGGAGCCGCCGATGTTGATGAGCGTGATGCCCACCAGCAGGGTGACGAGCAGATCGTGGGGGCGCTCGATGAGCGGGGGATTCGCGCCACCCGCGCCCGCCATGCGCTTGAGCCGCGCGCGGCCGAGCGAGAAGTACGCAGCCTCGGCGCCCGTCAATATCGCCGAGCACACGATCAGCAGCACGAGGGCGAAGACCTGCAGCGTGATGTTGTCGCTCACGCACCCGCCCCGCTGGCCGCCGGCCGGCCGGCCCGGTGCTCGAATCCGCGCGCGACCGCCACCTCGCGGCCACGCGAGAGCCAGCGTGCCGCCGGCGGACCGGCCACGATCTCGCCGATGCGGGTCAGTCGCGCGCCCCCGCGCTCGGCCAGGCCACGCTCGAGCCGCTCGAACGCGCCGGGCTCGCACGTCAGCAGGAGCTCGTAGTCCTCGCCGCCGCCCGTCGCCCACGCGGCCGCCTCGGCGCCGAGCGCCTCGGCCACCGCGCGCGTCGCCTCGTCGACGGGCAGCCGTTCGACGTCCACGCGCGCGCCCACGCGGCTCTCGTCGAGCAGCCGCGGCAGGTCGATGCCGATCCCATCGGAGACGTCCATCATCGCGGTCACGCCGGCGACCTCGCCGAGCCACCGGCCTTCGGCCACGCGCGGCTCGGGCCGCAGGTGGGCGGCCGTCACGTCCGCGAGGTGCGCGGCGCTCACGCCCGCCGGCGCGGCCCCGCGCTCCAGCAC
>JBKPRI010000242.1:0-14575 GCA_046734515.1 Candidatus Methylomirabilota bacterium | reverse complement strand
ACGTAGTACTCCTCGGTCGTGAGCTGGCCCGAGGCATAGAACGCGACGGCGTCGGGCCCATGCGCGGCGATGATCTCGCCCAGGCGCTCGGCGGCCGTGCGCAGCGCCAGCTCCCACGGCACGCGCTGCAGCGGGCCGTCGCGCCGCGCGCGCACGTGGGGATAGAGCAACCGGTCAGGGGTGCGCAGCGTGGGCGGCAGGTGCACGGCCTTGGCGCACACGTCACCCAGGCTGGAGGGATGCGCGGGATCGCCCTTCACGCGGGTCACGCGCCCGTCACGCACCTCGACCAGCAGACCGCACCCGACGCCGCAGTACGGGCACAACGTCGCCGTCCACGCCGGATCAGGCATGGACGGGCTGCGACTCCAGGAAGCCCAGCACGCTGTCGCGCAGCCAGAAGTAGTCGGGCCGGTCCAGCAGCGCCTCGCGACGGCGCGGGCGCGGGAAGCCCACCGGCAGGATCCGGCCGATCGTGGCGGCCGGGCCGCTGGTCATGAGCACGATCCGGTCGGCGAGCAGCAGCGCCTCGTCCACGTCGTGCGTGACCATGATGACCGTCCGGCGCGTGCGCTCCCACAGGGCCATCAGCTCGTCCTGCAGCTCCATGCGCGTGAGCGCGTCCAGCAGCGAGAACGGCTCGTCGAGCAGCAGCAGCCGCGGCTCCAGCGCGAAGGCGCGCGCGATCCCCACGCGCTGCTGCATGCCGGCCGACAGCTCGCGCGGCCGGCGTGCGCCCATCCCGGCGAGTCCGACCGCGTCGAGGTACGGCTCGACGGCCTCCGCGCCGCCGCGCTGCACCCGGTCCAGCGCCAGCCGCACGTTGTCGCTCACCGACAGCCACGGCAGCAGCGTGGCTGACTGGAAGACCACCCCGCGGTCAGTACCCGGGCCGTCGATCTCGCGGCCACCGATGACGACGCCGCCCGTCGTCGGCCGGTTGAGTCCCATGAGGATGGACAGCACGGTGGACTTGCCGCAGCCCGAGTGGCCGAGCAGGCACACGAACTCGCCCTGCTGCACGTAGAGAGTGAAGTCCCGCACGATCTCGGCCGGCCCGCGCGGCGTGGCGTATGTCTTCCCGAGCGCGGCGATCTCGACGAAGGCCTGCACGTCAGGCGGCTCCACCGCGCCGGCAGGCCCGCAGGAAGTCCACGATCTGATGGCGCACCTTCTGGTACGCGGGGGCCAGGCTCATGTGCCGCCGCTCGCGCGGCCGCGGCAGGCCGACCTCGATCGGCGGGCCCAGCACGGCGCCGGGCCCGGGCGTCATCGGGTAGATGCGATCGGCGAGCAGGATCGCCTCGTCCACGTCGTTGGTGACCAGCACCACGGTCGAGCGCCGCTCGGACCAGATGCGCAGCAGCTCATCCTGCAGGGTGGCGCGCGTGAGCGCGTCCAACGCGCTGAACGGCTCGTCCATCAGCAGCACCTTGGGCCGCATGGCGAGCCCCCGCGCCACCGCCACGCGCTGGCGCATC
Source organism: Candidatus Methylomirabilota bacterium (assembly GCA_046734515.1). GTDB lineage: Bacteria > Methylomirabilota > Methylomirabilia > Rokubacteriales > CSP1-6 > AR5. The sequence continues at coordinate 13,094 of JBKPRI010000242.1, read as the reverse complement.
CCGCCGGACAGCTCGCGCGGCCGCTTGCCGGCTGCGGACGTGAGCCCAACCAGCGCGAGCAGCTCGCCGGTGCGCCGCTTGCGCTCGGCCGGCGGCAGCGCTCCGTCGACGGCGTCCACCGCGAGCGCGACATTGTCGTGGGCGGTCAGCCAGGGCAGCAGCGAGTACTGCTGGAAGACGATACCCCGCTCGGGGCCGGGCTCACGCACCACCTGGCCGTCGAGGACGATCTCGCCGGCGTCGGGAGCCAGCAGCCCGGCGATCAGCGAGATCAGCGTGGTCTTGCCCGAACCGGAGTAGCCCACGATGGCGACGAACTCGCCGTCGTCGAGCGCGAGGCTGGCGCCGCCGAGGACGTGGGTGCTGCCGCGCGGCGTAACGAAGGTCTTGTGGACGTCGCGCACGTCGAGGTACGGCATCAACCCGCCTTCACCCGCGCCTCGACCACACCCATGAGCCGGTCGAGCAGGAACCCGATGGCGCCGATCGTGATGACGCTGAGAATGATGTGGGAGTAGACGAGGCTGTTGTACTCCTGCCACAGAAACCCGCCCACGCCCGGCGTGCCCGTCAGCATCTCGGACGCCACGATGACCAGCCAGGCCAGGCCGAGCGACAGACGATAGCCCGTGAAGATGTAGGGCAGCGTGGCCGGCACGATGATCTTCGTCAGCATGGTGAAGCGTGAGAGCTTCAGCACGCGGCCGACGTTCAGGTAGTCCTGGCTGATCGAGCGCACGCCCACGGCGGTATTGATGACCGTCGGCCACATCGCGCACAGCGCGATGGTGAACACCGCGGCCGGCTCCGACTGGCGGAAGATGACGAGGCCCAGCGGCAGCCAGGCCAGCGGGGAGATCGGGCGCAGGAACTGGATGATCGGATCGAACGTCTCGTAGAAGGTTCGCGACAACCCCAGCATGAAGCCGATCGGCGTGCCGATCAGCAGCGCGAGCGCGAAGCCCTTCCCCACCCGGACCAGCGAGTAGAAGGCCAGCCGGAGAATGCCCTGGTTCAGCTCGCCGTCCTTGAAGAACGGCTCCAGCACGTAGCGGCGCGACTCCTGCCACGTCCGCGCCGGCGATGGAATGTCCGGCGCCACGGTCTGGCTGAGCGCGGTCCACACAACGAGGACGACGGCGACTCCGAGCAGCGGCAGGACGAGACGTCGCAGCATGCCGTCAGGCCATCGTGTGGACGGCGAAGGCCTTGACGTACTTCTCGGGCTCGGCCGGGTCGAAGGCGACGCCGTCGAAGAGCGTCTCCTTCTTCATGTCCTCGCGCGGCGTCCCCACGCCCAGCTCCTTGGCCACCTCGCGGAAGATGTCGGGCCGGTGCACGCGATCGACGAGGCCCTTGTAGTCCGGCGCCTCCTTCACCATCCCCCAGCGCCGGAACTGCGTGAGCCACCAGGTGCCGTGCGACTTCATCGGGAAGTTCGTCTGGCGGTCGAAGAAGGTCATGTAGTACTTGTCCTTCTCCTTGCGCCCGTCGCCGTAGTCGTACTCGCCGAGCATGCGGCCCAGGATGATCTCCTTGGCGGCGTTGACGTACTGCGGCTGGCCGACCACCTCCGCCATGCGCGGGCGGTTCTCCAGCTTGTCGTTCCACTGGCTGGCCTCGACGATGGCGCGCATCACCGCCTTGACGGTCTTCGGATTCTTCGTCGCGAACTCCTCGGTGAAGCCGAGCACCTTCTCGGGGTGGTCCTTCCAGATCTGCTGCGTGGTGATGGCGGTGAAGCCGATGCCGTCGGCGATGGCTCGCGCGCCCCACGGCTCGCCCACGCAGTAGCCGTCCATCTTGCCGACCTTCATGTTGGCCACCATCTGCGCGGGCGGGATCGTGATGAGCGAGACGTCGCGGTCAGGGTTGATGCCGCCCGCGGCCAGCCAGTAGCGCGTCCACATGGCGTGGGTGCCGGGCGGGTACGTCATCGCGAACGTCATCGGCGTGCCCTTGGCCTTGGCCTCCATCGCCAGGGGCTTGAGCTGCTGCGGGGTCTTCACCCCCTTGTCGAGCAGGGCCTTCGTGAGCGTGATGGCCTGCCCGTTCCGGTTGAGGTACATCGGGATGACCATCGGCTTCACCGGCGAGCCTTGTAAGCCCATGGTGGCGGCGTACGGGATGCCGAGCAGCAGGTGCGTGGCCTGGTTCTCGCCGAGCGTGAGACGGTCGCGGATCACCGCCCACGAGGCTTCCTTGGAGATCGTGGATTCGATCCCGTGCTTCTTGAAGAGGCCCAGCTCGTGCGCCATCACGATGGACGAGCAATCGGTCAGCGCGATGATCCCGATGCGCATCTTCGGATGCTCCGGCGCGTCCGACGCCCACGCTCCGCCGCGCCATCCCGCCGGCACCCCGGCCAGGACGGCCGCCGCCACGGATGTCTTCACGAACTCCCGTCGGCTTAGCCGCATCTGCACACTCCTTGGGCTGAAAACGCAAAAGGCGCCGTGCCTCGACTTCAGGCATCAGCGCCTTGTCACGCGCATGGCCACCATGGCCGCGCGCTGTGCCGCCAAGGTGCAGCGTGCGTGCCACAGTCCTCGGCGACACGGCGCGCGAGGCATCATCAACGACAACGCCCCTTTGACGCGCGCACCGGGTGGCGCGGCCGTCGGGCCCTGCCGCAATTCGGAGCAGCCCGGCGGCAGCTGCCGCTTCTCACGGCAGCAGTGATATACAGGGGACCATGAACCTGACCAGGACGCTGACCTGTGCGCTGTGGACGCTCGCGCTCACCCTGCTCACGCTGCCGGCCGTGGCAGCCGACTACCCGGCGCCGAAGGAAGGCACGTGGGTCGTGCGGGACTTTCGCTTTCACACCGGCGAGGTGCTGCCCGAGCTGCGCCTGCACTACGCCACCGTCGGTGCGCCCACCGGCGAGCCGGTGCTGATCCTGCACGGCACGACCGGATCGAGCGCCAGCATGCTGACGCCGGCGTTCGCCGGCGAGCTCTTCGGTCCCGGGCAGCCGCTGGACGCCACCCGCTACTACGTCATCCTGCCGGACGCGCTCGGCACCGGGAAATCCAGCAAGCCGTCGGATGGGCTGCGCGCGCGCTTCCCGAAGTACAACTACGACGACATGGTGCAGGCGCAGTACCGGCTCGTCACCGAGCACCTGGGCGTCCGCCGTCTACGGCTGGTGCTCGGCAACTCCATGGGCGGCATGCAGACCTGGATGTGGGCGCAGAAGTATCCCGGCCTCATGGACGTCGCGGTGCCGATGGCGTCGCTGCCGACGGCGATGTCGGGCCGGAACTGGATCATGCGCCGCCTGATCATCGACACGATCCGGAACGACCCCGAGTACAAGGACGGCGACTACACGACCCAGCCGCGCAGCCTGCAGGTCGCCTCCGTCTTCTACGGCTTCGCGACCAGCGGCGGCAACCAGGCCCTCCAGAAAGCGGCGCCGACGCGCGAGAAGGCCGACCAGCTCCTCCACCAGCGGCTGAGCGCGCCGTTCCGCGGCGACGCCAACGACCATCTCTACCAGTGGGAGTCCTCGCGCGACTACGATGCCTCCGCCGATCTCGAGCGCATCCAGGCCACGGTGCTCGCCATCAACGCCGCGGACGACGAGCGCAATCCGCCGGAGCTCGGACTGCTGGACCGCGAGATCAAGCGCGTGAAGCACGGCCGCGTGCTGCTCATTCCCGCCAGCGAGCAGACGGCCGGGCACGGCACCACCGGCCAGGCGCGATTCTGGAAGCGCGAGCTGGGGGAGCTGCTGCAGAGCGCGCCGCGCGGCGCGAAGTAGCGTTACGCCGTGGTGGGCCGCTGCGCGAGCCCGATGCGCCGCCCCGCCTGCGGCGGACGCTCCAGCGTGTCGTGCGCGGCGAGAATCGCCGCCAGCCGCGCGCTGATCTCCGGCGCCATCGGCGCGCCGCGGCGCGTGGCCAGATCCACGTGGAGGGACATCAGCTCGTTGGTGGAGGCCAGATAGCCCTCCCCCGCGTGGTACATCGCGTGAATGTAGTGGATGCGCTTGGCGTCGTGGCCGAGCAGGCGCGTGGTGAAGCGCAGCGGATCACCGGCGCGCACCTCGCGGTGGTACGTCACGTGGGCCTCGAGACAGAACGTGGTGACGCGGCGGGCCGTGCGGTGCGCCTCGTCGAGCCCGACCCAGCGGAAGAACTCGTCGGTGGCGAGGTCGAACACGACCAGGTAGTACCCCATGTTCATGTGGCCGTTGTGGTCGATCCACTCGGGGCGCACGACGGCGCGGTAGCGGTCGAGCGGCGCGGCGAGATCGGTCACGAGGTGCGCGGGCCGACGGCGCAGGCGATCTTCATTCGGTTCCGCGCGATCCAGCCGTAGACCATGCGGGCCAGCGGGCGCACGGGCGGCAGCGCGAACACGCCGGCCACCCAGCCCCAGCCGCGGATGCGGCGCAGCAGCTCGGGCACCGCGTCGGCGCCCCCGAGCACGCGGCCGTCGGGCAGGACGAGCTGCATGGCGGTCAGGCAGAGGGTCTCGGGCACGTGGGGGAATCGCTCGCGCCGAACGGCCGAGCGGCACGGCAGGATCTCCAGCGCCCCGGTCGAGAGGGCCCGGCGCATGAGCCACATGGCGCTGGCCCGGCACATCGAGCACTCGGCATCGTAGATCAGCGTGGCCGGCGTCAGCGCTTGCCCCACTGGGAGAGCGAGCGGAAGTACCACTGCAGGCCGAAGGCGACGGCGAGCGCCACGATGGTCTGCACCAGATCCATCGTGGCGCCGCCGTCGCGCAGGTAGTGCAACCCGCGGATCACCGCGTACAGCACGAAGAACGCGATCCCCGCGAGGATGAGGATGCGGTGCGCGGTGATGAGCCTCACGGCGGCTCAGACGCCGAGCACGGCCTTCACCGCGTCGCGCGTGACCGCCACCAGCGTGTCCACCTGCTTGTCGGTCACCACCAGCGGCGGCGAGAAGAAGATGGTGTCGCCATTGGCGGGATGCGCGCCGGAGGTCGGCCGCACGCGCGTCACCACGTCGCGCTTCATCATCTCGGCCTGCAGCCGCGGGGCGAACTTCTTGTCGGCCGGGAAGTTCTTCTTGGTGGCGCGGTCCTCGACCAGCTCCACCGCGGCCAGCAGGCCCTTGCCGCCGCGGATGTCACCGGCGTGCGGGTGATCCTTGAACGCATCCTTCAGGCCGGCGTAGAGCCGGTCACCCATGCGGGCGGCGTTCTCGTTGAGGCGCTCGCGCTCCATGATCTCGATGTTCTTGATCCCCACCGCACAGCAGGTCGGGTGGCCCGAGTACGTGTAGGCGTGCATCCAGCGATCCTCGGGCTTGACGCCGTCGATCGCCTCCTTGATCGCCTTGCTCACCATGATGCCGCCCAGCGGCAGGTAGCCGCTGGTCACGCCCTTGGCGAACGACCGGATGTCGGGCTTCACGTTCCAGTGCGTGGTGGCGAACCACTTACCCGTGCGGCAGAAGCCGGTGATGACCTCGTCGGCGATGAAGAGCACGTTGTGGCGGTCGCAGATCTGGCGCACCAGCGGGAAGTAGTCGTCGGTGGGATAGAGCACGCCGCCGCCGCCGTGGATCGGCTCGGCGATGAAGGCGGCCACGGTGTCGGCGCCCTCGCGGAGGATCGCCTCCTCCAGCAGGCGCGCCGCCGTCTGGCCGGCCGTCTCGCCGGGCTTGCCGTCCTGCACCCGATAGGGATAGCAGGTCGGGATGTGCACGAAGCCGGGCACCCGCGGCTCGAACATCTTCCAGTACGCGGCCATGCCGGTGGCGCTCATCGCCTGCAGCGTCACGCCGTGGTAGGCGTTCTGGCGGGCGATGACCTTGATCTTGTCGGGCTTGCCCTGGCTCTTCCAGTAGAAGCGCGCCGTCTTGAAGGCCGACTCGTTGGCTTCGGCGCCGCCGCACGTGAAGAAGATGCCGTGCATGTCGCCGGCGAGCTCGATCAGCTTGGACGCCAGCGAGATGGCCGGAATGCTGGACGAGCCCACGTAGCCCGAGAAGTAGGCGAGGTCCCTCATCTGCGCCGCGGCGGCGTCGGCCAGCTCGGTGCGGCCGTGGCCGACGTTGACGTTCCACAGCCCCGACAGGCCGTCGATCATCTCGTGGCCGCCGATGTCCTGCACCATGGCGCCGCGGCCCTTGACGTAGATCGTCGGCTCGTTGTTGTCGATCGGGTGATGGAGCGGATGGATCAGATGGTCCTGATCGGCTTTGATGAGCTCGGCGGCGGTCAGCGCCATGGACTCCTCCCGGGTGAAGGCTTCGTCGCTCGATAGTCTCCGCTGGGGATCGGCGTCGCCCGCTCGCGCGGACCGCGATAGCGGTAGAGCCACACGCGCGCCCGACGACCACCGGCCAGTGTCGCAATCCCCCGGCGGCGGACGAAATTGTACCCCTCCTCGCGATCCAGCACCGGGAGAAGTTGGGGATCGTCGAGCCGGTAGATTTCTCCGTGGACGCGCCCGGCGCCGGGGATCAGGCCAGGGTAGCCGCGCAGACCGACCAGCCGCCCGCGGACGTGGCCGGTGGTCAGCAGCGTGGCGCCGGCGGCGAGCCGGTGATGGAGCGCGTACCCGCGCATCAGCGTGCCGTAGGCGAACAGCAGCGCCCTACTTCGCGCGGGCAAGCTTGCCGAGGGCGTCCAGCGTGCGGTCGGTCTGGATGGCGAGGCTGCCGGGCTCCACGTAGCGGATGCGGCCGGCGCGATCGACGACGAAGGTGACGCGCTTGGGCAAGTTCCAGGTGTCGTCCCACGCGCCCCACTGACGCGAGACCGTGCCGTCTTTGTCGGTCAGCAGGTTGAAGGGCAGCTTCAGCTCCTGCGCCCAGGCGAGATTGCGGTCGGGCGGGTCCGCCGAGACGCCGAGGATCTCCGCGTTGAGCGCCGTGTACTTCGCGTAGCTCTCCCGGAACCGGGAGAACTCGAGCGTTCAGCCGCCGGTGAAGGCCTTGACGTAGAAGGCGACGACGACGAAGTCGTGCTGCTTGAGCACGTCGGCCAGGCGCACCGGCTGACCGCGCATGTCCACCAGCGCGGAGTCCGGCGCGACGGCGCCCTCGGCGAGCGGCGACGGCGGGTCGGCGGCGCGAACGGTTGTGACGGCGAGCGCGAGCAGGACGAGCGCGAGGAGCGGCGCGCGCCTCACGAGGCGGCGGGCGCGTCCGCGCGCAGGACGGCGTCGAGGAAGCTCGCCTCGGGCAGCGCACCCTCGAACTCGACCCGATCGTTGATCACGATCTTCGGCACCGCGCTGACGCGGTAGGCGTGCGACATCTCGGGAAACTCGGTGGCCTCGATGGCGACCGCGGTGACCTTGTCGGAGGCGACCGCCATGTGCTGCGCCAGGCGCACGGCCCGGGGACAGTACGGTCAGGTAGGGGTGGAGAACACCTTGATGGTGACGTCGCCGGTGAGCCCGGCCAGCGAGGACTTCGTGGCCTCGCTGAGCTGCGCATCGCCGCTGGAGGCCACGATGATCGAATCGATCAGGTTGCTGAACTCGTAGCCGGACGGGATGCCGAGAAAGCGGATGCCGTAGTCGCGCGCGCCCTCCACCACGATGGCCGGCACCTGGTCGATGCCGTAGCCCTCCGCCCGCTCGCGGTCGATGGCGGGGTTCAGCACCTCGACGCTGATGCGGTCGTCGAGCTCGGCCACCTCGCGCACGAGCTGCTCGTTCTGCCGGCAGAGGTCGCCGGCCACCAGCTCCTGCGAGAAGACCACGAGCTTGACCGGTCCCTGGATGCGCTGGAACTCGTTGCGGACGGCGTCCTGATCGCGCGAGGCGAGGATGGGCATGGCTCGATTATAGCGACTTGCGCAAGGTACGCCCGGGGCTTACGGTGGGCGCCTGGAGGTCGGCGGTCATGAAGCCCTTCGTCGTCAATCGCTACGGCCGGATCGTCTTCCCCTACAACTTCTTCCCGGCGCTCGACTTCACCGTGTTCGAGACGCTGGATCAGTTCGCCGCGGTCATCCGCCGCGACTTCGAGGAGAAGTCGCCGAGCGAGGCGGACATCGTCACGCGGCTGGAGTCGGGCGGCTACAAAGGCCGCTACGAGCTGCTGCGCGATCTCGCGCTCGATCTCTTCTGGTCGAATCGTTATCCGTTCACCATGTACGACAAACAGCCGATGCGCTGGCGCGACGTGCCGCGGCAGCGCGACGACGTCTTCCTGCCGGTATTCCAGCCGTGGGAAGGCGCCGAGCTGGCCGCCGCCATCGAGACGGGCTATCGCAACCTGGTGCCCTCGTGGGACGAGGGCACCGAGGACAAGATCTTCCGCGTGCTCTTCGACGTCTTCCGCCACAAGAAGGGCGCCGGCGCCGAGCTGTCGCCGATCAAGCCGACCGTCGGCGAGATGCTGGCCAAGCCGAAGAGCCTCACCTATCACCTGCTGGCCTACGATCCCGATTACCCGGGCTACGGCTGGGACGACATCGTCGAGTACTTCCACCGCGTGCCGGAGCTGGAAGCGCTGATGCGCCAGACGATGGTGCTCCACAACCAGTACCGGTGGGACCGCGCGAAGATGCGCGTGCTCGAGGTGGGCAAGCTCCACGACGACGATTTCGTGGTGGTCTATCGCCCGCGCAACGAGGACGTGCAGCAGTTCATCCGCCGCGTGAAGAGCGGCACGCGCCGGCGCCGCCCCCTGCCGGCGGCGATGCCGTCGCGCCAGCCGGTCACGCCCTACCCGCCCGTGAACGTGCGCGAGCACTTCACCGTCATGCCGCGCCTGGAGGCGCTGGCCGTCTACAAGGGCGAGACACCGTGCTCCAACGACGACCTCATCCGCAACGCGGCCTACTCGTGGTCGCCGATGACGGCCGTGGAGATCGAGGACAAGACCGGCATCCGTCAGCGCCTTTACACGGCGCTCGACCTCGACCACATCTCGCTGCTCGCCGCGCAGGCCGCACTGGCCAAGGCCGGGCGCCGTCCGGAAGAGATCGGCGCCGTCATCTTCTGCTCCTGCACGAGCGCCAAGATGATGCCCTCGCTGGCCACGTGGCTGTCCGGCCACCTCGGCATGTTCCAGACGCACTTCTCGGCCGACATCGTGGCGGCGTGCGCGGGCCTGCCCTTCGGCCTCAGCGAGGCCATCCGCCAGCTCCAGGAGGTGCGGCGGCCGGTGCTGCTGGTGTGCGGCGAGAAGTTCTCCGACAAGATCGGCACCGTGCGTACCTCGCGCATGATCTTCGGCGACGGCGCCGCCGCGATGGTGATCGGCCCTGCGCCCGAGGGCACAGCCCCCGACGTCGAGTACTACCAGACGTACGCCAGCGGCCCCATGAGCGAGGTGGACTCGATCATCTGGCCGAACCCGGAGTTCGACAACAACATCACCGTGTTCGGCCCCGAGGTGAAAGCGCTGGTGAAGCGCTATCTGACCCAGATGATCCACGAGCTCGGGGCGCTGCCGCATCCCGACGGGGGCGAGGCCACGATGCTGAACGCGATCGACCTGGTCGTGCCGCATCAGGCCAACAAGACGATGGTGGTGCACTACGCCAGGAACGCCGGCATTCCGCCGGACCGCCTCTACTTCAACATCGAGACGGTGGGGAACACGTCGTCGGCGTCCATCCCGCTGGCCATCTTCGACGCCGTCGCCGACGGCACCATCGACCGTCCGATGCGCATCTTCGCCCCGGGCTTCGGCGCCGGCGCCGTGGGCGGCTACGTCATCATGCGCGTCGATCCGGCCGTGGTGGCACGCTGACCGTGGCCCGCCGGATCGCCATCCGGGCCGGCTGGATCATCGCCTTCGACGGCGATGGGCACCGCCTGCTCCGCGACGGCGTGGTCGTCCTGGACGGCGAGCGCATCGTCCACGTCGGGCGCACGTACAACGAGCGGGTGGACGAGACGGTGGACGCGCGCGACCGCGTGCTCACGCCCGGGCTCATCACCACGCACGCGCACATCGCCGGCTCGCCGCTCGACCGGTCGTTCATCGAGGACCGCGGGAACCCACAGTTCTGGTACTCGGGCCTCTTCGAGATGCTGCCCGTGCGCAGCGAAGGCCAGGACGAGGCGGCCGGCCGCGCGTGTGTCGACTTCTCCATGGCCGAGCTGCTGCGCGGCGGCGTCACCACGGTGATGGAGATCGGCGGGCTCGGCCCCTACGTCGTCGAGCGTGCGGCGCACTACGGCCTGCGCACCTACATGGGCCTGACGTTCCGCTCGGGGCGCTGGCTCACCAGGGACGGCCGCCGTGTGGTGTGGGAGTGGGACGAGGAAGCCGGGCGCCAGGGCTTGCGGCGCGCGCTGGATTTCTTCGACAAGCACGACGGCGCTCACGGCGGGCTGGTGCGCTGCTATTTCTCCCCGGCCCAGGTGGACACCTGCACCGGCGATCTGCTCCGGGAGGCCAAGCGCCGCGCCGACGACGCGCAGCGCCCCTTCACGCTGCACACGTCCCAGTCGGTCGTCGAGTTCAACGAGATGCTGCAGCGCCACGGCAAGACGCCGATCGCCTGGCTCGAGGAGCTCGGCGTGCTCGGCGAGAACACCGTGCTGGGCCACGCCCTCATCATCGGCGGCTCGTCGTGGACGAACTACCCGGCCGGCGACGTCGGCATCATGGCCGAGCACGGCTGCACGGTCGCGCACGCGCCCTGGGTCTTCGCGCGACGCGGCGTCGTCATGGAGTCCTTTGCGCTCTACCGCACCGCCGGCATCAACATGGCGCTCGGCACCGACACCAATCCCCAGTCGGTCATCGAGGCCATGCGCTGGGCGGCCGTCTGCTCCAAGATCGTCGAGCGCAACACGCAGGCCACCACCGCCGGCCACGTCTTCGACGCCGCCACCCTCGGCGGCGCCCGCGCCCTGGGCCGCGAAGACCTCGGCCGCATCGCGGCCGGCGCCACCGCCGACCTCGTCCTGTGGAAGGCCGCGTCGTGGACGATGACGCCGCTGCGCGATCCCATCAAGAATATCGTCTACAACGCCACCGCCGAGGACGTGGACCGCGTGTACGTCGGCGGCCGCCTGGTGGTGGACCAGGGCCGGGTGCTCGCCGCCGACGAGGCCAAGATCTTGGCCGACCTGCAGGCCGGCGGCGACCGCATGTGGCCGCGGATGAAACAGTTCGACTGGGCGAATCGCGACGCCGACGAGCTCTCGCCGCAGACCTACCAGGAGTGGGACTGAGCCCTCAGCGCGCGGCCTCGATCGGCAGGTCCGGCCGGTTGCCCCACTCGGACCACGAACGGTCGTACCCCGCCACCTTCGGGTAGCCGAGGAGCCGCAGCACGAAGTAGGAGTGGGACGCGCGGTGCTGCGTCTGGCAGTACGTCACCACCGTCTTGTCGGGGGTGATGCCCTCCGCCGTGTACATCGCGCGGAGCTCGTCGAGGGACTTGAAGGTGCCGTCGGCGCGCAGGTGGCGGCTCCACTCGAGGTTCACCGCGCCAGGGATGTGGCCGCCGCGGCGCGCGCGCACGTCCTTGGCCGTGTACTCGCCCGGTGTGCGCGCGTCCACGAGCGCCACGGTCTTGTCTCCGAGATGGCTCTTGATCCACTCGGCGTCGGCCACGCGCGCGCTGTCCAGCGTGAGCGCGGGTTTGTCGGGCTCGCTCACGCGCGGGACGTCGGCCGTCCAGGCGCCGCCGGTGCCGCGCCAGCGCGGCGCGCCGCCGTCGAGGATCGCCACGTTCTTCAGCCCGTACACATCGAGGGTGAAGAAGAGCCGGGCGGCGTCGAGGCCGCCGGAGTCGTCGTAGATCACCACGCGCGTGTCGCGGCCGATCCCCAGGCGCGCCAGCAGCCGCTGCATCTCCTCGGGGTTCGGCAGGCGATAGCCGCCAGCGGGCACCTTCACCCGCGCGTCGTCCACGTCGAGATAGACGGCGCCGGGGATGTGGCCGGCGCGGTAGTCCACCACGCCGCTCTGCATGTCGATCACGCGCAGGTCGCGCGCGCCGAGCTGCTCGCGCAGCCACTCGGTGGTGACGAGCAGCGGCATGTCGGCGGCGAGCGCGGGCGCGGCGGCGAGGAGCACAAGCGCAAACGCGAGCAACGTCCGGGTGGCTTTCATGCGGCCAGTGTACCGCCAAGATCGCAGCCAGTAGCCGGTCCGTGCATGGCATCATGGCCGCCACCAGCCGACCGGGAGGAGGCGTCCGACCTTGATGCTCGTGGCGCTCCTTGGCGTCGCGCTCTTACCTGTCCTGGCGCTTGCCCAGCAACCGGCCGGCAGGGTTAGAGGGCTCGACGGCAAGGCCACCATCACCCACGCGGGGGCTCCATCGCCGGCCCCGCTCGGCTACATGGATCCCGTCCTGTCGGGCGATCGGATCTCGCTCGGCGCCGAGTCGCACGTGAAGCTGCTCCTCGGCGGCACGGCGCTCCTGACCGCGCACCCCTTTTCGGAGCTGACCATCACAGAGGAGTCGCACCGGACCTTGACCACGCTGAATTTCGGCAAGGTCACCCTCGACGTGATCGAGACGAAGCTGCAACCCGAGGACGTCTACGAGATCCGCACACCGCTTGCGGTCGTGCGAACGCGCAGCGCACGGGTCGCGGTCGGGGTCGGGCCCGAGGTCACGCGCATCGATTGCATCGCCGGGGAAATCTTCGTTTCCGTCGAGGACAAGCCCTTCGTACCGTGTCTGGCCGGCCGGGGATTCACGATCCGGCTGGGATCCCCGCCCTGACGCGATCGAACCCCGCGCGGTCCCGGCCGAGTTATCCACTCTTCCGCGGAAGAATGCCGTGACGTCCCCGCGGGGGCGTCACCTGGCGGCGCCCGTAATCACGCCCCGATGACGGCCGGTCGCCCCGCCGCGAACGCCCCCGCGAAGTCGCGCGCGAACGAGGTTTCGTCCGCCGATGGGCCCAGGACCACCACCACGACCGGCAGCCCGAGGCCGTTCACCAGCGCGAGGGCGTCACCACCCGCCGCCAGCCCGAACGGCGTCGTGAACGCGACCACGCTGCGCTCGCGATCCACGAGCTGCGCGGCCACGGCCGCCAGGATCGCGTAGCCCGCCGGCGCGTGACCTCCGAGCGGCGTGAGCGTCTCGCGCGGCGCGATCGCCTGCCACGCGAGGCCGAGCGGCACGTCGGCCGTCGCGATGGTGCCGGCCGGCGTGGCCTCGCG
>JBKPRI010000241.1:0-10858 GCA_046734515.1 Candidatus Methylomirabilota bacterium | reverse complement strand
GTCCATGGTATTCTCCGCGTGGTGAACGGCGTTCGCAGCAGAACCGCCCGTCGGCCGGCAGTTTACACCCTGGCCAAGGGGCACCCTAGGAGGGTTCCCCTCTTCCCCTCCCTCATTTCGATCCTCCCGCTGATCGTCGTGCTCGTGCTCGTGCGCGGCGGCGCCGCTGTCGAGATGCTCGGGGACATCACGGTGGAGCCGACGATGGTCAAGGGCGCGCCGACCGCACCCGTCACCATCGTGGAGTTCTCCGACTATCAGTGACCGTACTGCGCGCGAGTCCAGCGGTCGCTGGACCAGGTGCTGAAGGAATACACCGGGCGCGTGCGGCTGATCTTCAAGGATCTGCCGCTGCCCTCGCACGAGCACGCCCGCCCGGCGCACGAGGCCGCGCGCTGCGCCGGCGCGCTGGGCCGCTACTGGCCGTATCACGACAAGCTGTTCGCCAACCAGCCGAACTTCGAGCGCGCGGACCTCGTCCGTTATGCCGGCGAGGTCGGGCTGCCGCGGGAGAAGTTCGCGGCGTGTCTGGACGCGCGGCGCTTCGCGCCCGAGGTCGAGGCCGACGTCGAGCAGGCCCGGGCGATCGGCGTGCGGGGAACGCCGACCTTCGTCATCAACGGTCGCGTGGTGGCCGGGGCGCTGCCCGTCGAGGACTTCCGCACGGTCATCGACGAGGCGCTGAAGGACAAGCCCTGATGGCCTTCGTGGCGGTGGCGCGGGCGAGCGAGATCCCGGTGGGCCAGGGCACCTTCGTCGACCACAACGGGATCGCCGTCGCCGTCTTCAACGCCGGCGGCGGCCGCTTCCACGCGACGGGCGCCATCTGCCCGCACGAGGACGGCCCGCTGAGCGAGGGCTGGGTGGAGGCCGGCGCCGCCGTCTGTCCCTGGCACGGCTTCGACTTCGACCTCACGACCGGGGTCTGCCGTGTCGAGCCGGATCTCTCGGTCCCCATTTACGCCGTGCGCGTACGGGACGACCGGGTCGAAGTCGACCTGCCCTGACACCTTTCGGCGGCATGGATTTTGAACCTGCCCGTCTGAACTCTTGCACCTCGAGAGGTTGATTTCGTGGGAGAACGAGCAGTCAAGCACGTCAGGAAGTTTCTCGGCCAGCGCCTGCGCGCCCTCCGCAAGCAGCACGGGCTCAGCCAGGAGCGGCTGGGGGAGCGCGCCGGGCTGAGCGGCAAGTTCATCGGCGAGGTGGAGCGCGGCGAGAAATCGATCTCGATCGACAGCCTCTATCACGTCGCCGTCGCGCTCGACATTCCCCTGCGCGAGCTGACCGACGTCCGCGCCGACAAGCCGACCGGCGTGCCGACCGAGGACGCCGAGCGCATCTTCGCGCTGGTCAGCAACCGCCGCCGCCCCGAGGAGATCCGCCGCGCCTACAAGGTGCTGCAGGCGATGTTCGGCCGCGCCAGCTGACTTGCGGTAAGCTGCCGGAGGCATGGACCTCCTCTGGCACGACGGCAAGCTGCTCGGCATCGACTGGAGTCTCTGGAAACTCGTCGGCTGGTTCGGCAACCTCGTCTTCTTCTCGCGCTTCTTCGTCCAGTGGTACGTGACGGAGCGGCGCAAGCAGGTGGTGATCCCGGCGGCGTTCTGGTGGCTCAGCCTCACCGGCTCGCTGCTGCTGCTGGTGTACTCGCTACACCAGCGCGACTCGGTCTTCATCTTCGCGTACCTCTTCACCTGGATCCCCTACATCCGCAATCTCGTCATCCACCGGCGTCACGTCGAGGCTCACGTGGACTGCCCGGGCTGCGGCCGCTCGTGCGACGGGCAGTGGCAGTTCTGCGCCGCGTGCGGCGCCGCCCTCACCGCGGCCGAGAGCCACGCGCCGCGGTGATACAATCCAACCGTTCGATCCACGCCTCGAGGAGACCAGCGTGAGCGAGCCGATCAACTGGACGCAGGTGCACACTCGCCCGATGCTCATGATCCCCGGTCCCACGGAGCTGCCGTGGCCGGTGGTGCAGGCGCTCAACCAGCCGGCGGCGATCCAGTACGACCGCAACTTCGACGAGACCGTGCTGGAGCCGACGACGCTGGCGCTGGGGCAGGTCTTCCAGACGAAGAACGAGGTGCTCCTCATGCCGGGCTCGGGGCGCACCGCGCTCGAAGCGGGCGCCCTGTCGGTGATCGAGCCGGGTGACCGCGTGCTCGTGGTGGGCGCCGGCCAGTTCGGCCTGCTCATGCGCGAGATCATGCAGCGCGTCGGCGCGGACTTCACCGAGTTCACGGTGGAGCTCGGCGCGCGGCTGGACCTCGACCGCCTGGCCCGGGAGGCCGAGCGCCTGCGCCCCAAGGCCATCACGCTCGTGCACAACGAGACGTCCACGGGCGCCACCTACCCGGCGGCCGAGGTCGGCAAGATCGCGCGCGCCACCGGCAGCCTGTTCATGCTCGACACCGTGTCGTCGATCGCCGGCATCGACGTGCGCACCGACGAGTGGGGCGTGGACCTCAACATGACGGGCTCGCAGAAGTGCCTGGCCGCGCCGCTCGGGATGGCGCTGGTCTCGGTGAGCCCGCGCGCGTGGGAGGCCATGGAGAAGCGCAAGACCAGGGCGCACTCCTACGCCTACGACCTCAACCGCTGGCGCGAGCAGTGGATGCCCGTCTCGCGCGGCGGCAAGGTGCCGGACGGCACCGCGCGCCGGCAGCCGGTGTCGATTCCCACGCACCTCACCGAGGCCATGCGCGTGGCCACGCGGCTCATCCTCGAGGAGGGTTTGCCCCAGCGCTTCCGCCGCCACGCCCTCGCCGCCAGCGCGCTGCGCGCCGGCGTCACGGCCATGGGGCTCGAGATGTTCCCCGATCCGTCGATCGTGTCCAACACCGTGGCGTCCATCAAGGCACCCAGGGGCGTCGACACGGCCGCCGTCGTGCAGACCATGCGCGACCGCTACGGCGTGCTCATCGGCACCGGGCTGGCCGAGATCCGCACCACCACGCTGCGCATCGGCACCATGGGGATGACGGCCAGCCCGCACTACGTGCTGCCCACGCTCTCGGCGCTCGAGCTCACCCTGCGCGATCTCGGCGTCAAGGCCGAACCCGGCGCCGGCGTGGCCGCCGCCCAGACGACGTTCGCCGACGCCGCGTGAGCGACCCACTGATCGCGGTTCCCGACGATTTTCCGAGCGTCTTCGAGGGCTCGGCCGCGCACGAGCGCGCGAAGGCCCTGGGGGAGACGCGCGTGGTGAGCGCGCGCGGCGCCGACGAGGAAGCCGAGCTGATCAAGCGCATCGGCCGCTCGCGAGTGGCGATCAACATCCGTGCCCACGCGAAGTTCACCGACGGCGTGATGGCCGCCTGCAAAGAGATGAAGCTGATCTCGATCTGGGGCACCGGCACCGACAACATCGACCTGGAGGCGGCCGGCCGCCGCGGCGTCACCGTCACCAACACGCCCGGCGTGAACGCCTTCGCGGTGGCCGAGCACACCATCGCGCTCATGCTCACGGTGGGCCGCAAGATCCCACGCATCGACCGCGAGATGCGCGGCGGCGCCTGGCCGCGCGAGATGCTCACGCAGTGCCTCGGCAAGACGCTGGGCGTGTTCGGCACCGGCACCATCGGCGCCCGGGTGATCACGCTGGCCAAGGCGCTCGGCATGGAGGTGCTGGCCTGGAGCGCCCGCGGCGACGAGGGCCGCGTGCGAAGCCTCGGGGCTCGACCGGCGTCCAAGGACGAGATCCTGCGCGACGCCGACTTCGTCTCGCTCAACCTCCGGCTGACCCCGGAGACGCGCGGCTTCCTCACGCGTCGCGAGATGTCGATGATGAAGAAGACGGCCATCCTCGTCAACACGGGCCGCGGCGCCCTGGTCGAGAAGGATGCCCTCATCGATGCGCTCCGTCAGAACCGCATCGCCGCCGCCGGCCTCGACGTCTTCCACGAGGAGCCGCTGAAGCCGGACGATCCCATCCTGGCGCTGCCCAACGTGGTGCTGTCGCCACACAACGCCGGGCAGACGCCCGAGGTCATCCGCGACGGCCTGCTGCGCGCGGTGACGAATGTCGAGAACTTCCTGAAGGGATCGCCCACCGACGTGGTCGTCGCGCCCCTCAAGTAGCTTCGTCGCGGCCGCGCGGCACGTGTAGACTCACCTCAAGGATGGCGCATCACGCAACCCAGCCCTGGCAATCGCTGTATCGCGCGCCCGAGCCGTGCGATCACGTCATCCAGCTCTACACGGATGAGGCATTCCTCACCCGCGCCATCTGTGAGTTCGTCGGCACCGGCCTCGCGCAGGCCGAGGGCGCCGTCGTCATCGCCACGTCCGAGCACGCCGCCGCCGTCACGCGCGTGCTCCGGGTCCGGTTGGACGTGGCCGCCATGCAGGCCCGCACGCAGCTCGTGATCCTCGACGCGCAGGCCACCCTGGATCAGTTCATGGTCGACGGCCACCCCGACCGCGACCGGTTCTTCGCGATCACCGGCGCCGTCCTCGATCGCGTGGCCGCCGCCGGCTATCCGCAGATGCGGCTGTTCGGCGAGATGGTCGATCTGCTGTGGGATCACAACCTGCCGGCGACGATCGAGCTGGAAGAGCTGTGGAACGAAGTGCTCGCCGCGCGCCGCGTGTCACTGCTGTGCGCGTACCAGATCGACAACTTCGACCGCCGCGCGCATCGCGGAGTCCTGCACCAGCTCAGCCGCACGCATTCGCACCTGGTGCCCGTGGAGGATTACGGCCGCTTCGAGCGCGCCGTGGACCATGCCTACCGCGAGGTCTTCGGTCCCGACAGTGACGCGGGCCTGCTGCGCGACCTGCTCGCCCGCCCCACCGAGGGAGCGCCCGTGATGCCGGCCGCCCAGGCCGCGCTGCTCGCCCTGCGCGACGTCCGCCGCGATCTCGCCGACGACGTCCTCGCCCGCGCCCGCCGCCACTACCTGCGCGCGTAGCGCTTCGCGCCAGGGCTCAGCGCAGGCTCGGCACCACCATCGGCGCGGCCGGAGAGCCTGCGCTACCCAGCGTCCCGACGCTTGCCGGTGCCGGGGGCCAGCCGGGATTCCAGACCGTCCCGTGAGGCCGGAATTCCGCGGGCAGGAGCCGCCACGTGTACGACTGGTCGAGCATCCAGCGCTCGGGATAG
Source organism: Candidatus Methylomirabilota bacterium (assembly GCA_046734515.1). Taxonomy (GTDB): domain Bacteria; phylum Methylomirabilota; class Methylomirabilia; order Rokubacteriales; family CSP1-6; genus AR5. The sequence continues at coordinate 5,748 of JBKPRI010000241.1, read as the reverse complement.
TGGAAGCCCACCGTCGTTTCCCGCACGTAGTAGCCCGGGATCACGTAGTTCTGCCGCACGACGCCGTATTCGGTCTCGCCCGTCGCGCGGCCGGCCGATGCGAGCTCGCTTCCGGCCTGGGCCGGCATGGCGACCATCGCCTCGACCACCACCGGTTGAGCCGGCACCCAGATGTCGCGGATGGGGGCGCCCGGAATCGTCAGCGGCTGCCGGATCATCTGCCCCTGGGGCAGCGCCGGTCCGAGCGACCAGGGCAGCGCCACGTGGGCGCCCGACGGCGACGGCGACGGCAGCTGCGACGGTGATTGCGCGGATGCTGGAACGCTGCTCAGGAGCAACACCATCAAAAGGCCGACGACGATACCCATGACCACCCTCCTCCGCCCCTGAACGGGCACGTCAAAAGTACTCGAAGTTAGCCGGATTGCGCTCCATCGACAAGCGCACCTGCGCCATGAACACCAGGTAGGGGTGGGCGCCGAGCCCCACGAGGCGGTCGCGGTCGAAGGTGGCCAGCGCGGCGCGCGCCGCCTCGTCCAGGCCGAACTCCCGCAGGGTGCGGTCGGCGTCCTCCGCGTAGCGCGCCCGCGCGGCGGCGTCCGACTTCAGCGCGAACAGGAAGCGGTTGAGCGCGTAGGCAGAGGCCGGCGGGAAGAAGTAATGCTCGTCGCTCATAGCGGCCACGTCACCACGGCGTTGCCGTGATGCCACGAGGGCTCGTAGGCCAGCACCTCGGCCCGCGCGCCGCCGAGGGCACCGAGCAGGGTGATCCACGTGCGCAGCTCCACGTTGCCGGCCTTGTCGAGCTCCTCGCCGGTGAAGCGGGCGGTCTCGGCGCCGCGTCCCTCGGCCAGCGAGGCCAGCAGCGCGCGATCGAACTCGAAGTCCGGCGAGCCATACCGGTCGGTGCCGGGAAAGTGCGACAGACCGCCGGAGGCGATCAGCGCCACGCGCTCGGGCCGCCCGTCGAGAATCGCGCGCAGCGCGCGGCCCCACGCATAGCACCGGGCGGGCGCCGGCTGCGGCGGCAAATAGACGTTGACGTAGAGCGGCACGATCGGCACCGCCGGCGCCGGCATCGCGAAGTGCAGCGGCACGTAGAAGGCGTAGTCCAGCGGGACGTCCTGCGAGTACGTCAGGTCGAAGCCCGCCTCGATCCCCTGCTCCACCATCGCCCGCGCCAGCGGCTCGTGGACCTCGAACGCGTAGCGGTAGCGGCCGAACTCGCCGGCCGCGCGCGCGCCCACGTACACGGCGAGCGCGGGCACCGCGTTCAGGAAAAACCCCTCGATGTGATCGCCGCCGATGAGCGCGATCACGTCGACACGGGCGGCGGTGAGCCGGCGCTTCACCTCGCCGAGCGCGGCGTGCACGCGCAGCACCAGCTCGCGGTCCTCGGTGGGCGGCCGCACGAGCAGCTGCGGCGTGTGCGGCAGGGCGGCGGCGGCCACGAGCGGCATCAGGCCTTCTTGCCCGCGCGATACCAGTCGGCGATGGCCTCGCCGGTGGTGAACCACACGCCCTTCTTGCGCTTCATGTAGTCGTACACCGCCTCGAAGTACTTGATCCGGTGCGGCACGCCGTGGATGTAGGGATGCACGGCGATGGCCATCACGCGCGGCTGCTTCGCGCCCTCGGCGTAGAGGCGGTCGAACTGGTCGCGGCAGCGCTGCACCCAGGCGGCCGACTCGTGATGCTGCACCACCATCATCGGGATGTCGTTCAGCTCGAGCGAGTACGGCACGGAGATCAGCGGCCCGCGCGTGGTGCGAATCTCGTAGGGCTGGTCGTCGTTGACCCAGTCCGAGACGTACTGGATCCCCGCCTCCGCGAGGTAGTCGAGCGTCTCCCACGTCTCGGTGAGCCCGGGCCCGAGCCAGCCCCTGGGCTTCTTGCCGGCGAACTTCGTCAGGATGTCGACCGCCTCGCGAATGGCGGCGCGCTGATCGGGCAGCAGGTGCAGGGCGCCCTGCCGCACGCCGTGGCCCATGAACTCCCAGCCGGCGTCGAGCATGGCCTGCGCCACCCGCGGGTACGTGTTGCAGACGGAGGCGTTGATGGACGTCGTCGCCGGGATCTTGCGCGCCTGGAGCGCGGCCAGCAGCCGCCAGATGCCCACGCGCATGCCGTAGTCGTGCCACGCCCAGTTCGGCACGTCAGGCACGGTGCCGACGCCCTGCGGCGCGGGGAGGACCTGCCGGGCCATCGGCTTCTCGATGTCCCACTCCTCCACGTTGACGATCGTCCACACCGCGATGCGCGCGCCCCGCGGCAGCCGCCAGGGGCGACGATCGACGATCGCGGAGTAGTCGAAACGCTCGTGCGGGAGCTTCACGGTAACCCCCTCGCTCACGGCCCGCGGGCCGGTCTCACCTGCCCGGCTATAGTACAATCTCGCCCCGTGAAGCCGGCGACGATCGACATTCACGCGCATTACTTTCCCGAATCGTTCTTCCGCGTCATCGACGAGGCCGGCGCCGCCTTCGGCGCGCGCGTCGATCGCAGTCAGCCCGGCGGTCCCGTCGTCGACACCAAGGGCTCGCGGACGGCACCGCTGGAGGCGTCGTACTGGGACCTCGACCGGCGTCGCAAGGCCATGGACCGGGCCGGCGTCGACGTGCACGCGCTCTCGCTCACGGCCCCGATGGTGTACTTCGCCGACGGTCCCACCGGCACGCGGCTGGCCCGCGCGGTCAACGACGCGATGGACGCTGCGCACACCGCCTTCCCCGATCGCTTCGTGGGGTGCGCCACGCTGCCCATGCAGGACCCGACGGCGGCGGTGGCGGAGCTCGACCGCGTGAAGACGCTGCGCGGGATCCGCGGCATCTACCTCGGCACCAACATCAACAACCGCGAGCTCTCCGATCCGGCCTACGCGCCGATCTGGGAGCGCTGCCAGGCCGCGAAGCTGCCCGTCCTGCTCCACCCGCTCAACGTGATCGGGCTCGGCAACCGGCTCTCCCGCTTCTACCTGAACAACTTCCTCGGCAACCCGTTCGACACCGCCATCGCCGCCGCGCATCTCGTCTTCGGCGGCGTGCTCGATCGCTTCCCGAAGCTCGAGGTGTGCCTGCCGCACGCCGGCGGCGCCATGCCGTACCTGATGGGCCGGCTCACGCATGGGCAGCGCGTGCGGCCGGAGACGAAGGGTGTGGCGAAGAAGCCCTTCCAGGCCTATCTGCGGCGCTTCACGTACGACACCATCGCGCATTCGCCGCACCTGCTGCGATTCCTCGTCGACACGGTGGGCGCCGATCGCGTGATGCTGGGCAGCGACTACTGCTTCGACATGGGCTACTCGCGTCCCGTCGACGCGGTCACCCGCCACGCCAAGCTGAACCGCGCCGACCAGCGCCGCATCCTCGGCGCCACCGCCGCCCGCTTGCTCCGGCTCGGCTGAGCCGTGAGCCTGGAGTTCTGGATCGTCCAGACCTTCAACGGCCTGTCCTACGGCGCGCTTCTCTTCCTGCTGGCCAGTGGCCTGTCGCTCATCTTCGGCGTCATGCGCGTCGTGAACCTCGCCCACGGCTCCTACTTCCTGCTCGGTGGGTACGTCGCGCTGTCGGTCATCTGGAAGACCAAGAGCTTTCCGCTGGCGCTCCTGTGCGGCAGCCTGGCCATCGCCCTGGTCGGCGTCGGCATGGAGCGGCTCTTCCTGCGCCGCCTGGCCGGCCAGACGCTCGGCCAGGTGCTGATGACGGTCGGCTTCGCGCTGATCTTCCAGGACCTGGCCCTGCTCATCTGGGGCGGCGATCCCTATTCCCTGCCGCTGCCGTCGTGGCTGCAGGGCGTCGTCACGGCCGGCGCGCTGCGCTTCCCGAAGTACCGCATCTTCATCATGGCGCTGGCCACGGTGATCGGCGCCACGCTGTGGCTCGCGCTCGACCGCACGCGCGTCGGGGCGATGATCCGCGCCGCCGTCGACGATGCCGAGATGGCGCAGGGCGTGGGCATCCGCGTGCCCACCGTGTCGCTCGGCGTGTTCGCCCTCGGCGCGCTGCTGGCCGCGCTCGGCGGCGGCATCGGCGGCGGCTTCCTCGGGGTCTACCCGGGGCTCGACTTCGAGATCCTGCCCTACGCCTTCGTGGTCGTGATCGTGGGCGGGCTCGGCAGCCTGCCGGGCGCGATGGTGGGCAGCCTCCTGGTGGGCCTGCTCGACAACTTCGGCAAGGCGCTCTTCCCCGAGCTGGCGTACTTCACGCTCTTCGCGCCGATGGCCCTCATCCTGGCCCTGCGCCCCACGGGGCTCTTCGGCCGCACGTGAGGGACCGCCGCGGCATCGTGATCGGGCTCGTCGCCGTCGTCGTGGCCGCCGCCGTGGCGCCGCTGCTTTCCGCCTATCCGCTCACGCTGCTGACCCAGGCCGCCATCGTGGCCGTGCTGGCCATGAGCCTCGACGTCCTGCTCGGCTACACGGGCCTGCCCTCGCTCGGCCACGCCGCCTACTTCGGCGTGGCCGCCTACGCCGTGGGCATCCTGACCACCGACTATCAGCGCGGCTTCCTGGTGTGCCTGCTCGTCGGGCTCGTGCTCGCCACGCTCACCGCGGCCGTGTTCGGCCTGCTGGCCATCCGGGCGACGGGCACGTACTTCCTGATGATCACGCTCGCGCTCGGCATGGTGGTGTGGGGACTGGCCTTCCGCTGGGTGTCGATGACGAAGGGCGACAACGGCATCGCCGGCGTGCCGCGTCCCGACCTGGGCCTGCCGTGGAATCTCACCGCGCCGCTGCCGTTCTTCTATTTCGTGCTGGCCGCCGCGCTGGTGGCGTGGGCGCTGCTGGGCCTGCTCGTGCGCTCGCCCTTCGGCCTGACGCTGATGGGCATCCGCGAGAGCGAGTCACGCATGCGCGCGCTCGGCTACAACGTGTGGCTGCACAAGTACCTGGCCTTCGTCCTCTCGGGGGCCTTCGCCGGGTTCGCGGGCGTCTTCTGGGCCTACTACAACGGCTTCGTGAGCCCGGTCGACGTGCAGCTCGTCACGTCGGTGGAGACCCTGCTGATGGTCGCCCTCGGCGGGCCCGGCACGCTGGCCGGGCCCGCGCTGGGCGCCGCGCTCATCGTCTTCCTGAAGAACTTCGTCAGCGTCTACACCAAGCGCTGGCTGCTCATCCTGGGCGCCGTCTACATCGGCGTCATCCTCTTCGCGCCGCGCGGCGTCCTGGGCGCCTTCCGGCGCGATCGCTGACAGATTTCACAGGAGAGAACATGAGAACTCGAGTCCTCGCCATGCTGGTGCTCCTCGCCTTCGCGCTGCCGCTGCTGACGCCGGCGGCGCCGGCCGCGCAGGGCGCGCCGATCAAGATCGGCTTCCTGGCGCCGCTGACCGGCCCCTTCGCGCAGATCGGCAAGGACATGGTCAACGGCACCGAGCTCTTCCTGGAGGAGATCAAGCGCGAGGTCGGCGGCCGCAAGATCGAGCTGATCGTCGAGGACACGGAGGGTCAGCCGGCCACCGCGCTCAACAAGTCGCGCAAGCTCGTCGAGCAGGACAAGGTGCACGTGCTCACCGGCGGCCTGCTGGCCAATGTCGGCTACGCCCTGCAGCCGTTCATCGACGGCGCGCAGATCCCGGCCACCTACCCGGTCATCGCCGCCGACGACATCACGCAGCGCAAGCCCGCCAAGTGGATCGTGCGCACCGGCTGGACGACCAGCCAGCCGATGCACCCGTTCGCCGACTGGGTCCTGAAGAACACGAAGTACCGCAAGGTCGCGACGATCGGGATGGACTACGCGTTCGGCT
>JBKPRI010000240.1:0-8565 GCA_046734515.1 Candidatus Methylomirabilota bacterium | reverse complement strand
CGGATGGCCCTTCTTCTTCAGGTGCCGGCCGGCCGAGAGCAGGTCCTCCCACGTCTCGGGGAACTTGTTGACGCCGGCTTCCTTGAACCAGTCCGTGCGGTAGACCTCCAGCTGCCCGATGTTGCCCCACGGCAGCGCTTTCCATTTCTTGTTCGAGATGACGACGTCCTGCACGATCTCGTGCCAGCCGCCCAGCTTCTTGCCGACCTCGCCGGCGACATCGCTGACATCCATCAGCGCGTTGTCGAAGAGGAGGGGCCAGTTGAGCCCGGTGCCGGTGATCTCCGGTCCCGACTTCGTCTCGGCCATCGTCGTGAGCCGCGTCAGCATGCCGCCGACGCTCACCGCTTCGTACCCAACCTTGATCCCGGTGAGTTTTTCGTATTCGGGTGCCAAGGTCTTCACGAAGAAGTCGTCGAACGCCTTGATGAACGAACTCTCACGGACGGTGGTCAGCGCCTTGGGGGCGGCGCCGGCCAGCCGGGGAGCGAGGGCGCCGCCAATGGCGACGGCGGAGACGCTGAGGAACTCGCGGCGGCTCGTCATGGCATCCTCCACGTTGGAGACGTGCATTGCTGAGCGAGGCTGCCGGACAGTAGGCCACTCAATGGGTGCGTGTCAAGGCGAAGGGCTTGCCCGGCGTTGCGCCACGCTGGCCCGAAGCATACCCTACGCGCACCATGGGGGTGCCGAGCGCATGAGCCTGACGCTGTCGCAGGCGACGACGATCGTGGAGTCCGCGTTGAAGAAGGGGCGCGAGCTGAACCTGGCGCCGCTGACGGTGGCCGTGCTCGACGCCGGCGGCCACCTCAAGGCCCTGGCCCGCGAGGACGGCAGCGGCATCGTCCGGCCGCAGATCGCCGTGGGCAAGGCCTGGGGAGCGCTCGGCATGGGCATCGGCTCGCGCACCCTGGCCAAGCGTGTGACCGAGCAGGGGCCCCAGCAGCAGGCGTTCTTTGCCGCTCTCAACGCCATGTCAGAAGGGCGCGTGGTGCCGGCCGCCGGCGGCGTGCTCATTCGCGACGGGGGCGGCGCCGTGATCGGCGCCGTCGGCATCTCGGGGGACGTGTCGGACAAGGACGAGGCCTGTGCGCTGGCCGGCATCGCCGCCGCAAGGCTGACGGCCGATCCCGGGGCGTGAGGTAAGATCAGCGGGTGATCGTCCTCGGTATTTCCGAGACCCACTGCGCGACCGCCGCTCTCCTGCGCGACGGCGCCATCATCGGCTGCGCCTCCGAGGAGCGCTTCACGCGGCTGAAGAACGACGCCGGCTATCCGCGCCTGGCCGTCGACGCCCTCCTGCGCGACGCGGGGCTGCAGCCCTCGCAGATCGATCTCGTCGCCCTGGCCGGGCGCCACGCGTACGCCCGCGAGTGGATGAACCGCGTGCTGCACGATCGGGAGTACGCGCGCGAGTACTACGGCGTGCGCCTGGAGGAGCCGCGGGCCGGGCTGGGCCGCCGCGCGCGCAAGCTGGGGGCGAAGCTCGGGCTGGCCGATCCGGCCCGGGGCAAGTTCACGCTCGGCGAGGGCGAGCGGCTGGCGCTGGTGACCGATCACCTGAAGCTCGGGGCCGAGCGCGTCACGACGCTCGATCACCACACGTGCCATGCGGCGTCCGCCTACTTCGGGGCGCCCTTCGACGGCGCGCCGGCGCTGGTGCTGACCAACGACAACGCCGGCGACGGTCTCTGCGCCACCGCCTCCACGGCGCGCGGCACCGCGCTCGAGCGGCGCGAGGCATCGCCCAGCGCGTCCGGCTCGCTCGGCTCCTTCTACTCCTTCGTCACATTGCTGCTCGGCATGAAGTTCGGAGAGCACGAGTACAAGGTGATGGGCCTGGCGCCCTACGCGCCGGCCGCCGCCGTCGAGCGCGCGAGCGCCGCCCTCGGCGAGGTCTTCGGACTCGAGGAGGGCGTGACGCCGGCCCGCTTCGCGTGGCGCCGCCGCGGCGCACGCTACCGGCTGCTGGCCGAGGCCACGCTGGGCGCGCGCTTCGACGCCATCGCCGGCGGCGCCCAGCAGATCGTGGAGGACACGCTGCTGCGCTGGGCGCGGCTCATGCGGCAGCGTTACGGCGGCGACCGCCTGGCCCTGGGCGGCGGCGTCTTCATGAACGTCAAGGCCAACGGGCTCCTGGCCGCCGAGGAGTGGGTGCGCGATCTCTTCGTCTTCCCGTCGTGCGGCGACGAGTCCAATGCGATCGGCGCTGCCTACCTCGGCTATCTGGAGCTCTGCGCGAAGGCCGGCGTGCCGGCCAAGCCGGCGCCGCTCGGTCCCGCCTACCTCGGGCCGTCCATCGACGACGCCGAGGTCGAGGCGCTCATTCGCTCGCGTGATCTCGGCGCGCAGCATCGCGTGAGCGAGCCGGCTCGGATGGAGGAGCGCATCGCCGAGCTGCTGGTCTCGGATGGCGTGGTCGCGCGATGCGCGGGGCGCATGGAGTTCGGCGCGCGCGCGCTCGGCAACCGGTCCATCCTGGCCAACCCGTCGGATCATCGCGTGGTGCGGATCATCAACCACATGATCAAGAACCGCGACTTCTGGATGCCGTTCGCGCCCAGCATCCTGCGCGAGCGGGAAGGGGACTACCTGGTCAACCCCAAGGGGCTGGCGTCGCCCTACATGATGCTGGCGTTCCCGACCAACCCGAAGCGGCGCGACGAGATCGTGGCGGCCGTGCATCCCCAGGACTTCACGGCGCGCGCGCACGTCGTGGACGAGGCGTGGAATCCCGGGTACCACGGCGTGATTCGCGAGTTCGAGGGCCGCACCGGCATCGGCGCCGTGCTCAACACCTCCTTCAATCTCCACGGCGAGCCGCTCGTGAGCTCACCGGCCGATGCCGTCGACACGTTCGAGCGCTCGGGCCTGCCGCACCTGGCCCTGGGACGCTTCCTGATCTCCAAACGATAGATCTCCAGAGGGGGCGCCCATGCTCAGCGAGTTCAAGACGTTCCTCATGCGCGGTAACGTCGTCGATCTCGCGGTGGCGGTCGTCCTCGGCGCGGCGTTCGGCGCGATCGTGACCTCCTTCGTGAACGACCTGCTGATGCCGCCGCTCGGACTCGCCCTCGGACGCGTCAACTTCACCGACCTCTTCGTCACCCTGTCGGGACAGTCCTACCCGACGCTGGCCGCCGCCAAGGCCGCCGGCGCGCCCACGCTCAACTACGGCGTGTTCATCAACACGATCATCAATTTCGTCCTCATCGCGTTCGCCGTCTTCCTCGTCGTGCGCCAGGCGAACCGGCTCAAGGGCCCGCCGCCGCCCCCGGCCGCGGCCCGCGAGTGCCCCCAGTGCGCGACGGTCATCCCGGTGAAGGCGCGGCGCTGCCCGCACTGCACCTCGGAGCTCGCGCCGCGCGCCTGACCGCGATCGCCACCGGTTGAGTGCGGCCGTGCCAGGATCGTCCGTCCGCGACGATCTGGCATGCCATCTTGCGCAGCGCCGCGGCAAACGGCTGAAGAATTAATGCGGTAAAAATGTTCCACCTGTGGCATTGCGGTTGCTGCCCTCCCGCCCGCCGGGCCGCTCATCGAAGCACGGGCGCCCAATGGGGGGACCACCGATGCGTGGGATCACACGGGCGATCTGGCTCCTGCTTCCAGTGCTCGTCATCAGCGCGTCGCTGACGATCGCCTCGTCGGAAGAGATGCGCGCCGGCGTGGTGACGGGAATCCAGGGCACGGCCCGGGTCACGCGCGCGTCCCTCGCAGAGCCTCGCGATCTCGGCTTCAAGGACGACGTCTACCTCCGCGACCAGATCGTGACCGGCGACGCGTCGATGGCCCGCATCCTCCTCGGCGGCAAGGCGCTGCTCACGGTGCGCGAGCGCTCGATCGTGACGATCACGGAAGTGCCGGGCGTGTCGACGGTGAGCGTCACGTCCGGGCGCGCGGCCGTCAACGTGATGAAGGACCGGATGCGCCCGGGCGACTCGGTCGAGATCGTGACGCCGAACGCGACCGCCGCCATCCGCGGCACCATCGTGGTGGCCGAGGTCGATCCGGACCCGGCAGGGACGCGCTCGACGATCACGGTGCTGCGCGGCCTCATCGACGTCACGCAGAACGATGGCGCAGGCCGCGCGGTGGGCTCGCCGGTGAGCGTCAGCGCGCTGCAGCAGGTGATGGCGCTCGGGCACGGGCTGTCGCCGGTGCAGCCGATCAGCCGGCAGACTGCTGACCGCCTCGCGAACGACTTCAAGATGGGCCTGCGCGCCGCCCCGGCCGCGCCCTCGATGGTGCAATCGGAAATCGATCGCGCCGTCCAGCAAGTCGTCTCCACGAAGGACACGAGCAAGGACACGAGTAAGGATAGCGGCGACAAGCCGACCGACTCGGCCAAGGGCGACTCCAAGTCCAGCGACGGCAAGGGCGGCGACACCAAGACTGCCGGCGGCAGCAATGGCGGGAGCGGCGGCGGGAGCTCCGCGAGCTCGGGCGGCTCCAGCGCGGCCGGCGGGAGCTCCAGCACCGGCGGCGGCAACAGCACGGCCGGTGGCAGTACCGGCGGCACGGCTTCGGGGAGTGCCACTGGCGCGAGCACGGCTTCAGTGAGCAGCGGGGGACCGAGCACGGGCGGTGGGAGCACGGTTGGCGGCGGCGCGGGCAACAGCGGCGGCAACGACCGTGTCGCGATCGGTGGCGGCGGTAACGTCGGCCTCGATCGCATCGGCGGCGGCGGTGGCAACGACCGAGATCGCGACCGCGATCGCGACAAGGGCGACAAGGGCAACAAGGACCGCGGCGGCAAGAAGCGCTAGCCCTCCAGCCCGGCTAGAATGCGCGTCGTGGACCCCGTCCTCGACGCGATGGTGTCGGCGGCGCGAGCAGGTGGCGCCGTGGCCCTCGAGCACTTCCGGCGCGGCGTCGACGTCACCCTCAAAGCCGACCGCTCCCCGGTCACCATCGCCGACGGCGAATCCGAGCGCGCCATCCTCGCCACGCTCTCGCGTGCGTATCCCGACCACGGCGTGCTCGCCGAGGAGTCCGGCGCCGGCGGCGGCCAGGCGCGCCGCTTCATCGTCGATCCCATCGATGGCACCCGGAACTTCGCGCGCGGCATTCCGTACTGGGCGGTGCTGATCGCGCTCGAGGAGGACGGCGTGCTGACGGCCGGGGTCATCCACCAGCCGGTGAGCGGCGAGATGTACACGGCGCGGCGCGGCCAGGGCGCGCAGCTCGACGGCATGCCGATCCACGTCTCCCCCGTGGCGACACTGGCGGAGGCCACGGTCGCGCACGGCACGCTGCGCATCCTGCGGCGGCGCGGGCGCTGGGACGGCTTCGAGCGCCTGGTCGACGCCACGCGCAGCCAGCGAGGCTTCGGCGACTTCCTCGGCTACGCATGGCTGGCGGCCGGCCGCGTGGACGTCGCCCTCGGCCTCAACCTCAAGATCTGGGACGTGGCGGCGCCGAAGATCGTCGTGGAAGAGGCCGGCGGCCGCCTGACCGATCTGGACGGCCAGGACTCACTGACGTCCGGCACCGCGCTGGCCAGCAACGGCCGGCTGCACGCGGCGGCCGTGCGGATGCTCGCGCTCTCCTAGTACCCCCGCTTGCGGTCCACCACGTGGTGGAGATCCTGGCCGGCGAGCCAGCGGGCCAGGTTGTCGTTGAAGACCGGCGCGATCTCCTCGGCCGTGCTCGGCCCGGCGATGTGCGGGGTGATCACGACGTTGTCCATGCCCCAGAGCGGATGGTCGGCGGGCAGCGGCTCGATCGGGAAGACGTCGAGGATCGCGCCGGCGATGCGCCGCTCGCGCAGCGCGCCGATCAGCGCGGCCTCGTCGACCACGGCGCCCCGGCCGATGTTGAGCAGCCAGGCGCCCGGCCGCATCGCGGCCAGCGCCGCCGCGTCGAGCAGCCCGCGGGTGGTCGGCGTCAGCGGCAGCACCACCACCACGAAGTCCGCCGCGCTGAGCGCCCGGTGCAGGTGGACGGTGCGGTGGACGCGGTCCACGTGCGGCACGCGGCGGCCGGTGCGGCTGACGCCGACCACGTGCATGCCCACGGCGCGCGCCACCCGCGCGATCTCGCCGCCGATGTCGCCGATGCCGACGAGGGTGAGCGTGCGGCCGCGCAGCCGCTCGGGCAGCACGCGGTCGTCCCAGCGGCGCTCGCGCTGGGCGGCACGGTAGGTCTCCATCCGCTGGGTGACCCAGGAGCACCAGCCGATCACGTACTCGCTCATCCACGGGCCGAACACACCCGGCGCGCGCGTCACGATCACCCGGCGGCGCAGGTCCGGCACGGCCAGCGCCCAGTCCACGCCGGCGCCCATCGCCTGCAGCCAGCGCAGTCGCTTGGCCTTGCCATAGAGGGCGGGCGGGAGCTTCCACGCGTAGATGGCCTCGACCTGGGCGATGTGCACCGCCGCCTCGGCCTCGGTGGCCGCCACGTGGATCTCCACCTCGCGCCCGCGCGGGACGTTGATCAGCCGGGCGTACGCCTCCACCTCGTCGGGGTGGTAGACGAGGACAGCGGGCCGGCGGCGCCGCGCCGGGGCCATCAGGCGCCGAGCGAGCGCAGCAGCGCGTCCTCGGCGCTGAAGTCGATCTCGCGCTTGTCGAGGCCCTCGCGGCGGTACCAGGCCAGCGTCTGGGCCAGCCCCGCCCCGAGCGTGTAGCGCGGCCGCAGCCCCAGCTCGGCGCGCACGCGCGTGGTGGTGTGGACGGCGTGGCAGTCGTAGACGAGGTTCTGGCCGAACGGCGCCGGCTTGCCGCCCGCGGGCGTGGGGGCGGGCACCAGCGTGACCGGGCGCTGCATCACCTCGGCGATGGTCTCGACGAAGCCGACCTGGGTGATGCTCTCCTCGCCCATCACGTTGTAAGCCCGCCCGAACGCCACCTTGTTGCCGAGCATGGCCGCCATGGCGTCGGCCAGATCCTCGACGTGGCCGAACTGGCGCAGCCAGCCGCCGCCATCGGGTACCAGCACCGGCCGGCCGCGCGCGAGCCGGTCGAAGAAGAACGTCTCGTTGTTGCGGGTGTTGAGCGGCCCGTACACGTGCGTGGGCCGCACGATGGTGATGGGCAGCCCGCGCTCGCGATGACGCGCGAACAGCACGTCCTCGCCGGCGATCTTGTTCTTGGCGTACTCGCCCCAGTAGAGATTGCGCGGCGTGTCCTCGTCGTAGGGGATCGGGCGCGCGTGGTCGTACACGCGGGCGGTGGAGACGAAGAGCACGTGGCCGGTCGCCGCCGGCGCGTCGAGCAGCGCCGTGACGTCCTCGCCCGTGGTCGGCGCGTAGGTCACGTCCACCACGCCGTCGAAGCGCTGGCCGCCGAGCGCCGCCCGCAGCGCCGCGGGATCCTTGCGGTCGGCCGCCAGGCGCTCGACGCCCGACGGCAGGCGCTCGGGCTGGCGGCCGCGGTTGAGGACGGCCACCCGATGGCCGTCGCGCTGCAGCGCCTGCACGAGGTGCAGGCTGATGAACTCGGTGCCGCCGACGACGAGGACGCGCACGTCAGCCGATCGCCACGGCCACGCACGTGGTGGTACGGGTCACGCCGTTGATGGAGCCGATCTCGTCGGTCACCAGCCGCCCGATGGCGTCCAGCGTCGGCCCTTCGACCTGGGCGATGAAGTCGTACGGTCCCGTGACGGCGTCCAGGTGGGCCAGCGTGGAGCCGCTGCCGGTGATCCGGCTCAGCTCCTTCTTGACGTTCTTCGTCTTGCCGGGGGCCGTCTCGATGAGCACGTACGCCTTCATGCCGCGGCGGGCGGGAGCCTTGGTGGGCATCGTCAGTCTCCTGTGGCGGTGGTCTCAGCGCCGCGTCGCGCCGAGGAAGTTGGCGAGCGTGGACCGGAACCAGGTCGGTCGCTCGATCACACGGCTGCCCTCGAGATCGACCCGGGTGCCGCGCTCGTCGGTGTGGTTGGCGGCGTCGAAGCGCGCGGTGAGCCGGGTCCGCACGGCGCCATGCTTGAGCGTGAGGGGCTCGCCGGCGCTCTCGTCGCCGAGGCGCGCCACGATCACGAAGAGGCCCTGGGCATCCGTCTCGCCCAGGTAGGAAAAGCCCGTCTTGTCACGGATCAGCTCGATCGTCTCGCTCGGCCTCGGCTTGCCGGCCGCGTCCTTGACGTAGCCGATCACCGTGTAGCGGTAGTAGACCTCGTGCTCGGCCGCCGCGGGCGCTGCCAGCCCCAGGAGCAGCAGCGGCAGCAGCAACGCGATGCCCATCACTCGGCAGAGTCTAACAGATGCTTCTGCAGCAGCGTGCGGTGGCACCGCCGCGGATCGGCGCATCCGCACAGCAGCGTCACCGGGCCCTTGCGTGCCAGCGCCCGGACCTCGGCCAGCGCCGCCTGGGCCTCGGGGCGCTTCAGGCCGGCGCGGTAGCGAGGCCGGTACTGCGCCCAGGTGATCTCGCCGTCGAGAAAGGACCGCAGCAGCGGGATGATGGGCGCCAGCTCGCGCAGCCAGATATCGACCTTCTCCTTGCGGATGCCGCGCGGCCAGTAGCGCATGATGAGCACGCGGGTGCCGTCGGCGGCGACGGCGGGCTCGTAGATCCGCTTGGTCGCGATCCGCTCCGCACGAGGGCGGCGCGACGC
>JBKPRI010000239.1:0-5189 GCA_046734515.1 Candidatus Methylomirabilota bacterium | reverse complement strand
CGCCGCAGCAAGGGCTTCAGCATGTTCGTGGTGCCGAACGGCACGCCCGGCATGGACATCCGGCCCATCCGCAGCCTCACCGGCGACGTCTATCACTACGAGGTCTTCCTCGACGACGTACGCGTGCCGGCCGACACGATGCTGGGCCCCGAGGGCGAGGGGTTCATCGCGCTGCTGAACGGACTGGACTCCGATCGCTTCTGGGGGCGCTTCTACAAGGCCCCCGCGCTGCGCCGTGTACTGGGCCAGCTCGTCCAGTACGCGAACACGACGACGCGCGGCGGCGCGCCGCTGGCGCGCGATCCCGTCGTGCGCCGCCGCCTGGCCGCCATGGCCACGGAGCTGGCCGCGCTGCGCCTGCTCTTCTATCGCGCCGCCTGCCTCATGCGCGACGGCGGCGAGATCACCTACGAGACGGCCGTGGCCAAGATCTATGCCGACGAGAGCGGGCAGAAGCTGGCTCGCCTGGGCATGGACCTGCTCGGCATGCGCGGGCCGTTACGGCGCGGCTCGCGCGAGGCCGCGCTCGGCGGCGAGATCTCGCATTCCTACCTGACCAGCCTCGGCCACACGATCGCCGGTGGCACTGCCGAGGTGCTGCGCACCACCGTGGCCACGCGAGGCCTCGGCCTGCCGCGCGGGAGCTGACGTGGATTTCCGTCCTTCGCGCGATCAGCAGATGCTCGCCGCCACCGCGCGGGAGTTCTTGCGCAAGCACTGCCCGCCCGAGGTCGCCCAGCGTCTCGCCCTTGATGGGCGCGGTCTCGACCCTGCGCTCTGGCGCCAGATCGCCGAGCTCGGTTGGCCCGGCCTGCTCATCTCCGGCGATCTCGGTGGCTCCGATGGCTCGCTGCTCGAGGTGACCCTGCTGATGGAGGAGCTCGGCCGCGCCGCGCTGCCCGGCCCGTTCGTCGCCAGCGCCGTGGTCGCGACGTCGCTGCTGGCCGGCGCCGGCAGCCGGGAGCAACAGCGGAAGTGGCTGCCGGCGATGGCGACGGGTGAGCGCATCGTCACGCTCGCGCTCGTCGAGGACGAGGGCGCATGGGACCCCGAGGCCGTCGCTCTGCGTGTCGCCGTGCCCGGTCGCCTGCGCGGCCGCAAGCTCTTCGTCAACGACGCCCAGGCCGCCCACGCGCTGATCGTGGCCGTGCGCGAGGACAGCGGCGTGAGCCTGCTGCTCCTGCCCACCGATCGCGCAGGCATCACGCGCGCACCGCTGGAGGCGTTGAGCGGCGAGGCGCTCTTCGAGATCACGTTCGAGGACGTCGCGGTCAGCGCCGACGACCGTCTCGGGCGCGCCGGCGCCGGCCGCCGTCTTCTGGAACCTGCGCTCACCGCCGGTGCGCTCGCTCGCACGGCCGAGATGGTGGGCGCCGCGCAGCACGTCATGGAGCTGGTCGTCGAGCACGCGAAGACGCGCGTGCAGGGCGGCAAGCCCATCGGCGGCCACCAGGCCATCCAGCACGCCTGCGCCGACATCGTCCGCGACGTGGACGGCGCGCGCGGGCTGCTCTACGCGGCCGCCTGGGCGCTCAGCGAGGGCGCGTCAACGGGCGCGGAGGTCGCGACGGCGAAGGCCTATGCGAGCGAGGCGTGCCTGAACGTGGCGCGGCGGGCGCACCAGATCTTCGGGGCCATCGGCTACTGCGAGGAACACCTGCTGCACGTGCTGCACAAGCGCATCCAGGCCGCGGGCCTGGAGTACGGCGACGGCGCCGAGCACCTCGAGGCTGTCGCCCGATCGATCGGGCTGGAAGCACACTGAACTTAGGATTGTGACCCCGGCGGGTACACGGACCCGCCGTCCGCCAGCTACAACAAGAAGCGCGCGTTCCCCACCCTCTCCGGCGTGGCCGCGTTCCGCCAGGGCGGGACTGGCTGCTGGAGCACGTCCAAGAGGATTGGCTCCTCGGTGTCCGGCGCGAAGCCATACGCCTTCCGCCCGCACACGCAGACGCTACCAAAGTCGAGTCCGACAAAGAGATGGGCGATACCGTTTGCCGTGACCCTGCAGTACTGCCTCATGACTCATCTCCCATGCTCGTCCGGAGCCGCCTCGTCCAACAGTTCGCATGGATGATCTGGTCACCGTCGCGGCGGATCGGTTGGCCGGGCGCGACGAGGTCAGTGCAGACCGGGCACATAACCTTCGGGCACTCGACGTGGTGGACGCGACCGTCTGGTCGGAAGACGACGTTTTGGCCGGACTGCACGCGTGTTCGGCAAATCGCGCAGGTGGGAAGCTCCACTGCCATTGCGGTCACCTCCGAGGAGGATCACTTCGACGCCGCCTATCGTAGTCCCGACGCGAGACACGTCAAGCCGAGGCAGCGGGGGCCTGAGCAGCATGGTAGGCTACGAGTTGCCTTCCATCGGGTTCCCAAAAGGCGCTCCGGGCGCCGGACCTCCTGGCATCTGGCTCGACCTACCTCGTGTACCACTCGCGCGGTGCGAGTGCGTCAAGGCCATCCGATGTCTGACGAGAAAACGATCCGTGAGAAGGCTCGTGCCGTCCTGCGCAGTGGCAAGCTCCCCAACCGTCCCCCTGACCGCAGCTGGGGCGGTCCCGGAGTCGGTGCGGTGTGCGCGGTGTGCGATCTGCCCGTGGCCAAACGAGAGATGGAGTTCGAGATTCAATTTGCGCGTGACGGCAGTACCCCCGGCCTGGACAACTTCCATGTCCATCTCCGCTGCTTCGCGGCTTGGGAGTTTGAGCGCCGGGGGGGGGAGTTAACGCATGATCCCCCTGTTGGATTTCCTCGCAGCCTACTACCCCCGCTACGTGTGTCCACCGTGTCTTGCCAACGCAATGGGCGAGGAAGAGACGGCGATCCGAACGTCGCTTGCCATGACGACACCGGGCCTTCAGTTGGAAGCGGCCAATTGCTTGAACTGCGGCAGTAAGACTGAGGCGGTGCGCTACAAGAGGGTCTGATGATGCTTCGCCGCGTGGCATCAGGCCCGCGTGGAACGCTAGCGCGGCGCGCAGGCCCGAACCGCCTCCATCACTGCCTTCACGCCTCCGCCGTCGCGCACGCGCGGGGTGACGATCGGCAGCCCCACACCCGCCTCGCGATACCGCGCGAGCCGCTCGCGGCAGCGCTCCGGTGGTCCCGCCAGCGCCAACGCGTCGATCAGCTCGTCGGGCACCAGTTTGACGGCCGCCTCGCGGTCGCCGCGGTCCCATGCAGCCTTGATGGCTGCGACCGCGTCCGCGAAGCCGCTCTCCGCCAGCAGGCGGTAGTACCGGGGGAAGAAGCCCGCATAGAGCGCCACGCCCGGCTTCAGCCGCCGGCGCGCCTCGTCCACGTCGGCGCCCACCGCGCAGCCCAGCAGCGTCGTCATCTCCACCTGCGCGGGATTGCGTCCCGCGCGCTTGGCGCCCGTCGCGACGTGCGCGGCGGCGCCACGCGCGAAGTCCGCCGTGGACCACGTCAGGATCACGCCGTCGGCCAGCTCGCCGCACACTTCCAGCATCGGCTGGAACAGGCCGGACAGATAGATCGGTACGCTCGGCCGCAGCGGCCGGAACCAGAAGTCGAACTTCGGAATCTCGAGAACCTCGCCGCGGAAGGAGACGGAGCCGTCGCGCAGCAGCCGGCGCACCACCTCCACCGTGTCGCGCAAACGGTCGATGGGCCGCGCGTACGGCAGTCCGTGCTCGCCCTCCACCTGCACCTTGTGGCTCGAGCCGAGCCCGAGCACGAAGCGGCCATTGGACAGCTGATCGACGGTGGCGGCAGCCATGGCGATGGTGGGCGCGCTGCGCACGAACACGCTCGAGATGCTGGTGCCGAGGCGAATGCGCGAGGTGGCGGTCGCACAGGCGGCAAGGACGGCGAACTGATCGCCGCCGTGGCCCTCCGCCACCCAGGCGCTCTCGTAGCCGAGGTCCTCGGCCTGCCTCACGCACTCCACGATCTCGGAGGCGGTGAGCCCGCCGGTGAAGGCGACGCCGACGCGATCCACGACTACCCGCGTCGCTCCATGTCGAGGACGGCGGCGAAGGTCTCCACCAGCCCTTCCAGCTCGGCCTCGCCCATGGGCGTCGAGAGACAACCGAGCCCGGTGATCGACATCAGTACGCCGTGCTCCATCAGCCGCCGCACGAGACGCACGAGGCGCTCGCTCTCGGCCGAGGTGGTGCGCGTGCTGCGATAGTCGGTCAGCTCGCGGTCGACCGCGTGCAGGCGGAAGAGCGAGCCGAGACCGGCGGCGCGGCCCGGCACGCCGGCCTGCTTGAAGCAGTCGTCGAGGCTCGCGCGCAGCCGCGCGCCGAGCTCGTCGAGCCGCGCGAACGCGTGCTCCGTCAGCAACCGCATCGACACCAGCCCGGCCGCCATCGTCACCGGGTTGGCGTTGAACGTCCCGCCATGCGGCGCCGCCGGCGGGCCGCCGCGCGTCGGATCGAAGACGCTCATGACCTCTGCGCTGCCCGCCACCGCACCCACGGGGAACCCGCCGCCGATGATCTTGCCCAGTGTCGTCATGTCGGGCGTGACGCCGAACTGGCCCTGCGCGCCCCGGTAACCGACACGGAACGAGATGACCTCGTCGAAGATCAGCACGATGCCGTGCTTGCGCGTGACGTCGCGCAGCGCCTTCAAGAACTCGACGCGCGCGGGCACGAGCCCGACGCGGTTGGGCACGGGATCCACCAGCACCGCGGCGAGCTGTCCGGCCTCGCGCTCGATGCGCGCGATCGCCTGCTCGGTGTGATTGAACGGCAGCACGACCACGTCCTCGAGGACCGCCGGCGGCGTCCCGCGCGAGTAGGCCGTGCTGGCGGGCGCGGCGAGGCTGCCCCAGTTCTCCGGCGTGGAGGCGAGGCTCACCTCGGCGTAGTCGTAGGAGCCGTGGTAGGCACCCTCGAACTTCGCGATCTTCGGGCGGTTGGTGAACGCCCGGGCGCCCTTCAGCGCGATCATCACCGCCTCGCTGCCGGAGTTGGTGAAGCGCACGCGCTCGGCCGACGGCAGCCGCTCGCACAGCAGCGCCGCGAGGTCGATCTCCTCGGGGGTGGGCATCGGAAACGACGCGCCCTGGGCGAGCCGGCGGGTGGCTGCCTCCACGATCGCGGGATGCGCGTGACCGTGGATGAGCGCGGTGTAGTTGCTGAGGCAATCGAGGCGGCGGTCGCCCTCGACGTCGATCACCCAGCAGCCTTCGCCGGATGCCGCGTACGGCGG
>JBKPRI010000238.1:0-10979 GCA_046734515.1 Candidatus Methylomirabilota bacterium | reverse complement strand
CGCCCGCGCCGTGCGCCTGCTGTTCTGAGGCCTAGCCGCCGCTCGGCGGCACCGGCACCCAGGACTCGGGACAGGACGGGACGGCCGGATAGTAGCCGCCGGCGCTCGGGCAGTAGTACCAGTAGCCCGGCTTCGGCTGCTCGACGTAGACCGGCGGCTCCTCCACGACGACGGGCGGCGGCGCATACACGGGCGGCGGGAACGGATCCCACCAGAACGGCGTGATGCCGACGAAGACGCCGCCGCGGACGCCGCGATGGAATCCATGGTGGCCATGCCAGGCCTGGGCGCGCGGAGCAGCGTGAGGCGCCGCGCGCACGCCCGCGCCGGCGTGACCGCCGTGTCCGCCATGCGAAGGCGCCGCGCCCGCGACGCCGGCGGCGCCGCTCACGAGGCCGACGAGACACAGGATCGACAACAGCTTCTTCATGTCATTTGAGACGCGCAAATCCCGGGCCGGTATTCGCTTGTAAGCCTTACCGCCGCGCCGGGCACGTGGTCGCTTAGACTTGCCTGCGGGAGGACGGTGATGGCGAAGCGTGTCGAGGGCAAGGCGGCGATCGTGGTCGGCGGTGGCCAGACTCCGGGCCAGACGATCGGCAACGGACGGGCGACGGCGGTGGTACTCGCGCGCGAGGGCGCGCGCGTCTGCGTCGCCGATCGCGACGTGAAGTCGGCCGAGGCCACCGTGGACATGATCGCGAGCGAGGGCGGCGAGGCCTGGGCGTTCGAGGCCGACATCACCAGCGAGGCCGCCGCGGCGCGGCTCATCGCGGCGGCGCTCGAGCGATTCGGCAAGCTCGACATCCTGCACAACAACGTCGGGGCCAGCCTCGCGCTGGGCGACGCCGTCGCCACCGAGCTCACCGAGGCCGCATTCCAGAAGAGCTTCGACGTGAACCTCAAGGGTATGTGGCTGGCGTGCAAGCACGCGCTGCCGGCGCTGCGGCAGACGGGCGGCTCCATCGTGAACATCTCCTCGATGGCCGCGCTGAACGCCTACCCGCTGGTCGGCTACAAGACCATGAAGGCCGCCGTGGTGGCGCTCACCGAGAACCTGGCCGCCCACAACGCCGCCCACGGCGTGCGCGCCAACGTGATCCTGCCCGGATTGATGAACACGCCGATGGCGATCGAGGCGCGCGTGGCCAAGGGCACGGCGCGCGACGAGGTCATCGCCTCGCGGGACAAGCGCGTGCCCCTGCGCCGCCGCATGGGAACCGGCTGGGACGTCGCCTACGCCGCGCTCTATCTCCACTCCGACGAGGCGCAGTTCGTCACCGGCGTCTCGCTCATCGTGGACGGCGGCGAGTCCATCAGCTGGGGGAGCTAGCCGCCGCGCGCACGCTCGTGCCCATGGGCGTGTCCTCGAGGTGGAAGAAGGCCAGCGTGTTGCCGGCGGCGATCTTGTAGGCCTCGTCGGGCGGCACGCCCTCGAAGAGACGCTCGGCGAACGGCCGCGTGTTGGGCCAGTCGCACTCGATGTGCGGGAAGTCGGTGGCGAAGAGCACGCGCTCCACGCCCATGTGATGCCGTAGCTCGACGGCCACGCGCTCGACGTGCTGCACGCTGAAGGAGATGTGCTCGCGGACGTACTCGCTCGGGCGCCGCGCCAGCGGCTTCATGCCGAGCAGGCGCTCCGCCCAGTGCCGGTGGCGCTCGTACCAGTAGTCCGCCTCCTCCATCCAGAAGGGCACCCAGCCCAGGCGCGTCTCGGCGAAGAAGATGCGCAGCGCCGGGAACCGGTCGAAGACGCCGGACATCACCAGCTGCGCGAGGCTGATGGTGGGCGGGATGCTGAGGAACGGCAGCGCGATCCACTCGACGATCTTGCGCGGCCCGAGCTTCTTGAGCACCTCCGGATCCGCCCCCGGGTACTCGAACGTCGGCTGCTGCGCGCGCGGACCGAGCCGGTCGAAGCCCACGTGGACGGTGAGCGGCATCCGCATGTCGATCGCCGCCGCCCAGAACGCGTCGTCCTCCGGCCGCGGGTACGCCTTGCCGTTGGGAAACACGCCGAGGTTCACGCCCTTGAGGCCCAGCCGCGCGCAGTGCTCAAGCTCGGCGATCGCGTCCTCCACGGTCGTCCACGGAATCACGCCGAGGCCGATCAGACGATCGCGCGAGACGGGGCAATACTCCTCGCCGAGCCAGTCGTTGTAGGCGCGCACGGTCGCGCGATAGACGTCCTCGTCGGCAATGTTGCGCCAGAGGCGCGGCCCCACCTGCATGTTGGGGAACAGCACCTCGGCGTGCAGGCCGTCCTGGTCCTGCTCGCGCAGCCGCTGCTCGGGCGGGCCCACGCCCGCCGTGTCGTCGACGGTGGCGCCGAACGGCTGCCACGTCTCGTTGGTCCGCCCGGCGCGCAGGTCGAGAAACGGCGCGGGATAGGGCGCCTGCCCCTCGATCAGGATCGCGTCGCCGCCGTCGGGGAGCTTGATCGTGCGCGGCGCGTGCTCGCGCAGCCGGGCCGGCATTCGCGGTGTCCAGCGCTCGGGGCGCACTTCGAGGTGACCGTCGCTCGAGATCAGCGGAGGCAGTGCTGGCATGACGGGCTCCTTGTGGTCGGCGGGCCGATGGTACCATCGCCCCAATGCGCCTGGTCACGACGCTGCTGCTGGTGCTGGCCCTCACCGTGGCGATCGCGCCCGCGGCCGCGGCCGAGCGCGCGTGTCCCCCCTCCGCCGGCGTCCCGACCCGCGCCCAGCTGACGCAGGCGATGCGCTCCGCGCGCGACCGCGGCGCGCTGTGGCGCTTCAGCAAGGACGGCCGTCACGGCTATCTCTACGGCACCATCCACGTCGGCAAGGCGGACTGGGCGATGCCGGGCCGCGCCGTCTTCGGCGCGCTCGCCGACGCCGAGACGATCGTGCTCGAAGCCGATCCGCTCGACGTGGCCTTCCACGCCGGGGTGATCGCGCCGCCCGCGCCGGACGAGGCACCCGCGCTGCCCGCGGCGCTGGCCGCGCGCCTGAGCCGTCAGGCCGAGCGCACGTGCATCTCGTGGCAGCGGCTGCAGACGATGCCGCCCATGATGATCGCCGCCACGCTCACCCTGCTCGATGCCGCGTGGGAGGGCTTGTTCGCCGAGTACGCCTCCGAGATGGTGCTGGCCGGCTACGCGCGCGGCGCCAACAAGCCGCTGGCCACGCTCGAGAGCGCCGAGACCCAGCGCGCCGCCATCAACGGGGGCCTGCCCGCCGAGCAGCTCGCCTCGATCGAGACTCTCGTCGACGGGCTCGAACAGGGCACCGCCCGCAAGGAGCTCGTTGCGGTGGCCGGGGCGTGGGCGCGCGGCGACCTCGCGGCGCTCCACCAGACGCTGGCGGCCATCGACCCCGTCGAACGCGAAGGCATGGAGCGGATGGTCCTGCCGCGCAATCCCCCGATGGCCGCGAGGATCGAGGCGATGCACGCCAGCGGCCGGCGCATGTTCGTCGCCGTCGGTATCCTTCACATGATCGGTGCCACCGGCCTGCCGCGTCTCCTCGAGGACCGCGGCTTCACGGTCGAGCGCATCGAGTTCGACGGCCGCATCGGCCTCGACATAAAGGAGTAGCCATGGCAGCCATTCTCGGTCTCGGCATGACGCACGTGCCGCTCCTGGCCGGACGCGATCAGGATATGAGCCGCATCCTGCGCCGCGTGCTGCAGGACCCCGACCTCCCCGAGCGCCTCCGCACGCCCGACGGCTGGCCGGAGGCGATGCGGCGTGAGTGGGGCGGCGACGAGGGCCTGGCCTCGGCTCGCCGGCACCGCGAGGCGCTGCTGACGTGGTGCCGCAAGACGCGCAAGACGCTCGACGATTTCGCGCCGGACGTCGTCGTCGTGTGGGGGGACGATCAGTACGAGAACTTCAAGGAAGACATCATCCCGCCGTTCTGCGTCCTCGCGTACGACGCCATCGAGCACCGGCCGTGGGCCGAGGCCAAGTGGCCCAACGCGTGGGAGGAGCCCCGGGACACCACGTTCTCGTACAAGGGCCATCGTGCCGCCGCCAAGCGCCTGACCACGGGGCTGATCGAGTCGGGCTTCGACGTGTCGTACGCGTACCGGCCGCTGCATCATCCGCTCGGGCACGCGTTCATGAACACGCTGCTGTTCCTCGATTACGACCGCCAGGGCTTTCCCTACCCGGTCATCCCGTTCCAGGTGAACTGCTACGGCCGCCGCGTGATCGCCCAGCACGGCACGATGGCCGCGCTCGGCACCATGACGGACGAGGAGCGCCTCGATCCGCCGTCGCCCGCGCCGTCACGCTGCTTCGACCTCGGCCGTGCGGCCGCCCGGGTGTTCGCCGCGAGCCCGTGGCGCGTGGCGCTCATCGCCTCGTCGAGCTGGTCGCACGCCTTCCTCACGCCGAAGAACCATCTGCTCTATCCGGACGTGCCGGGCGATCGCGCGCTCTACGAGGCGCTGCGGACGGCGGACTACGAGGCGTGGCGAAGGACGCCGCTGACCACCATCGAGGACAGCGGCCAGCAGGAGATGCTGAACTGGATGTGCCTGGCCGGCGCCATGGCCGAGCTGGGCCGGCGCCCGAGCGAGACGACCTTCATCGAGAGCTGGATCTTCAACTCGAACAAGGTCTTCGCGCTCTTCTGAGTCGGGGGCCCCGACATGGCCCCCGACACCCCCAACGTTCGGGGCGGCCCGGGGAACCCGGGCCACCCCTCTAGCACCCGCTAATCTCGGACGATCCACGTGTGGGCGGCGTCCACGTCGAGGGCGACCTCGGCGCCGGGCGCCAGCGGCGAGTCGGGCGGCGCATCCACGGTGAAGCGCGCGCCGCCGACCTCCACCGCGTAGAGCGTGCGTGTGCCGC
The DNA here is from genome assembly GCA_046734515.1 of Candidatus Methylomirabilota bacterium. GTDB lineage: Bacteria > Methylomirabilota > Methylomirabilia > Rokubacteriales > CSP1-6 > AR5. The sequence continues at coordinate 6,154 of JBKPRI010000238.1, read as the reverse complement.
GGAAGAAGCGCTGGCGCACCACCCCGCGCCAGGCGATGCCGGCATCAGGCCGCGCGGTGCGGCCGAGGCGGACGACCTCGGGCCGCACGACGACCGTCACGCTCTCGCCCGGCTGCAGCGTCGCCGGCCCCGTGCACCAGCCCTCCCAGCCGTCGCCCTCGACGCGCGCCACGGCGGCATCACCGCGGCGCCGGATCTCGCGCGTCTTGGCCGGCAGGAGATTCGGCGCACCGAAGAACGCGGCCACGGTGCGGCTGGCCGGGCGCGCATAGAGCGTCTCGGGCGGGGCCGTCTGCAGCACGCGGCCCTCGTGCATCACCGCGATCTCGTCGGAGAGCACCATCGCCTCCTCCTGGTCGTGCGTCACGTAGATCGTCGTGATGCCGAGCCGCTGCTGTAGCGCGCGGATCTCCAGCCGCATTTGCTCGCGAAGCTGCGCGTCCAGATTCGACAGCGGCTCGTCCATGAGCAGCACCCGGGGCCGGAACACGAGCGCGCGCGCGATGGCCACGCGCTGCTGCTGGCCGCCCGAGAGCGCGGTGGCCGGCCGCTCGGCCAGGTGCTCCATCTGCACGAGGCGGAGCGCCTCCAGCGTGCGCTCGCGCACCTCGACCGTGGGCCGGCGCCGCACCTGCAGCGGGTACGCCACGTTGGTGAACACGCTCATGTGCGGCCAGATGGCGTAGGACTGGAACACCATCCCGATGTCGCGCCGCTCGGGCGCCAGGAACACGCCGGCGCTGGCATCGCTCACCACGCGATCGCCGATGACGATGCGACCCGCGTCGTTCTGCTCGAGGCCGGCGATCATGCGCAGCGTCGTGGTCTTGCCGCAGCCGGACGGGCCGAGCAGCGTGAGCAGCCGCCCCTCGCCCACGGCGAGCGAGACGTCGGCGACAGCCCGCACGCCGCCGAAGTGCTTGCCGACGTGCTCGACGCTGACGGCCGACATCGTCCCCGGCCGGCTACTTGTAGATCTGCGTGGCGGTCTTGAGCATCTCGTCCTGCAGCTTCGGGTCGGTCGTGCCCATCAGCTTGGTCTGGATCAGCGGCCGCGCGGGGGCCGGCACCTTGCCCTCGAGCCCCGCCACCACCGGGCGGAAGCCCATTGTCGCGTAGATCGACTGCGTCTCCTCGCCGAGATAGAAGTCGAGCAGCAGGCGCGCGGCGTTCGGGTGCGGCGCATTGCGGAACATGGCGCCGTCGAAGCGGACGTAGGGACAGCCCTCGGCCGGCACGATGGCCTTCACCGGCAGGTCCTTGAGGTCGAGAACGTCGGGCAGCGTGAACGGCAGGTAGAGCGGATACTCGCCGCGTGCCACCCGGCGGTAATTGCCGCGCAGCTCGCGGTTCATGTGGGGCTGCTGCAGCGCGAGCTTGTCGTGGAACTCGCGGCCGAGCTGCTGGTGGGTCACCATGAAGAACACGGCGCCGCCGCCGAGCGCGCGCATGTCGTCGGCGAGAATCTGGCCCTTCCAGCGCGGCGCCAGCACGTCCTTCCAGCTCTTCGGCTCCTCGGCGGGCTTGATCATTTCGGTGTTGACCAGGATCCCGTAGGGGATGACGTACACCGGCACCCGCACGGCGTCGGCGGCGAAGGGCGCCACCGGGCGGCCGGCGTTGGGCAAGGCGCCGTAGGGCTGGAACACGTTCTCGGCCGCCTGCAGCGCGGTCGTGGTGGAGCCGTTGTGGGAGACGTCGCCGAGCACGCGCCCCGAGGCCTGCTCGGTGCGCACACGCTCGCGCAGCTCGCTGGCCCGCGCCTCCAGCACGTCCACGCGCACCCCGTACTTGGCCTCGAACGCCGCGGCGATCTTCGGCGTCATCGGATTGCCCACCGCGCCCGAGTACATGACGACCTTGCCCTCCTTGCGTGCGCCGTCCACGACCTTCTTCCAGTCGTCGGACTGCGCGGCGGCGCGGCGGGCGGGCAGCGTGAGGGGCGCCAGCGCGGCCAGGCGCAGCAGCGAGCGGCGAGTCAGCATCGGTCGGCCTCCTGGAGCCGGTCGATCACGACCGGCCGAGATGCGTGCGGACGAGACGGCGCTCCGCGAAGCGAAAGAGGAACACGAGCCCCAGCATCACCAGCGAGATCACGCACACCTGCTCGGCCTTGCCCTCGCTCCAGAGCCGCATGACGACCACCGGCAGCACCTCGTTGCCGACGCTGTAGAGCAGGATCGACGCCGACAGCTCGCGCAGCACGAGGAAGAACACCAGGATCCAACCCACCGCGAAGGCCGGCCACGCCAGCGCCAGTAATATTCGGCGGAACGTCGTCCACCAGGCGGCGCCGTGGACGCGCGAGCACTCCTCGAGGTCGGCGGCGAGCTGAGCGAAGGCGCCCGACATGGTCTGCACGGCCAGCGGTGTGCCGAGCGCGACATATGCCAGCAGCAACGCCCACAGCGTGCCGTAGAGGTGCACGGGCCCGGGCAGGAGCGCGTAGGCCCACAGCAGACCGATGCCGAGCACCATGCCCGGCATCATCCACGGCAGCCACGTGAGCACCTGGACCGCCCGTCCGACGGCAAAGCGTGTCCGCACGATCACGTAGGCGGCCATGGCGCCCAGCAGCATGGTGGCGGTGGCGCCGGCCAGGCCCAGCAGCAGCGTGTTGCCGAGTGCGCGCCAGACCAGCCGGTTCTGCCAGGCGGCGTGATAGTGCTCGAGCGTCAGCATCGAGGCGCGATAGAAGCCGAAGAACTTGAACAGCGAGCCGATGGCGAGCTGGCCGATGGGCAGGGCGACGGTGATCAGCACGAACAGCACGCAGAAGGCGAACGTCACCCACCGCCAGCGGCCGAGCCGCGTCACGCGCGGCGTGTAGCCCTTGCCGGTCACCGTGAAGAAGCTGCGGCCGGCCAGCAGGCGCCACTGCCAGGCCAGGAGCCCGAACATCAGCGCCATCATGCCGAGCGCGAGCGCGGTGGCCTGCGGGTAGTCGGGGCGGCTGACGTGGTGGATCAGGTGGTAGATCTGCGTCGTGATCACCTCGATGCCGGCCGGGGTGCCGAACACCAGCGCCGACTCGAAGCTCTCCACGCCGCGGATGAAGGACAGGATGAACGCGCTCGTCGTGACCGGCAGCATGAGCCCCAGCGTCACGCGGCGGAACGTCGTCCACGTGGAGGCGCCCGACATGCGGCTCGAGTCCTCCAGCGCCGGGTCCATCGACTTGAAGGCGCCGACGATAAGCAGGAAGAGAAACGGCGTGGAGTACTGCATCATGTGCCACACGACGCCGCCGTAGGAGTAAACATTGACGAGCGGCGCGCGGCTCCCGGTGAGCGCGCTCCACACCACGTTGATGAGTCCGCCTCGCGGCGTGGCCAGCATGCCCCAGGCGACCGCCGTGAGGATGGGTGGAATGTAGAACGGCAGCGTGATCAGCACCTCGAGGCTGCCGCGGGCCGGCGTGTCGGTGCGCGCGACGATCCAGGCCAGAAAGAGCGCGAGCGCCATCGAGAGCACGGTCTTCACCAACGACAGGCCCACGGTGTTCAGCAGCGTGAGCGCGTTGCTGCCGGAGAGCATCGCGCGATACCCGTCGAGGCTGAAGGTGCCGATCTCGCCGGGCGGCGTGGTGTGCAGGCTGCCGTAGACCAGCATCGCCATGGGATACGCGGTGAGGAACAGCAGAACGGCGAGCAGCACGCCGAGCGCGGCGGTGGTGGTCATCGACGATCTCGCGGGAGAGTATACAATCCGTCCGGCGCTCGTAGACGACCCGACCCCCACAGGAGGTTCCCCATGTGCGTGGACAACGACTCTCGCCCCCCCATCACGCCGATCGCCGGCGGCTCGGCCGGCGGCAAGGATCTGAAGCTGACGTCGAGTGACGGGACCAAGTTCATGGCCTACGCCGCGCGCGCCGCCAAGCCGACGGGCGCCGGCATGGTGGTCATCCCCGACGTGCGCGGGCTGCACGTCTATTACAAGGAGCTGGCCGACCGCTTCGCCGAGGTCGGCGTCGACGCCGTGGCCATCGATTTCTTCGCGCGCACGGCGACGACGGAAGACCGCAGTGACAAGTTCGACTTCATGTCCGAAGTGCCGAAGACAAAGCCCGAGACGCTCCAGGCCGACATCGCGGCCGCGGCCGCATACCTGCGCGGCAAGGACGGCGGCCAGGTGCGCTCGCTGTTCTCGGTGGGCTTCTGCTTTGGCGGCGCGCTCTCCTACCTCCAGTCCGCGAGCGATCTGGGCTACGCCGGCGTCATCGGCTTCTACGGCTGGCCGCTCGGCCTCAAGCGCTGGCCCGATCGCCCCAAGCCGATCGACGCGGTGAGCCGCTACAAGGCCCCGGTGCAGTCGCTCTTCGGCGGCGCCGACGAGGGCATTCCGCAGCCGGACGTGGACCAGTTCGACACCGCGCTCAAGAAGGCGAACGTCAAGCACGACATGAAGGTCTACCCGGGCGCTCCGCACAGCTTTTTCGACCGGAAGTTCACCGAGTTCGCGGACGCCTCGGCCGACGCCTGGAAGCGCGTGCAGTCCTTCGTGGGCGCCAACACCAAGAAGTAGTGATGTGAATTCGACACCGCCGTCGTCCGTCTCATCTTCACGGGAGGAACCGCACATGGTCAGACGGGCGACGGCGGTACTGCTGATCATCCTGCTGTTCGGCAGCGCCCCCGCGATCAGCCACGCCCAGGCTCCGCCACCGCCCGGCGTGCCGGCAGCGCCCGTCGCGCCCGCGGCCGAGGCCATCGGCGCCACGCCGCCGCGCCTGGCCTACGCGCAGGGGCCCGTCTCCTTCTGGCGGCCGGGCGCCTCCGACTGGGCGCCCGCGCAGGTCAACACGCCACTCGTCCCCGGCGACGAGCTCTACACCGGTCACGAGGGACTGCTCGAGCTCCAGGTCGGCGGCCGCGCATATCTGCGCGCGTGGGGCGACACGCAGCTCGGGCTCGCCAACCAGGAGCCGGACTTTCTGCAGATCAAGCTCACCACCGGTCACGCCACGCTCGATCTGCGCAGCGTCGAGCCCGGGCGCAGCGTCGAGGTGGACACCCCACACGCGGCCTTCGACATCCAGGCGCCCGGCTATTACCGCGTGGACGTCACGCCCGAGCGGACGACGTTCATCACGCGGCGCGCCGGGCGCGCGGCGATGACCGCGGCGGGCGGCCAGCCGATGGTGATCGCGTCGAGCGAGGAGGTCGTGGTGGACGGGCCGGCGGTTCGCAGCTTCGCCGCGCCCGAGCTCGACGTGTTCGATCGCTGGAACTACGCGCGCACCGACGAGCTGCTGGAGTCCGTGAGTGCGCGCTACGTGCCGGCGCAGGTCTACGGCGCGGACGATCTCGATCACTACGGCAACTGGCGCGTGGTGCCGACGTACGGCTCGATCTGGGTGCCGCAGGGCGTGCCGGCCGGCTGGGCGCCGTACAGCACCGGCCGCTGGGTCGCAGACCCGATCTACGGCTGGACGTGGGTGGACACGGCGCCGTGGGGCTGGGCGCCCTATCACTATGGCCGCTGGGTGTTCGTGGACGGCTACTGGGCGTGGGCGCCGGGCCCGATCGTCGCGCGGCCGGTCTACGCGCCCGCGCTCGTCGCGTTCTTCGGCGCGCCCGGCGTCAGCGTCTCGATCGGCACACCGTTCGTCAGCTGGGTCGCGCTCGGGTGGGGTGAGCCCATCGTGCCGTGGTGGGGCCGGCCCGGCTTCATCGGCCGCCCGCACTGGTCGGGCTGGGGCGGGCCGCGCGTCGTCAACAACGTCGTCGTGCACAACACGACGGTCGTCAACGTGACCAACATCAACGTCTATCGCAACACGACGGTGAACAACGCGGTCGTCGCGGTGCGTCGCGACGGCTTCGGCCGCGGCTCCGTGCGCGAGGCGCGCGTGGATCAGGTGGACGTCAAGCAGCTCCGGCCAATGCACGGGCGTCTCGACGTCAAGCCGGAGCCGGCGAGCTTCGTCGCCGCCGGCGGCGCCGCACCCGTGCGGCCCTCGGAGAGTGCCCTGACGCGCCAGGTCGTCGCCACGCGCCAGCCCACGCGCCGCTCGCGCGAGAACCTGCCGCCGGCGCTGCGCGATGGTCCCGTCGGCGCGGCCGGGCCTGCCGGCGCCGGTCCCGTCCGCATGCCGGCGCCGAAGATCGTGCCGGCGCCCAAGGGCGCGCAGGCGGCGACGGTGCCGAAC
>JBKPRI010000237.1:0-4199 GCA_046734515.1 Candidatus Methylomirabilota bacterium | reverse complement strand
GTAGCAAGCCCTGAACGTTCGAAGGGCCCCGGTTTATGCCGGGGCCCTTCTTTATTTTGCGTGACCCTCCGAGGGTCGCGTTACTTCATGCGTCGCAGGGCTTCGATGCGGTCGGTGGTGGCGGGGTGCGTGGCGAAGAAGCCGCCGCTGCTGCCGCCTTCGGTCTGCATCAGCCAGGTCAGCGTGTCGGCCATGACGTCGCGGCCCGGCAGACCGGCCTTCTGAAGGATCTCGGCGCCGTGCTGGTCGGCCGCGTACTCCTCGCGCTGGGTGTACTTGTTGATCACGAGCTTGCCGGCGATCGGGGCGATGGCCCCCGCGCCGGGGAAGATCTGATCGAGGATCACCGCGCCGATGCTGAGCCCGGTGCCCAGGGTCTGCGCCTTCGCCACGTGATTCAGGTCGTCGTGGGCCAGCTCATGCGCGAGGACCCCGGCGAGGTGCTGATCGTTGGCCTTCTCGAGCAAGCCGCGCGTGACGTAGAACTCGCCGTTGCCGGCGCTGGCGGCGTTGATGTGCTCGTCGTCCATGATGCCGACCTTCACCTTGCTGACGTCGAGCGGACGGTTCATGGCCTGGATGAGGGGCAGCATCACCCGCTTCAGCCGTTCGGCCTGGGCGCCGGAGACGGGCTTGGCGCTGGCCGTCGGTGAGGCTGGCGGACGCGTGGAGTCCTTCGACGACGTCGGCGGCGATGCGGACCCGCCGCTGCTGCTGGTGGCGCCGGCGCAGCCCCCGAGCAGCAAGGTCAGCGCGAGGCCGACACCGAGTCCTTTGGCACACTTTCCGGTCAGGCTGCGTTGCATCGGGCTCCTCCTCGTAATTACGCCAGCGACTCGAGGAAGAGCTCGCCACAGCCGTCACCGACGTCGCTCAGCGCGCCGTCACCGAAGAAGTCGATGTACCGGTCGATGGGGCGAGGGTGATCGGCCTTGTACAGCTGCTCGCGGGCCTCCGCGGTGGAACCGGCGAAGGACGGAGCGTCCGCGTGAACGGCTGTCGAGTGAGCCATGGACTCCTCCTGCGTTTCTGACGTCGTGAGTCGCACCTCTGCGGTGCACCCGCTATGCCAGAAGAGCGGGCTTAGTCTCACGCTGACTTGCGCATCGACGGCGCGGGAGCAGGGAAGGTTTGGGAGTGGTCTGTTGAAAAGTCTTCCACAGTTGGGGATGTAGGAAGTGCATTCCCCGACCGCGCCGTGAACGGCGAATCGCGCTGCAATTGCGCGTCAGCGTGAAAGTTCTCACGCGTTCGTCCAGACTGGCACGCCAAGTGCCTTGTCTGTGTCCAGCCTCGCACGAGGCAAGACGCAGGGAGGAACACTTCGATGCGCTCGATCAAGCATGACCTCGAGGAGCAGCGCTCGGCGCTGAATCGCTCGATCAAGACGCTCGGCACGATTCGCGACCTCGACCAGGGCCGCGAGATCGTCAAGGACCCCTATGGCGCCGCCTCGATGACCCACGACGATGAGGTCGCGGCCACCATGGCCGATCGACGTGCGCGGCAGCTGCAGCAGGTGACGGCGGCGCTGGAAGACATCAACGCTGGCCGCTACGGTATCTGCCGTGAGTGCGATGAGCCCATCGCCAAGGCGCGGCTGAAAGTCATGCCGTTTGCCACGCGGTGCGTGCCGTGCCAGCAGCAGCACGAAGGCCTGCAGCGGGCCGCCTGAGGTGACGATGACGCCCGTCGCCCTCCGCGCTGTCGCGGCAGTGCTCATCCTGGTGGCCGTCATGGCGGGCTGCCGCTCGCTCACCGGCCAGAGCGCGGGGACCGACGTCGACGACGCGACGATCACCGCCAGTGTGAAGTCCAAGCTCGTCGCCGAAAAGGCGGCGAACCTGACCCGGGTCGACGTTGACACGAATCACCGTACTGTTTACCTTAACGGTACGGTCGATTCGGCCGAGCAGAAGGCGCGGGCCGAGCAGCTCGCGTGGCAGGCGCAGGGCGTCAAGAGTGTTGTCAATAATCTCCACGTGCAAAAGCGCTAACCGCGCGCGAACGATACCGTGAGCCCAAGCAGACGCGACCAGATGAAGTCCGGCAAGATCCTCGTCGTCGACGACGAGCCGGCCGAGCGCGAAGGCCTGGCCCGCCTCGTCGGGCAGTGGGGCTATGAGGTGGAGACCGCCTCGTCCGGCGAGGAGGCGCTCAACCTCGTGGAAACCCAGCACCCAGCCGTGGTCCTTACCGACCTCGTGCTGCCCGAGATGGACGGCCTGACCCTGCTGCAGAAGCTGAAGGAGACGGGCCGCCCGCCCATCGTCCTGCTGGTGACCGGTCACGGCACCGTGGAGACGGCGGTGGAGGCGATGCGGCACGGCGCCTTCGATTACCTCACGAAGCCCGTGGACACCACCCGGCTGCAGGTGCTGCTGGAGAAGTCCATCGAGCAGGAGTCGCTCTCCCGCGAGGTCAACTTCCTCCGCCATCAGCTGCGCCAGAAGGGCAGTTTCGGCCAGATGGTTGGCCAGTCGCGCGGCATGCAGGAGGTCTATCGCTGGGTGGAGCTCGCCGCGACGAGCACGGCGCCGGTTCTCGTGTACGGCGAGAGCGGCACCGGCAAGGAGCTGGTGGCGCGCACGATCCACGAGCTGTCCAACCGGCGCAACAAGCCCTTCGTGGCCATCAACTGCGCGGCCATTCCGGAGACGCTGATCGAGAGCGAGCTGTTCGGCCACGAGCGCGGCGCCTTCACGGGCGCCACCGAGCGGCGCCTCGGCTGCTTCGAGCTCACCGACGGCGGCACGCTGTTCCTGGACGAGGTCGCCGAGATGGACTCGAACACGCAGGCCAAGCTGCTGCGCGTGCTGCAGGAAGGCAGCTTCCGGCGCGTGGGCGGCGGCAAGCACGAGATCCAGGTCGACGTCCGCGTGGTGGCCGCCACCAACAAGAATCCCACCGAGGCCATCGCCAACGGCAAGATGCGCGAGGACCTCTTCTACCGGCTCAATGTCTTCTCGATCCACCTGCCGCCGCTGCGCGAGCGGCGCGAGGACGTCATCCTGCTGGCCAAGACGTTCATCGACGAGTTCAACCGGCAGGACAGTCGCCAGGTCCGCGGCCTCACCACCGAGTCCGAGAAGGAGCTGGAGCGCTATCACTGGCCCGGCAACGTGCGCGAGCTGCGCAACGTCATCCAGCGCGCGGTCGTGATCAGCGGCACGGGTCTCATCGGCGCCGAGCACCTGCCCGACAACGTCCTCCGTGGCGCCGCGCCCGCGCCGGCGGCGGTCGCCGGCTCCGTGACACCCATCCGCGAGATGGAGCGTGACGCGATCCTGCGCGCGCTCGAGGAGACCGGCCAGGACAAGCGGCGGGCCGCGCAGCTGCTGGGCATCAGCCTCAAGACCCTCTACAACAAGCTGGCGAAGTACGGCATCCAGGCGGTGAAGTCGGCCCGGCTGACTTGACGCCAGGAGTGCCAGATCCCGGCGGGGAAGGGGCAAAGCCCGGCGCGCGGCCGCTGCCCCCTGATCTTGCGCGGCTCCTGCACGACATGCGGGGGCCGCTCAACTCGCTCACGATGCACCTGCAGGTCCTCAAACGAACGGTCGCCGAGGACGAGCTGGCGGCCGACAGCCTTCGCACGGTTCAAGAGCAGATCGCACGCCTCGCCGACATGCTCCCCGCCGCCTTCGCCCTGGCCGCGCTCGAGCCGGGACCGCTGAATGCCGTGAACCTCGGCGGCGTGATGGAAGCAGCGCGCGAGCAGGTCGGCGGCTCGATCACGCTCGCCAATACATCGTGGCCCTCGGTGCGCGGCGACGAGCCCCTGCTGACGCTCGCGGTGGCGCACCTGCTGCGCAATGCCGTGGAGGCGACGCCGCCCGGTCGGCCCTGGCCGATGGCGAGCGCCAAGGTGGCGGGCGCCGAGACGCTCGTGGAGATCCGCGATTGGGGCACCGGCCTGAAGGTGACCGAGCCGAAGCTTCTCATCCGGCTGATGCACTCGACCAAGGCGGGCCATCGGGGGTTGGGACTCGTGACCGCCGATCGCATTGCGAGCTTGCACAAGGGGACGCTCAGGTTTGAGGCGCCGCCCGAAGGTGGGGCGGTCGTGACCCTCACTCTTCCCACCGCCTAGGCGGCGGGCCGCTGAAAAGCGGCCATCTGCGTCGTTGCCTCGTCGCTCCCTCCCTGCGGCGTAGGCGGCCTACGCCTCAGTCGGGAGCTCCTCGGCGCCTAGCATC
>JBKPRI010000236.1:0-14863 GCA_046734515.1 Candidatus Methylomirabilota bacterium | reverse complement strand
CGGCCGAAGCGATCGCAGAGCCAGCCGGAGAGCGGCGAGGCCACGTACATGCCGCCGAGGTGCATGGACACCGCGAGGCCGATGGTGGACACGGCGTGCCCCTGATCGTGGAGGTAGACCGGCGAGGTGGACGTGGTGCCGATCATCACGACCTGGCTGACCATGAGCGTGCCGACGGCGATGCGCGCGCGTGGCTCGGCGAAGATCTCGCGCAGCGGCCGCGCCGGCAGCGCGAGGCGGACGCCCGCCATCTCCTGCTCCATCTGCCGGGCGATCGCCAGCGGATCGGGGCGCAGCAGCGTCTCGATGAGCACGGCGGCCAGCCCGTAGCCGGCCACGCTGATGAGGAATGCGCTGCCGACCGGCGAGAGCCCGAGCAGCGCGCCCGCACGGACGGCGCTCGGCATCAAGTTGGGCCCGAGGATCGAGCCGATGGTCGCGCCCCACACGATGAGACCCATCGCGCGCCCCCGCTCGGACTGCGGCGTCACGTCGGCGGCTGCGTAGCGTGCGAGCAGATTCGAGGTCTGGGCGAGGCCGAACAGCACCATGCCGACCAGCAGCAGCGCGAAGCTGCCGGCCAGCACGCCGGCCATCCCGAGTCCCGCGCCGACGACGGCCAGGCCGTAGCCAAGCGTGAGCCCGGGGCGGCGGCCCACGCGCGCCATGAGGCGCGAGAGCGGCCAGCTCGCCAGCGCAGCCCCCAGCGCGGCCACAGCGACGGGCACGCCGACCCACGCGTTAGTCCCGGTGATGGCCGCGGCCAGGATGCCGCCCACGGCCATGACGATGGAGTGGCCGGTGCTGCCCAGCACCTGCGCGACGAACAGCGTCGCCATCAGCCGGCCGCGATTCATCGGCACCGGCTCAGGGGCGCATCGGGTGGACGGACGGGCCGGGACGGCGAAGCGGAGCGGCCAGGTTCGCGAACTCGCAGAGCAGCGGGCGCGTGTCGCGCGGATCGACGATCTCCTCGATCCAGAACGTCTCCGCGGAGCGGAAGGGCGAGCGCAGCTTGTTGAGGCGCTCCTCGATCTCCGCCATCTTCGCCTTGGGATCGGCGGCCGCGTCGAGATCCGCCCGGTACGCGGCCTCGATGCCGCCCTCGAGCGGCAGCGAGCCCCAGCGGCCCGACGGCCACGCGTAGCGCATGCAGTAGCGGCTCTGGTTGCGGTGCGCGGCGCCGGCCACGCCGAACGAGTTGCGCACGATGACGGCGCACCAGGGGATCGTCGTCTGCCACATCGCCGACATCACCCGCACCCCTTCCTTGATCGTGCCCTGCTTCTCGGCGTCGAGGCCGATCAGGAAGCCCGGACAGTCCACCAGGTAGAAGAGCGGCAGGTGGAACGTCTGCGCGATGTCGATGAAGCGCTCGACCTTGCGGCAGGTATCGGCCGGCCACGCGCCGCCGTAGAAGTACGGGTCGCTCGCCATCACCGCCACCGGCCAGCCGTCCAGCCGCGCGTAGCCCGTGATGACCGAGCGCCCGTAGAGCGGCGCCGTCTCCATGAACGAGCCCTGGTCGACGACGGCCTCGACGATGCGCCGCATCTTGTACGGCTTGCGAGGATCCTTCGGGATCGCCTCGAAGAGCCACGGATCGCGCCGGTTGGGATCGTCGTCGCGCGGGCCGCGGGGCGGCAGGTCGTCGATCGACGAGGGCATGTAGGACAGGAAGCGCCGCGCGCGCGCGAAGGCCTCCTCCTCGGTGTCCACCGCGTCGTCGACCGAGCCGGCCCGGAGCGAGATCTCCCAGCCGCCGAGCTCGTTCTTCGTGAGCTTCTGGCCCAGGCGCTCGACCACCGGCGGACCCGCCACGAACAGCGCGGAGAGGTTCTTGACCATCACCGAGTAGTGCGCGGCCGCGAGGTGCGCGGCGCCGAGGCCGGCGACCGAGCCGAGCCCCAGCGCGACGCGCGGGATGGTGCCCATGTTGTTGACGACCCACTCCCAGCCGTCGACGCCGGGGACGTTCGCGCGGCCCGTGGTCTCGATCGTCTTCACCGATCCGCCGCCGCCCGAGCCCTCCACCATGCGGATGAGGGGCAAGCGCAGATCGTGCGCCATGCGCTCGCACTGGTTGTGCTTGCCCTTGATCGTCGCGTCGGCGGAGCCGCCGCGCACGGTGAAGTCGTCGCCCCCGATCACGACCGGCCGGCCATCGATCTCGGCGCGGCCGAACACGAAGTTCGACGGCGTGAGCTTCACGAGGTCGTTGTGCCCGTCGTACTCGGCGCGGCCGGCGATCTTGCCGATTTCGTGGAAGCTGGCGGGATCGGCGAGCTTGGCGATGCGCTCGCGGATGGTGAGACGGCCGCCGTCGTGCTGACGCTTGACGCGCTCGGGCCCGCCCAGCTCCTCGGCGAACGCCTCGCGCCGGCGGAGCTCGTCCATCTCTTTTTGCCAGTCCATCGGCCCTCGACTCTACCATCGGATGTACTACTATGCGGCCCATGATCTACCGGGCCGTCTCGCTCACGCTGCTCGCGCTCATGCTGATCACGTCCGCGGCGCCCGCCGCCGAGCCGATCAAGGTCGGCTACATGGGTCCCCTCACCGGGATCTTTGCCCAGGCCGGCAAGGACATGCTCGACGGCCTCAAGATGGGCGTCGAGAGCGCCGGCGGCGCGGCGGCCGGACGCAAGATCGAGATCATCGAGGAGGACAACGAGGGCAACCCGGCGAGCGCGCAGACCAAGTACCGCAAGCTCGTCCAGCAGGACAAGATCCACGTGCTGGCCGGCGTGCTGCTGGCCAACATCGGCTACGCACTGGTGCCGCCTATCGAGCGCGACGAGCTCCCCGCGCTCTTCCTCACCACGCCCGATGACCTCACCAAGCGGCGCCCGCCGAAGTGGATCCTCCGCTCGAACTTCGCGGCCAGCCAGCCCATGCACACCCTGGGTGACTACGCCGCTAGGACGCTCAAGCTCAAGCGCGTTGCCGCCATCGCGATGGACAACCCCTTCGGCCACGAGGGCATCGGCGGCTTCCAGCGCGTCTTCGAGGACGCCGGCGGGCGCATCGTGCAGAAGACCTGGGTCCCGCTCAACGCGATGGACTTCGCGCCCTATCTCACGCAGATCCCCAAGGACGTGGACGCCGTCGTGCAGGTCTTCGTGGCCGGCCAGGCCGTGCGCTTCGCCAAGCAGTACGCCGACGCCGGCCTCAAGGACAAGCCGCTCATCGGCACCGGCGTCTTCACCGACGAGTCCGCGCTGCGCTCGATGGGCGACGAGGCCATCGGCATCATCGGCGCCAGCATCTGGTCGCCCACGCTGACCAATCCAGCCAACCAGGCGTTCATGAAGCTCGCCGAAGCCCGGCTCAAGCGCACGCCCGCTTACTTCCACGCCGTCATGTACAGCGCCGGCCGCTGGATCACCGACGCCGCCAAGGCCGTGGACGGCAAGGTGGAGGACCGCGCGAAGTTCCTGGCCGCCATCCGCAAGGCCATCGAGACCACCGACGACCCGCGCGGCCCCATCAAGCTGGACGAGTACAACAACCCGACGGAGAACGTCTACATCACCAAGGTCGAGAAGGTCGGCGGCCGCCTGCAGACCACCGTCATCCACACCTACCCGATGGTCTCCCAGTTCTGGACCTACAAGCCCGACGAGTTCCTGAAGACGCCGGCGTACGACCGGAATTACCCGCCGCTCAAGCCGTGAGGCCGTGGCTGTATCCGATTTTGCTCTCTTGACAGCACTGGCTGGCGACCGCCGCAGCACGCCGGTCGCGCTCGACGCAGAGGCACTGACGTCGCCGTGGCGGCCTGCCGTCGCGGCTTTTCGCCGCCTGTCGCGGAAATCCAGCGCGACGCCACGATCGTGGGCTGTGGCGGCCCCCAGAGCCCTCGAAAATCGAGGGTTAGAGTTTCCGCAAGGAGACTCGCATGCCGAATTCGGAGATCGAGGCGCTCGAACGGCTGGGTGACGAGATCGCCACGCTGTCAGCCCACATCGAAGTCGCGACCGCGCGGTGGCTGGCGTTGATCCGCGACTTCGATGCGCGCGGCGGATGGGCCAATGGTTTCAAGTCGTGCGCGGACTGGTTGTCGTGGCGCGTGGGGATGAATCTCACCGCCGCGTACGAGCATGTGCGCGTGGCGCGCGCCCTCCCCGGCTTGCCGCTCATCAGCGCGGCGTTCTCCAGTGCGCAGATCTCCTACTCGAAGGTCCGTGCGCTCACGCGCGTGGCCACACACGAGACCGAAGAGCGGCTCCTGAAGTTCGCCCTGTGCGGGACCGCCGCGCACGTCGAGCAGCTCGTGCGAGGCTGGCGCCGGGTCGACCGCAATGCCGAGAACCGGGATGCCGCGCGCCGGCACAAGAGCCGGTCACTCCAGGTATATCAAGATGAAGACGGCATGGTCGTCATCCGTGGCCGCCTGTCGCCCGAGGTCGGTGCGGTGGTGCGCCAGGCGCTCGCGGCGGCGTGTGACCGGATGTACGTGAAACCGGAGGCGCAGCCGCCCGGTGTGCTCGCGCCGACGGCGGCGCAGCTGCAGGCCGACGCCCTCGGGCTGATCGCGGAAGCAGCGCTGCATGGGGACCTCGATCCCGGAGCCCCGGGCGAGCGCTACCAGGTGGTCGTCCATGTCGATGCTCCCGTCCTCGCCGACCCTGATCAATCTGGGCAGTCGGTGCTGGAAGGCGGTGCGTATTCTTCCGCGGAAGAATCCCGGCGGATCGCCTGCGATGCGAGCCGGGTGGTCATGCGCCAGGATGGCGATGGCCGCGTGACCGAGATCGGTGCCCGGACGCGGACGATTCCACCGGCCTTGCGGCGAGCGCTACAGCATCGCGACCACGGCTGTCGCTTCCCGGGCTGTGGATCGCGCTTCACGCAGGGCCATCACCTTCGCCACTGGGCGAACGGGGGGCCCACGACGCTCTCGAATCTCGCGCTGCTCTGCCGCCGGCACCACCGCGCCGTGCACGAGGAAGGCTTCCAGGTAAGCCGCCTGCCCAGTGGAGAGCTCGAATTCCGCCGTCCCAACGGCTGGGTATTCCCGGAGGTGCCACCGCCTACCCCCCTGCAGGGCGATTCTGAAGAAGCGCTGCGCGCACCGGTGAATCATCATTCGCTCCCTCGGCTACGCGATCGACGTCCTCCACCCTCGGGCGATCGGCCACTAGCCGCGAGCCTGGATGACTTTCAGCCGCGCGTGAGCAGAACCAGAGCGTCATCAGCCTGACTCTGGCTGTAAGTGCCCGCCCGGGCGAGGCTTTCCATGTGGTATGCGCCTTGCGATTACGGACGGAATGCTCAAGCGCATCGCGCAGGCGACGGCATTCGTGCTGGCACTGCAGGTCCTTCCGGTGGCGGCGAATATCGCTGGGCCGTTTACCCTGCTGGTCGATCGCGGGTTCGGGTGGCAGCCGGCGGGGGAGTTCGACCGTCTGCGTGAATGTGAGGTGGAGGCCGCGTACTCGGCCATGGTGTACAGAGCGCGGACGGGCTGCACGACGGCGCGGGCGTTCGAGCGCTGGCAGAACGGCATCACGTTCGAGCGGGTGGCGCTGGCGTGCGCGACGGCCAGCGGCGCGCGCATCGTCGTGGCGCCGGGGGAACGGGTCGACGTCTTCGGGACCGAACAGGCCGCGCTGGAGTTCGACGGGTGTATGCGGGCCTGGAGCGGAGTGGTCCGGAACAGGCGCTAGAAGGTCAGCGCGCGTCCTCCACGGCCGCGCGCACGCTCTCCTCGCGGATCAGCCCCAGCACTTCCCGCTTCAGTGCGTTGAACGCGGGCGAGGTGGTCACCTCCAGCGAGCGCGGGCGCGGCAGGTCGATGGTCAAGCGCTTCTTGATGCGGCCGGGGCGCGCGGTCATCACGGATACGGTGTCGGCCAGGAGCAGCGCTTCCTCGATGTCGTGAGTGACGAAGAGCACGGTCTGCTGGTGGCGCTCCCACACGGACAGCAAGAGCTCCTGCATCACGCTGCGGGTCTGAGCATCGAGGCTGCCGAAGGGCTCGTCCATCAGCAGGACGTCGGGCTCCATGACCAGGACGCGGGCGATGCCGACGCGCTGCTTCATGCCGCCCGAGAGCTCGGCCGGATAGTGCGACTCGAAGCCACGCAGGCCCACCTGATCGATGAAGGCTTCTACCCGGGCACGGTACGACGCGGGCGCGAGACCGCGCGTGCGGAGGCCGAAGGTGATGTTGTCGAGCACGGTGTACCAGGGGAAGAGCGCGGGCTCCTGGAAGACGACGGCGCGGCGGGGGTCGGGGGCGCGGACGCGCTCGCCGTCGAAGAGGACGGCGCCGCGAGTGGGCGCGTCGAAGCCGGCCACCATGTTGAGGAGCGTCGACTTGCCGCAGCCGGACGGCCCCAGGATCGCCGTGAACTCGTTCCGGCCGACGACGATGCTGACGCCTTGCAGCGCCTCGACGGTCCGCGCGCCGTCGAACGTCTTCCACACGTCCTGCAGCTCGACGACCGGGCGATCGCTCACGCGTGGGCTTCCAGCGTGCGCCACTTGAGGACGACGCGCGAGAGGAGCTGGAGCGCGCGGTCGGAGACGAAGCCGAGCAGGCCGACCGACAGCATCGTCGCCACGCAGATGTCCATGCGGCCGACGTAGTACGCGTCCCACAACACGTAGCCGAGGCCGGACTTCACCGCGATCATCTCGGCCACGATGACGGCTGTCCACGCGATGCCGATGCCGAGGCGCAGGCCGGTGAAGATGGACGGCAGCGCGGAGCGGAAGACGACCTTGGTCAAGATGGTCGTCTCACCGGCGCCCATCATGCGGGCGGCGCGCAGCAGCAGGAGATTGGTGTCGCGCACGCCGTGCGTGGTGTTCACGACGATCGGGTAGAAGGCGCCGAGGCCGATGAGGAACAGGGCGCTGGCGTCGTAGATGCCGAAGACGGCGATGGCGAACGGCAGCCACGCGGTGATGGGCACCGGGCGCAGGAGCTGGATGGACGGATCGACGAGCCGCGCGACCAGCCGGTTCCAGCCGACGAAGAGACCGAGCGGGATGCCGACGGCGGCGGCCAGCAGGAAGCCCTGCAGCACGCGCCGCGAGGAGTACAGCACGGCGGCCAGCCAGGTGCCGGAGTACGGCGACAGCGACTTCACCGGCGTTCCGAAGATCCATCGGTGCCACGACTGCGCCACCTGCCGCGGCGAAGGAATGATGCCCTCGGTGACCCAGTGCTGCTCGACGGCCACCGTCCACAGCGTGAGGAAGGCGACGGGGAGCAGCAGCGCCGGCCACAGGCGGCGCACGGCGCTTACTTGTTCTGGCCGAGCTCGACCGCGGACTTCCCGGTCGCCTTGCTCAGGAAGTCGTACGTGTAGTACTGCGCGATCTCGCCGGAGACGTCGCGCGTGATGACGCCGTTGTCGGAGAGGAATTTCGAGATGCGCTTGATCGACTCCAGCGGCAGCGTGGCGTCGAGCTGCGTGATGCGGATGGACTCCGCGGCCACGGGCTCCGGCAGGCCGGCCTTCTCGGCGTAGATCTTCGACCAGCGCCCTCGATCGGCCGTGGCCACCTTGAGCACGTCCACGTAGGCGACGACCAGTCGCTGGACGACGTCGCGGTGCTTCTCCATGAAGCCCTTGTTGACGGCCAGCACCGAGATGAGGCCGCCCACGGCCTTGGAGTTGTTGTGGTCGATGGTCGGGTACTGCGCGTAGCCGTCCACGATGCCCTGGGCGCAGAAGGGCTGCCACACGGCGGCCAGGTCGATCTCCTTGGACTGCAGCGCCTTCAGATAGTTCCCGCCGCCGCCCACGATGTTGACGACCTTCAGCGACGAGTAGTCGATCCCGTGCTCCTGCGTGGAGGCGGCGAACTTCAGCCAGGAGATGGAGCCGGCGCCGATGCCGATGTTCTTGCCGGCCAGCGCCTTCCACTCCTTGATGTCGTCACCCTTGCGCACGAGCAGACAGTCGTTGCCGGAGCCGACGCCGGCCACGCCGATCAGGGTCTTGATCCCCTGCCCCTGCCCGAGCGCCAGCGTGATGTCCTGCGGCCCGAACGCGGTGATGTCGAGATCGCCCGAGGCCAGCGCGGTGCGCGCATCCGCGAAGCGCTGGAACATCACCTGCTCGATCTGGATGTTGTACTTGGCGGCGTACTCGGGCAGCAGCCACAGCGGCGAGAGTGCGGGGACGTTGAGCATCCCCTGCTTGACCTTGGCCGGCGCGGGCAGCGGCGTGCGCACGTCGGACTGGGCGAATGCCGCTGTCGTCAACGCGGTGACCACGACGCAGGCCAGCAGTGGTTTTTTCATGGCCCGTAGTCTACCCCTTGACGCCGCCCAGCCGCACGCCCTCGACGATGCGCCGGTTGGCCACGAGGAAGACCACGAGCAAGGGCAGCGCGCTCAGCGCGGCGCCGGCCATGATGGGCCCGTATGATTCCGCGCTGTAGGCGCCACGCAGCAGGGCCAGGGCGACCGGCAGCGGGAACATGTCGGGCTTGTTGACCGCGATCAAGGGCCACAGAAAATCGTTCCACGCCGAGCGGAACGCGAAGATCGCCAGCGCGCCCAGCACCGGCTGGGAGAGCGGCAGCACCACGCGCAGGAAGATCTGCCACGTGGAGGCCCCGTCGATCCGCGCGGCGTCCTCCAGCTCGCGCGGCATGGTGAGAAAGAACTGGCGCAGGAGGAAGACCCCGAAGGCGAAGGTCATGGCCGCCTCCGGCATGATCAGGCCCTGGTAGGTGCTGAGCCAGCCGAGGCGCTGGGTCAGCACGTACTGGGGAACCAGCACCACCGCGTTGGGAATCATCAGGCTGCCGATCAGCAGGCCGAAGATCAGATCGCGGCCGGCGAAGCGCATGCGCGCCAGCGGATAGGCCGCCATCGCGCTGACGAAGACCACGATCAGCGTGGCGCTCACCGACACGATCGCGCTGTTCAGGAACGCGCGCCCGATGCGCGCCGTGCGCGAGCTGCTGAACAGCACCTCGTGATAGTGCTCGAGCGTGGCCGGCCACGGGATCCACTCGGGCGGCGTCCGGATGATGTCCGGCGTCTGCTTGAGCGAGGTCACCAGCACCCAGAGGGCCGGCGTCAGCCAGAGCACCGCCAGCGCGAGCATCGCGGTCGTGAGCACGCCCCGGCGCATCAGTACTCCGTGTGCCCGCGCAGCAGCCGGAACTGCAGGAGCGAGAAGCCCACGATGACCGCGAACAGCACCCAGGCCATCGCCGAGGCCGCGCCGAAGTGGAAGAAGTTCTGGAACGCCGTTTCGTAGAGGTGCTGCACCACGGTGCGCGTGGCGTCCCCCGGCCCGCCCTGGGTGAGGATGAACACCTGCCCGAAGATCTGGAACGAGCCGATGATGTGCGTGACGAAGACGAACAGCAGCACCGGCCGCAGCAGCGGCAGCGTGATCGACCGGAAGCTGGTCCAGCCCCCGGCGCCGTCGAGCGCGGCGGCCTCGTAGAGCTCGCGCGGGATGTCTTGAAGTCCGGCCAGGTAGACGACCAGGTAGTAGCCCGCCACCCACCACACCGTGGTGAAGATGATGGCCCACATGGCGGTGGCCGGATCGGCGAGCCACGGCCGCACCGGGATGCCGAGCGTCCGCAGGTAATAGCTGAAGGGCCCGATGACGGGATCGAGCAGCCACAACCACGTGAGGCCGACCGTCACCACCGAGAGCGTGAACGGAAAGAAGAAGGCCCCGCGGAGCAGCGTGGTGAGCCGCACGCCACGGTGGAGCGCGAGCGCCAGCGCCAGCGGGATGGCCAGGATCGGCAGCGTGCTGGCCAGCGTGTAGAACGCGGTGTTCCAGAGACTCGTGTGGAAGCGCGTGTCGTCGAGCAGCCGCGCGTAGTTGGCGAGCCCGACCCAGGCGTACTGCGGCCGGCCCAGGCGCGCGTTCGTGAAGGACAGGCGCAGGCCGTCGAGCAGCGGGTACAGGCGGAAGACGCCGAACAGCAGCAGGCCCGGCAGCAGGAACAGGTACGGCGTCAGCGCGCCCCGGCGCCGCACGCTATTCCGGCAGCGCGTTGATCTGCCGCGCGAGATCCTCCATGGCCGCCTTGGCCGGCTTCTGGCCGATGTAGATCGTCTCGATGACCGGACGCGTGAGGTTCTCGGCCGCCACCCACTTGGGCGTCGGCTGCCCGCCCTGCCAGTTCGGCGCCTGGGCCAGCAGTGTCTTGAGCACGGGATCCGACGTGATGCGCGGGTCGGTGTGCGGCGCGCGCCGCGCCGAGACCTGCCCCGCCTTCAGCGTCCACTCGGCCACGTGATCGCTCATCCAGCGCACGTGCGCCCAGGCGGCATCGCGCTTCGCGGCGTCGGCCGCCTTGGGCTTGGGGAACGTGAACTGATGCGGCATGGACCACACCACGGGCTTCTTGAAGATCTTGGGCACCGGCGCCACCGTGAAGTCCACCTTGGCCTCGCGCAGGCCGGTGAAGTTCCACGAGCCCGCGATCCACATGCCCAGCTTGCCGGCGATGAAGGCGTCGCGGCAGTTGGCGTTGGCCGGGGGCGCCACCTTGTCCGTGGCGTGGATGGCGCCGAAGAACTCCGCGGCCTCGATGGCCGCCGGATCGGCCAGCGCCGAGCGCTTGAGATCCGGCATGTAGACGTTGGCGCCGTTCTGCCACAGCAGATTCTGGAACCCCCACGTGTACTTCCCGGGGTTGAGCGTGCCGATGGCGAAGCCGAACGTGTCGCCCTTCGTCATCTGCTTGGCCATCGAGAGCAGCTCGTCCTTGCTCGCCGGCACCTTGCCGGCCAGGCCGGCCTCCTTCATGACCTTGGCGTTCATGTAGAGCAGGTGCTGGGGCACGTCGAGCGGGATGGCGTAGCGCTTCCCCTCATAGATACCGCCCTGCCACGTCGACGGGAGGTAGTCCTCGGCGCGGAAGCCCTTGCCGCCGGTGGCGGCGTCGGCAATGGGCTCCAGCACGCCGTCGTTGGCGAAGTGGGGGACCTCGATGGTGTGGATCAACGCCAGGTCCGGCCCCTCGCCGGCCGGGACCGCCACCTGCAGCTTGGCGTACAGGTCCGCCCAGGGGATGCGCTGCTGCTCGATCTTGATCCCCGTCTCCTGGGTGAACTGCCCGATCAGCTCGTCCATCACCTTGCCGTCGGCGCCGGTGAGGCCGTTCCAGTACGTGATGGTCGGCTTGGGCTGGGCGACAGCGCGGCGAACACCCCCCGGGACCGACGAGATGACTCCGGCGGCGGCGGCGGTGGCGAGCACCCGGCGGCGACTGACGGCCTTATCGGTCTTCATGGAGGTCTCCTTGAGGGGGCTATAGTAGCCGACATGGCCCGGATCGTGATCGACCCCGCCCGGCGGATCGGCCCCGTGGACCGCCGCATCTTCGGCAACTTCATCGAGCATCTCGGCCGCTGCATCTACGGCGGCATCTTCGACGAGGGCTCACCGCTCAGCGACGCGCGCGGCTTCCGCCGCGACGTGCTGGAGGCGGTGCGCCCGCTGCGCGTGCCCATCTTGCGCTGGCCCGGCGGCAACTTCGTCAGCGGCTATCACTGGCTGGACGGCGTCGGCCCCGCGAACGATCGCCCGCGCCGCTCGGACCTGGCCTGGTACGCGGAGGAGTCGAACCGCTTCGGCACCAACGAGTTCATCGAGTACTGTCGCGTGCTCGGCACCGAGCCCTACATCTGCGTGAACATGGGCTCGGGCACGATGGATGAGGCGCAGGCGTGGGTGGAGTACTGCAACGGCACCGGCAACACCCACTGGGCCAATCTCCGCCGCGCGCACGGCTACCCCGAGCCGCATCGCGTGAAGTACTGGGGGCTCGGCAACGAGATGTGGGGCCCCTGGCAGATCGGCCACTGCACGGCGGAGGACTACGTCAAGAAGGCGCGCCACTTCGCCGCAGTCATGAAGCGGACCGATCCCTCGATCGAGCTGATCGCCTGCGGGCACAACGGCTTCAGCGAGTGGGACGCCACCGTGCTGGAAGGGCTGGCGCCCTTCATCGACTACCACTCGATCCACATCTACACGGGCAGCGCCGATCACTACGCGACGGTCTTCCAGTCGCACGAGGCCGAGCGCGCGGTGCGCATCTGCGCGGCGCTCATCGAGCGCGTGCGTCACCTGCAGCGCATCGCCCATCCGATCGCCATCGCCTATGACGAGTGGAACGTGTGGTACCGCACGCGCAGCGAGGCCGACCGCAAGGCCGGCGTGGAGGAGCAGTACAACCTCACCGACGCCCTCGCCGTCGCGACGTATCTGAACGGCTTCGTGCGCAACTGCCGCACGGTCCGCATCGCCAACCTGGCTCAGCTCGTCAACGCCATCGCGCCGATCTTCACCAACCCGCGCGGCCTCTTCTTGCAGACGATCTACCACCCGCTGCGGCTCTACGCCGAGCACACGCGGGAGATCGCCCTCGACATCCAGGTGGACAGCCCGACCTACGATCTGCCGCCCGCGCAGGAGGAGCAGAGCGTCGGCCGCGTCCACCACGTCGCCGATCTCGGCCCCTTCCCGCTGCTGGACGGCGTGGCGACGTGCGATCCGGCCGGCCGCGAGCTGACGCTGGCCGTGGTGAACCGCGACCGCGATCGCGCCCACCGCGCGGTGGTGGAGCTGATCGGCGCCGGCGCCACCGGCGCCGCCGTGCTCTCGGAGGTCAACGGGCCCGACGTGACCGCCCGGAACAGCTGCGACGACCCCACGCGCGTGGACGTGGTCGAGCGCAAGGTCACGCTCACCGGCGGCCGCTTCGAGCTCGAGTTCCCGGCGCACTCGGTGACCGTCGTGCGCACGTCGCTCGCCAGAACGTGAGCGAGGTTCCCCCTCCCCCTCCTGGGCCAATCAGCTCCGGACGGAAATGGGCCATCACGTTTTCCGTGATGATGGTCACGGTGATGCAGGTGCTCGACACCTCCATCACGAACGTGGCCCTGCCCCACATGCAGGGCTCGTTCTCGGCGAGCCTCGACGAGATGTCCTGGGTGATCACGTCCTACCTGGCCGCCAACGCCGTCATCATCCCGGCCAGCGGCTGGCTCACCGCGGTGTTCGGACGCCGGCGCTTCTACCTGATCTGCACGGTCACGTTCACGGCCAGCTCGTTCCTCTCCGGCATCGCGCCCAACCTGGAATTTCTGGTCGCGATGCGAATTCTGCAGGGTCTCGGGGGAGGCCCTGTCATTCCC
This sequence comes from Candidatus Methylomirabilota bacterium, assembly GCA_046734515.1. Taxonomy (GTDB): domain Bacteria; phylum Methylomirabilota; class Methylomirabilia; order Rokubacteriales; family CSP1-6; genus AR5. Next base: position 1,713 of record JBKPRI010000236.1, on the reverse strand, counting down.
ATGGCTCAAGCCATCATGTGGGAGATTTTCCCGCTCAAAGAGCGAGGCACCGCCATGGCCGTGTGGGGCTTCGGCATCATGCTGGCTCCTATCCTGGGGCCGACGGTGGGCGGCTGGATCGCCGACAACTGGTCGTGGCGCTGGATCTTCTACATCAACCTGCCGATCGGCATCCTGGCCTTCTTCATGGTGAGCGCGTTCCTGTTCGACGCGCCCTTCCACAAGAAGCCGCGCCACGTCGACGTGTGGGGCATCGCGCTGATGATGCTCGGCTTCGGCTGCCTGCAGCTGGTGCTCGACCTCGGCGAGCGGCAGGACTGGTTCGACTCCGCCATGATTTTCACGCTGGCCGTCCTGGCCGTCGTCATGCTGGTCGCCTTCGTGTTCCGCGAGCTGAACACCGAGGAGCCCATCCTGGATCTCCGCGTGTTCATGGATCGCAACTTCGGCGTGGCCTCGCTGGCGATCTTCCTGATCGGTCTCGGCTTCAACTCGAGCATCCTGCTCGTCGCCCTCTACACGCAGAAGATCCTGGGCTACGACGCGTGGACGGCCGGCCTCACACTGGCGCCCGGCGGGCTGGGGACGATGATCGCGCTGATGATCTCCGGCCGGCTCGTCTCGCGCATGGACCAGCGCGTGATGCTGGCCTTCGGCTGCACGCTCCAGGCCATCTCGCTCTGGCTCATGACTCACGTCACCGTGGCGATGGACTTCTCGAGCCTGGCGTGGCCGCGCTTCGTGCAGGGCTTCTCGTTCGGCTTCATCATGGTCCCGCTGCAGGCGCTGGCCCTGGCCACCATCAAGACCGAGCGGCTGGCCAACGCGACGGCCGCCTACAACGTGGTGCGCAACATCGGCGGCAGCACCGGCGTGGCCATGGCCACCACGCTGCTGGCCCGGCGCTCCCAGGAGCACCAGGCCACCCTCATCGGCCACCTGCACCCATGGAATCCCGCCATGGCCGAGCGGCTGCAAGACTGGACCGAGCACTTCCTCGCCCAGGGCGTGGACAGCTTCACCGCCGCCCGGCGCGCCATGGCCATGCTCTACCGCGAGACGCTCGTGCAGGCGCAGGTGCTCTCCTACGCCGACGACTTCTGGCTCCTGCTCGCCGTGTTCTGCGGCGTGATCGTCCTCGTGCCGTTCATGCACCGGGTGCGCGCCGACCCGGCGCGCAGCGCCGCGCGGCCGGCCGAGCGCGATCCCGGCCTGCCCGCCGCCGCCGAGTAACGCGGACCCGGCCGCGCCGGAGCGCGTACCATACCTTCACCGATGCGCGACGAGACGGGGAATGCGACCCAGGCCCGGCTGCTCGAGGTGATCGGCCACGCCGACTTCGAGGTGCTGCCCGGCTTCTATGCGTTCCGCCCGCTGGCGGCCGGTACCAAGCCGCGCGACGACTCGCTGGCGTGCGTGCGCGATGGCGCCACGTGGAGCGAGCTGGCGCCGGCCGACGAGCCGGTCACGGGCACGACCTTCCGCGTCTTCGCCTTCCACTTCGATCCCGTCCACGACGCCGCCGGCTTCGTCGGGTGGCTGCACGCCCACCTCGCGCGGGCGACGGGCACCGGCCCCATCGTGGTGTCCGGCGGGAGCTTCGACTACTGGGGCCGCCCGGCGCACGCCGCCGACCGCGTGCTGGCGGAGGTCGAGCGGCTGCGGGCGCGCGGCCGCCGGCCGCACCGGCCGCACGTCGGGCCGGCCGGCGGC
>JBKPRI010000235.1:0-11580 GCA_046734515.1 Candidatus Methylomirabilota bacterium | reverse complement strand
GCGGCCTGGAACAACCTGGGGCTGCTGCTCCACCGCATGGGGCGGTACGACGAGGCGCGCGACTCGTACGAGTCGGCGCTGGCGCAGGACGCGACGTGCTGCGAGGCCGTCTACAACCTCGGCTCGCTCGCCGAGGACCGCGGCGAGCTGGAAGAGGCCGTCCGCTGCTATCGCCAGGCGCTGGCGCTGTCGCCCGATTACGGTGACGCGCACTTCAACCTGGCCGGGGCGCTGGCCCGCTCCGGCCGCGCCGACGAGGCCATCGCGCACTGGCAGCGCTACCTCGAGCTCGACGCCGGCAGCCCGTGGGCCCGCATCGCGCGCGCCCATCTGGAAGTCCTCGACCCGCCGGCGGCGCCCAGCGAATGAAGGTTCTCCTGGTCGGTGGCGGCGGCCGCGAGCACGCGCTGGCGTGGAAGATCGCGCAGAGCCCGCTGGTCGAGCACCTGTGGGCGGCGCCGGGCAATCCCGGCATCGCCAAGCACGCGCGCTGCCTGGACCTCGCCGTGGACGACGCCGACGGCCTGGCCGGCTTCGCGACCGGCCACGACGTGGACCTCGTGGTCATCGGCCCCGAGGCGCCTCTGGTGGCCGGCCTCGCCGACCGGTTGCGGGAGCGCGGGCTCGCGGTGTTCGGGCCGAGCCAGCGCGCTGCCGCCATCGAGGGCTCCAAGGCGTTCAGCAAGGATCTGATGCAGCACTACGAGATTCCCACCGCACGCTTCGCCACGCACACCGAGCCGGCCGTGGCCCGCCGCTTCGCGCGCGAGCTCGGCGCGCCGCTCGTGGTGAAGACCGACGGGCTCGCCGCCGGCAAGGGCGCCATCGTGTGCCGCACACTGGACGAGGCGGACGCCGCCATCGCCCAGTGCATGGAGCGGCGCGAGTTCGGTGCCGCCGGCGCCAGGATCGTCATCGAGGAGTTCCTGCACGGCCAGGAGGTCTCCTTCTTCGTGGCGGTGAACGGCCGTCAGGCACTGGCGCTCGACGCCGCGCAGGACCACAAGACGATCTTCGACGACGACCGCGGCCCGAACACGGGCGGCATGGGCGCCTTCGCGCCGGTCGCGGTGTTCGACGCCGGGACGCAGGCGCGCGCGATGGCCTCGATCGTGGAGCCGACCATCGGCGCGCTCGCGAACGAGGGCGCGGCGTACCAGGGCGTGCTCTTCGTGCAGCTCATGCTGACCAAGGAAGGTCCGAAGGTCGTCGAGTTCAACTGCCGCTTCGGGGATCCCGAGTGCCAGGCGATCATGACGCGCATGGACGGCGATCTCGTTCCACTGCTGGCGGCCGTCGCGCGCGGCGAACGACTGCCGGCCTCGTGGCCGGCGTCGACCCGCGCCAGCGTGTGCGTGGCGGTCGCCTCCGGCGGCTACCCGGGCAAGTACGAGACCGGCCGGGAGATCACGGGGGTGGTGGTCGCCTCGGCGCTGGCCGGCGTGCAGGTCTTCCACGCCGGCACCGCGCGGAAGGATGGCCGGCTCATCACCGCGGGCGGCCGCGTGCTCGGCGTCACCGCGGTGGCCGACGATCTGCCAAAGGCGATCGCGCGGGCCTACGAGGCCCTGCAGCTCATCCACTTCGACGGCATGCAATATCGAACCGACATCGGTCGGAGGGGTCGAGGGGAGGCGTGACGCGCGTGACGAGTCCCGTTCGTGTCGGCATCGTGCTCGGCAGTGATTCCGATCTCGAGACCATGATGGAAACCGTCAAGATCCTCGAGACACTGGGCATCGGCCACGAGGTCGTCGTGGCCTCCGCGCACCGGACGCCGCGCCGCACCGAGGAGTGGGCGAGCGGTGCCGCGGCCCGCGGTCTCAAGGTGCTCATCGCGGCGGCGGGCGGCGCGGCGGCGCTGCCCGGCGTGGTGGCGGCGTTCTCGCCCCTGCCCGTGATCGGCGTGCCGATCGCGTCCACCACACTCAACGGCCTCGACGCGCTGCTGTCGATCGTGCAGATGCCCAAGGGCGTGCCCGTCGCCACCGTCGCCATCGGCGCCTGGGGCGCGGCCAACGCCGGCATCCTGGCCGCGCAGATCCTGGCCTCGAGCGACCCCGTGGTGGCGGAGCGCCTCGCGGCGTATCGCAAGCGGCTCTCGGAGGAAGTGGACGAGCGTGCCCGCCGGGTCGCCGAGAAGCTGAAAGCACGCACGGGCGGGTGACCAGGGTCGTCGCGGTCGATCCCGTCTCGCCGGCCCGGGCCGCCATCGACGAGGCGGCGGCGGTGCTGCGGGCGGACGGCCTCGTGGCGTTTCCCACCGAGACGTTCTACGGCCTCGGCGCCGCGGCGCTGCGGCCCGGCGCGGCGCGGCGCATCTTCGAGGTGAAGGGCCGGCCGGCCGGCAAGCCCTTGCTGGTCCTCGTGGACTCCATCGCCATGGTCGAGGGGCTCGCCACCACGATTTCCCCGCGGGCGCGCGCGCTCATGGATCGCCACTGGCCCGGGCCGCTCACGCTGGTCCTGCCCGCGCGGCCCGAGATCCCGGCCGAGGTCACCGCCGGCACCGGCACCATGGGCGTGCGCCTGTCCGCGCACCCCGTGGCGCGCGCGCTCGTCACCGCGCTCGGCGGGCCCGTGACTGCGCCGAGCGCGAATCCCGCCGAGCGCGCGGCCCCCACCACGGCGGCCCGGGTCGTGGCCTATTTCGGTGACGCGGTGGAGCTCGTGCTCGACGGCGGCGCCACGGTGGGCGGCGAGCCCTCCACGGTGCTCGACGTCACCGTGGACCCGCCGCGCGTGATCCGCGCGGGCGCGGTCAAGGTCTGACGTGCGCGTGACGGGCGTGATCCAGGCCGGCGGCAAGAGTACCCGCATGGGCGGCGAGCCGAAGGCGCTGCTCGAGCTGGGTGGGCGCCGCATCGTCGAGCGCGTGCTGGACGCGGTGCGTGCCGTCGTGGACGATGTGCTCATCGTGACCAACACGCCCGCGCTCTACGGCTTTCTCGGGGTCCCCATGGTGGCCGATGTCTATCCGGACCACGGCTCGCTGGGCGGCATCTTCTCGGGCCTCCGCGCCGTGTCGGGCGACGCCGCGTTCACGGTCGCCTGTGACATGCCGTTCCTGCATCCCGACGTCGCGCGCCTGGTGATCGGCCGGGCGGGGGAGGGCGACGTCGTCATCCCGCGCGTGGGCGAGCAGCTGGAGACGATGCACGCGCTCTACGCCAAGGCCTGCCTGCCGCACATCGAGAGGCGCCTGAAGGCGGGGCAGCTCAAGATCGTGGGGTTCTTCGAGGACGTGCGGGTGGTCGAGGTGGACGAGGCCGAGGTGGCGCGCGTGCGGCCGGCGGAGGTCGTGTTCATGAACGTCAACACGCCGGACGAGCTCGCGCGGGCGCGCGGGCTCGCCGCGCGGCTGGGCTGAGCACCCGTGGCGATGCATCCCGTCGTGGTCGTGCACTACCACGAGATCAGCCTCAAGCGCGGGAATCGTCCGCTCTTCCTGCGCCACCTGGCGCGCAACCTCGAGCGGGCCACCGCCGACCTGGGTCCCGTCACCCTGCGCCAGCGGCCGGGGCGCATCGTGCTCGATCTCGACGACAACCCGCAGCCGGAGGCCGTGGTCGAGCGCGCGCGGCGCGTCTGCGGCGTGGCCAGCGTGTCGCTCGGCTATCGCACGTCGTCCACGCTGTCGGCCATGGAGAGCCTGATCGCCCGCCTGGTCGAGGGCCGGACGTTCGCCTCCTTCCGCATCTCGGCCCGGCGTGCCTTCAAGACGTATCCGATGTCGAGCGTGGAGCTCAACCGCGCGCTCGGCGCCTTCGTGCTGGAGCGCGTGGCCACACGGGTGAGCCTCGAGCATCCCGAGGTCGACATCGCGGTGGAGGTGCTGCCCGACGAGACGTTCATCTCCCTCGACCGGCGCGCCGGGCCCGGCGGCCTGCCCGTCGGCGGCAGCGGCACCGTGGCCGCCCTGATCTCGGGCGGCATCGACTCGCCGGTGGCCGCGTGGCGCATGATGAAGCGCGGCTGCCGCGTGGTCTTCGTCCATTTCCACAGCGTGCCGTACCTGCCCGACACCTCCCAGGTGAAGGTGCGCGCGCTGGTCGAGCGGCTGACGGAGTGGCAGTACGCCTCCCGCCTGCACCTGGTGCCGTTCGGCGAGATCCAGCGCGAGGTCGTGCTCTCGGTGCCGCCGCCGGTGCGCGTGGTGGTCTACCGCCGGCTGATGGTGCGCATCGCCGAGGCGATCGCACGGCGCAACGGCGCGCTGGCCCTGGCCACCGGCGAGAGCCTGGGGCAGGTGGCCTCGCAGACGCTCGAGAACATCGCGGCGATCGACGCCGTCGCCACCATGCCGGTGCTGCGCCCGCTGATCGGCACCGACAAGATCGAGATCACCGACGAGGCCAAGCGGCTGGGCACCTTCGAGACCTCCATCGAGCCCGACGCCGACTGCTGCACGCTCTTCGTCCCCAAGCATCCGGCCACCCGGATGACGCCCGCCGAGGCCGACGCCGCCGAGTCCCGCCTGGAGCTGGACCGCCTGGTGCAGGCCGGCGTGGAGGGCGCCGTCACCGAGACGTTCGCCTTCCCGGCCGCCGGCGCGCGGACCGTCCACTAGTGCCCCCGTATCTAGTAACCTTGACGCCGGGGGCCACAATCGGTATGGTCGCCGTATGGCTCGGCGGCTGGGCGATGTCGATTCCGAGGTCGCCAAGGTCCTCCGTGAGGAGGCCGAGCGGCAGCATCGCAATCTCGAGCTGATCGCCTCCGAGAACTTCGTCTCCGAAGCGGTGCTGGAGGCGACGGGCTCCGTCCTCACCAACAAGTACGCCGAGGGTTATCCCGGCAAGCGCTACTACGGCGGCTGCGAGGTCGTCGACATCGTCGAGGACCTCGCCATCGCGCGGGTCAAGGAGCTGTTCGGCTGCGAGCACGCCAACGTGCAGCCGCACTCGGGCGCGCAGGCCAACATGGCCGTCTACTTCACGCTGCTCAAGCCGGGCGACACCGTGCTCGGCCCCAACCTCTCGCACGGCGGCCACCTCACCGCCGGCAGCCCCGTGAACTACTCGGGCAAGTTCTACTCGATCGTCGCCTACGGCGTGCGCCGGGACACCGAGCGCATCGACCTCGATGAGGTGCGCGACCTGGCCAAGCAGCACCGGCCGAAGCTGATCATCGCGGGCGGTTCGGCCTTCCCGCGGCAGATCGACTTCAAGCCCTTCGGCGAGATCGCCAGGGAAGTCGGCGCCACGCTCATGGCCGACATCGCCCACCCGGCCGGCCTGGTCGCGGCGGGCCTGCATCCCTCTCCGATCGGCATCGCCGACTTCGTCACCTCCACGACGCACAAGACGCTGCGCGGCCCGCGCGGCGGCATGGTCATGTGCCGGGCGGCGCACGCGGCGGCCCTCGACAAGACGGTCATGCCCGGCGTGCAGGGCGGGCCGCTCATGCACGTGATCGCTGCCAAGGCCGTCGCCTTCAAGGAGGCGCTGACCCCCGAGTGGCGCGCCTACCAGCAGCAGATCGTCAAGAACGCCGCGGCGCTCGCGGCGGCGCTCCTGGCCCGGGGCTATCGCCTGGTGACCGGGGGCACGGACACGCACCTGCTTTTGCTCGACCTCTCGCCCCGCAACGTCACCGGCAAGGACGCCCAGGAGGCGCTCGACCGGGCGTGGATCACCGTCAACAAGAACACGATCCCGTTCGAGACGAAGAGTCCCATGGTGACGAGCGGCATCCGGCTGGGCACACCCGCCGTGACGACACGCGGGATGAAAGAGCCCGAGATGGCGACCATTGCCGAGCTGATCGATCGGGTGCTGTCCAAGCTCGGCGACAACGGTGTCGAGGCCAAGGTGCGCGGCGACGTGCAAGCGCTGACGAGCCGCTTCCCGCTCTACCCGGACCGCATCCGGTGATTGCGCCACCACGGAGGGGTTCGAGGACGCCCTGGAGGGGTTCGAGGACGCTCGGGAGGGGTTCGAGGACGCTCGGGAGGGGTTCGAGGGGAACCCTCGTGGGTTCCCCTATGACAGGAGGCGGCCGATGAAATGCCCGTTCTGCGGCCACACGGAGGACCGGGTCGTCGACTCGCGAGTGGGACGTGACGGCGAGTTCATCCGCCGCCGGCGCGAGTGCCTCAAGTGCCATCGCCGGTACACGACCTACGAGTACATCGAGGACGTGCTCCCACACGTGGTCAAGCGCGACGGGCGGCGCGAGCCCTTCGATCGCCAGAAGCTGCGCGGCTCCATCCTCAAGGCGTGCGAGAAGCGCTCGATCGCCATCGCGGCCGTCGACAACGTCGTGGCCGACATCGAGTCCAAGCTGCACGAGCGTGCCGAGAAGGAGATCTCCTACAACGAGCTCGGCGACATGGTGATGGAGAACCTCCAGCGTCTCGACCAGGTGGCCTACGTTCGCTTCGCGTCCGTGTACCGGCAGTTCAAGGACATCAACCAGTTCATGGACGAGGTGAAGGGTCTGCTCAAGGACGACAAGCCCAAGGCGGCGCCGGCCGCCAAGCCGCGCGCTCAGGCGGGGCGCGTCGCCAGGTAGACGCCGGCCGCTACCAGCACGGCGCCGGCGACGTGGTAGGCGTGGAGCGCTTCGCCCAGCAGCGTCCACGAGAGCGCGAGCACCACGAAGGGCATCAGGTTCAGGAACGCCACCGTGGGGCCGGCGCCCAGCACGCGGATCACGCGATAGAACCACACGTGGCCGAGCGTGATCGGCAGGGCGCCGTAGAGCACCACCAGCCATGCGCTCCAGGCCCGCCACTCCTGCCAGGGGTGCTCGATGGCCAGGGCCAGCGGGACCAGGACGATCGCGCCCACCACGTGCGCGCCCGCCATGATCCACATCGGCGGCAGCGTGGAGGCCGCGGCGCGGCTGTAGAGCGAGTAGGTGACCCAGGCGGCCTGCGAGGCCAGGATGAAGAGGTCGCCGCGGTTCACGGCGAAGGTGAGTAGCACCGCCGGCGAGCCCTTGGCCACGGTGACGACGACCGCCAGCACGCTGAGCCCGATGCCGACCCAGTTACGGGCCGCAAGCCGGTCGCCGAGGAGGAGCGCGGCGGCCACGGCGGTGAACATCGGCGCGGCCGCGCCCACGATCCCGGCATTGAGCGCCGTCGTGTGCTTGAGCCCGAGGTACCAGACCGTGGTGTTGGTGACCAGCCCGGTGCCGCCGAGCACGAGGAAGGCGACGTAGTCGGCGCGACCGAGCGGGCGGGTCAGCGGAGCGGTGAGGCGGGCGACGAGCAGGAGCAGCGGCGCGGCCAGCAGCGCGCGCCCGCCGGTGAGCGTGAGTGGTCCCAGGCGCTCCAGGGCCAGCTTGCCGAGCGGGAAGTTGCCCGCCCAGAAGAGCAGCACGAGACCCAGGAGCGCGTAGGCGCGGCGAGGCTCCATCGCGTCAAGATATCGTGGCGCTCGCCGCGCGCGCGCCCCGGATGTGGGGCTCGCTGCAAAGGCCTGCGTGCGTTGACTTGTCGGCACGCGCGGGGTAGCGTGTGGGCACCTCTGCACCCACCCAGACCACGCGGCGTGCGCCGACGGGTCGAGACCAGGCCGAGGAGACCGAGCCTATGAAGCGGCAGCTCAAGAAGCTGGTATTTGTCGAGCCGAAGTCCACGCACCTGCACATCTACAGTCGCGTGTGCATTCCCCGGCTCGGCTCAGTGCTCCTCGGCACGATCATGCGGACGAAGGGCTACGACGTCCGGGTCTACATCGAAGACATCCAGGACATCGACATGGGCGAGGTGCTCTCGGCGGACCTGGTGGCCGTCTCGGCCATCACGTCGACGGCGCCCCAGGCGTACAAGCTGGCCGATACCGCGCGCGCCGCCGGCGCCGTGGTGGTCATGGGAGGCACGCACACCTCGTTCATGCCCGACGAGGGCATGCAGCACGCCGACTTCGTCGTGCGCGGCGAGGGCGAGTTCGCCTTCCAGGAACTGGTGGACGCCATCCAGCGCGGCGACGGATTCGACAAGATCCAGAACCTCACGTACCGGGCCGACGGCGGCCGGGTCGTGAATAATCCGGAGCGCCCGAAGATCCCCAACCTGGACGTCAACCCGATTCCCGACTACAAGCTGATCGAGGGGTGGAAGCCCGGCGGCGTGGTGTCCATCGCCACCTCGCGGGGCTGCCCGTTCTCCTGCACGTTCTGCTCGGTGCCCGGCATGTACGGCCACGCCTTCCGCACGCACACCATCGACCGCGTGCTGGAAGAGCTGACGATCCACAAGGGCAACATGTACACGTTCTTCGCCGACGACATCTTCACCGCCAACAAGAAGCGGGTGAAGGAGCTGCTGCGGAAGATGATCGACAAGAACCTGACGCCGCAGTGGGGCGCGCAGGTCCGCACGGAGACGGTGGACGACCCCGAGCTGCTCCAGATGATGCGTGATTCGAACTGCTTCAACGTCTACGTCGGGTTCGAGTCGATCAACCCGCGCACGCTGAAGCTCTTCCAGAAGAAGCAGGACCTGGCCAAGATCGAGCGCTCCATCGAGAAGTTCCACGCTCACAAGATCCGCATCCACGGCATGTTCGTGGTCGGCTCCGACGAGGACGACGTGGAGACCGTGGACGCCACCGCGGAGTTCGCGCTCAAGCACGACATCGATTCCGTGCAGTTCATGATCCTGACGCCCATCCCGGGCTCGCCCGACTGGGACACGCTCTACGACAAGGGCGACAAGTACGTCATCAACCGCAACTGGAGCCTCTACGACGGCCACCACGCCGTCCACCAGCCGCGGCGCATGAGCCCCTACGAGCTGCAGATGGCCGCCATCAATGCCATGAGCAAGTTCTATTCGTGGCGGGGCATCGCGAAGAAGATCCTGAAGGGCGACCTCTATTACACGACCATCCGCTACTGGGGCAAGAAGATGCTGCGCGAGTGGTGGAAGGACGACGAGAACCGCGCCCACGTCGATTGGCTCCGCAACCAGCTGTACGCGGAGGCGCGCGAGCTTGGCCACACCTCGGTCAAGACCGTGGGCCTGCCGGCCGCGCTGCTGCAGGACAAGCTCGGCCTGCTGCTGCAGCGCTTCCTCGGCGAGCTTGGCGTGACCGTGGTGCCGCTGGCCGGCGCGGCGGTGGAGGGGGCGGCGAGCAAGGCGCGCGAGGCCATCGATTGTCTGATCACGCCGATCGTGCGGCGCGCCGAGCAGGGCAAGGAAGAGTTCTACGCCAACCTCACGGCGGTGAGCGAGACCATCCACGCCCAGTGGGACAAGCTGCCGAAGGTGGCGTTCCCGGTCATCGGCGGCCAGGGACCCGTCTTCGAGCCCTTCGCCAAGATCGGCCTGCTCGTCACCCAGAACCTCGACAAGATCCGCGACGCCTACAAGAACGCCGGCGTCGCCGAAGGATTGTGGGAAGCCGCGTAAAAGCGAATCGCGCGCCGCGGGGCGCGCGAGGACGATGGACCGAAGGGGGCCCTCAGGGCCCCTTTCGTCTTTCTAGGACCAGTCGATCCGCCAGATCGGGCCCATGAAGTAGAGCGGGCCTTCGAAGCGCAGGAAGGCCGGGGCGTCGCCGCCCGCGATCCAGCACTTCACGTCGGGAATGTCGGCCACCAGCAGCGAGGCGAACATTCCGAGCTGCGGGCGCACCAGGAAGCGGGTGGCGATGACCGCGGCGTCGTTGACATTCATCGGGTCCTCGACGGTCGGCTTCAGGAGCATCTTCACCAGCCGCGGCTTGGGCGTGAAGGCGATGATCTGCACGGTGGCCGGCGTGGCGGCCGGCATGTTCTTCATGAGCGTGGACAGCAGCCCGTTGTAGACGTCGCTCGGCATGTCGAAGCTGCCCTTGAGGGTCTCTTCGGGGCTATCCTCGTCGCTCCGGTAGCGCACCTCGTAGCGGCCCGTCCTGCGGTCCACCCGCGCGTCGATCGCCTCGGGGAACGAGGGCCCCTGCTGCACGATGTGATAGCTCTGCAGGGTGAACACGTCCCGCTGCGAGAACGTCAGCCGCTCGTCGTAGACCGAGCCGTCCTTGAACCGGAACACCAGGCGGCTCTCGACGATGTCACCGCGCGGGACCTGTGTGAGCTCGCCCTGCGCAAGCTTCTCACCGCCCATGGAGCGCAGCACGGGGAACCCGCGCGTGATGCCTTCGGTGTATCGGACGGCGATGGGCTCGGCGGCCGCCGGCGCGATTGCGGCGACAACGAAAGCGAGGCTGAGGGCGGCGCCGATCGTGGCTTTGAGCATGTGTGCGGCTCCTTTTCGGGCTGCTACTGACCGCGTGCGCAAGCCCAGTACAGCAAGAGCCATGCCTTACGTTTGAGGTGGGCCGAAACAGACCAGAAAAGAGCGGAAAGAATCGTCGGTCAGGGATCTTATTAGGACGTGTTTACGGGCTATTAGGCTCCTGGACCGAAGACGACCGTCGATGGCCGCTTCGCTTGACGAACTCCTCGTTGAGCGGCACGCCTTTTCGACACAGCGGACACTCCTCGGGATTGTAAGTTGGAAAATCGCGACTCACCAGGCTGAAGACCGGCTTGCCGTCGACCTCCACCGACGTGCGCCGCCAGAGACAGCCCACGCCGACCACCTGCGCGCCGAGATGCTCGACCAGCTCGATCAGCAGATTGAGCGTGGTGCCGCTCGACACGAGATCCTCGACGAGCAGCACACGCGTGCCCGGCCGCACCAGCCGCTGGAACTCCACGGGCAGGGTGACCCGACGCTTGCCGCGCGACAGGCCCTTGGCGCCATAGATCACGACGGGCCGCGAGGGATGCGCGCGCGCCACGCAGTGCGAGAGGATGAGCGCGCCCGGTCCCGTGGAGAGCACGATGTCGACCGGCCACTGGGCGAAGTGCTTGGCGATGACGCCGCCCAGCCCCTCGGTGAACGAGGGCTCCGTCGTGACCAGCGTCTTCTCGATGTACTCGGTGGTGTGCTGCCCCGACGGGAGCAGAACGTGATCGTTGGCGTGATAGGCGCCGGTGCGCTTGAGGATCTCGAGATGGATCTTCTCTCGAACCTCGGCCTCGACGGCGACGGGATCTTTCTTCGGTGCGGCCCCGCTCATGCAGGCCTCCTGCCCGGCATTATGCCACGAGCGCATGCTAGACTCCCGCCATATGCGCGTCCTTGCAGTCGAAACGTCGTCTCTCGCCGGTGGCGTGGCGCTTCTCGACGACGAGCGGCTGGTGGCCGAGTATCTGCTCGACGTCAGCGTCACGCACTCCGAGCGGCTGCTCTCGGCCGTGGACCGCGTGCTCGGCGATGCGCGCTGGACACCGCGCGAGCTGACCGGTCTCGCCGTGGCGATCGGGCCCGGCTCGTTCACCGGCCTGCGTATCGCGCTCAGCACCGTGAAGGGGCTCGCGCTCGCTCTCGGTGTGCCGGTCGCTGCGGTGCCGACGCTCGACGCGATGGCGGCGGCGCTGCCGTGGGCGGCGCTGCCGGTGTGCCCGGTGCTCGACGCGCGCAAGGGTGAGGTGTACGCCTCGTGCTACCGCTGGGACGGCAGCGCGATGCGCCGGGAGTGGGACTATCTCGCCCTGGCGCCCGGCGCGCTCGCGGCGCGGCTGGGCGAGCCCACGCTCGTCGTCGGCGACGGCGCGGCGCACATCGTCTCGCCC
>JBKPRI010000234.1:0-4297 GCA_046734515.1 Candidatus Methylomirabilota bacterium | reverse complement strand
GTCAGCTCCTTGCCGGTGTGGAACTTCACGCCGCGCCGCAGCGTGACCGTGTAGCGCCGGCCGTCGTCGCTCACGACGTGGCTCTCCGCCAGCATGGGCACCGGCTCGAAGTTCCGGTCGAGCGTGTAGAGCGTCTCGTAGACGTGCCACATCACGTTGTAGGTGATGACGGCCGTCGTGAGATGAGCGTCCAGCGTGGGCGGCTCGCCGATCATCGCGGCCTTGAGCACGCCGCCCGCGCGCGGCGTCTCCTGGGCAGCAGCGGGCATCGGAGTCAGCAGCAGCACGGCGAGCGTGACGACCGCGGCCCATGACGTCATCGGCGTCCTCCCTGCCCGGCGGGTGGGCGAATAGTAGCAAACGCGCTTGACCCGGACCCGGCCGACTTGCAATAGTCCCGAGCGGCGCATGGTCTTCCTCCTGCTCGCGGCCGCACTCCTGCTGCTTCCCCTCACCGCCACCGCCGCGGCCGACGACCTCGCCTGCAACCAGCAGCCGGGCAACCGCTACTTCTGGCTCGAGCGCGCCTTCTGCGATCTGCCCGCGCACGGCCCCGAGCGAGCCGCCGGCGTCGTCATCTGGAACCACGGCATCTCGGGAACGACCCAGTCGTGGATGGCGCCGGCGCCGCCGGCCTTGCGGCTGCTCCAGGCGCGGGGCTGGGACGTCATCATGCTCAAGCGCCATCACGCCGCGGAGTCCTCGGGCAACACGCTCTATCGCACGGTGACGCGCACGCTAGAGGAGGCCAAGGCGCTGAAGAAGGCGGGCTACCGCAAGGTGGCGCTGGCCGGGCAATCGTTCGGCGGCTACGTGACGCTCGAGGCCATCGACACCTCGGGCGACATCGATGCCGCCATCGCGCTGGCCCCCGGTGTCCGCTCCAGCAGCGCATCCGGCTCGCTCGACGCCTCGGTCACCGATCGCATCTTGCAGTCCGCCAAGGTGGGCCGCCTGGCACTGGTGTTCCCCAAGAACGACTCGCTGTTCAACTACCAGGTGCGGGGCGCCAGCGCGCACTCGATCCTCTCGCGCCGGTCGCTGCCCTACCTGCTGCTCGACGAGACGACCGACATCAGCGAGCACGGCGGCGGGGTGACCGGCCGCTTCGCGCTGCGCTATGGGCCGTGCCTCGTCGAGTTCCTGGCGGCCGAGAAGCCGCCGGGCAGCCGCTTCACGTGCCCGGCGCGGGCGGCCGACGAGTGGCCGGTCGTGCGTGAGCTGCTGCTGCCGGCGGCGGCCGACCGCCCGACGCTCGCGGCGCCGGACTCGGCGTTCCCCGCGCCGGTCGGCATGCTGGCCGGCTACCGCTGGGCGCTGCTCGGCGATTCACTCGTCCTGGTGGCGCCGGTCGACGGCGGCGACGGCCAGCTGCGGCTGCTGTACACCTCGACGGGATTCAAGGGCGGCGTCGTCGACGCCGCCGTGAAGGACGGCGCCATTCACGCCACGCTGTCGAACAAGGCCACCGTCGTGCTGAAGCCCGAGGGCGACGGCGTCCTCACCTGGACGGCGTCCGACCGCTCGCGCTCGGTCGAGGCGCCGCTGGCGCGCGGCCGCGAGACCGACTGAGGCGTCAGGATCCGCGCAGGCGCGGATCGAGCGAGTCGCGCAGCGCGTCCCCGAGGAGGTTGGTGCCGAAGACCGCGAGACTGATGGCCAGCCCGGGGTAGATCACCAGCCAGGGCGCCTTGTGCGCGTACTCCGCGGCGGCGATCGACAGCATCCGCCCCCACGACGGGTACGGCTCCGGCACGCCGAGGCCGAGGAACGACAGCGCCGCCTCCACCAGGATGGCGCCGCCGAGCTGGGCGGTGAGCAGCACGATGAACGGCCCGAACGTGTTGGGCAGGATGTGGCGGAGCGCCACCCGCGCGTGCCCCACGCCGAGGGCGCGCGCCGACTCCACGTAGACGAACTCGCGGATGGACAGCACGCTGGCCCGCACCACGCGCGCGGCGCGCGGGACGATCACGACCGAGATCGCCACGATCGTGTTCGTCAGCGACGGGCCGAGCGCGGCGGCCAGCACGAGGGCCAGCACCAGGATCGGCAGCGCCTGCATCACGTCCATCAGCCGCTGCAGGAGCAGGTCCGTGCGGCCGCCGAGGTAGCCCGAGATGAGCCCCAGCAGCCCGCCCACCACGCCGCCCAGCAGCGTGGACGCGATGCCGACGGCCAGCGAGATGCGCGAGCCGTGCACGATGCGGCTGTAGAGATCACGGCCGAGATTGTCGCTGCCCAGCCAGAAGTCGCTGCCGGGCGCCACCAGCACCTGGCTCGAGGTGCGCACCGGGTTGTGCGTGGCCAGCAGGTCGGCGCCGAGCGCGGCGACGACCATCACCACGATCAGCACGCCGCCCACCGCGCCCAGCGGGTTCTTGCGCACGAAGCGGCCGAGCGCGGCGCGGCGCGAGCGCGCGGCGACGGAGGATTCGGGAATCACGAGATCGAAGGCCGGAATCGTCGCCATCACGCGCTCCCGTACTTGATGCGGGGATCGAGCCACGTATAGAGCAGGTCGACCGTCAGGTTGGCCAGCACGACGACCACCGCGATGAGCATGGCGAGGTTCTGCACGATCGGGTAGTCGCGGAACTGGATGGCGTCAACCAGGTAGCGCGCCACGCCGGGCAGGTTGAAGACCGTCTCGGTGACCACCAGGCCACCGATGAGGAACGCGAACTCGATGCCGATCACCGTGACCACCGGTAGCGAAGCGTTCTTGAGCGCGTGCCGCCACACCACCTGGGCCTCGCGCTGCCCCTTGGCCCACGCCGTGCGGATGTAGTCCTCGCGCAGCACCTCCAGCATCGTCGAGCGCGTGATGCGCATGATGAGCGCCGAGCTGCGATAGCCCACCGCGAGGGCCGGCAGCAGGAACTGGATCAGGTTGGCGCGCAGGTTCTCGGAGGGCGGCACGTAGGTCATGGACGGAATCCAGCCGAACGAGCGCACCAGCGTGAGGATGATGATCATGGCCAGCCAGAAGGCCGGCATGGACAGCCCGGCCAGCGAGATCACGCGCAGCGCGTAGTCGAGCGGCCGTCCTCGTCGCACCGCGCTGATGACGCCGAACGGCACCCCGAGCAGCACGGAGAACCCCATGGACAGCACGGCCAGCTCCAGCGTGACCGGCAGCCGCGGCTTGATGACGTCCCAGGCCGGCAGGTCGTAGCGATACGATTTGCCCAGCTCGCCGCGGAGAAGGTCGCCGAGCCAGCGGCCGTACTGCACGATCAGCGGCCTGTCGATGCCCAGCTCGGCTTCCAGGCGGTGGCGGTCGGCCTCGTCCACGTAGCCGGCCGACTCGAAGATGATGTCGGTGATGTTGCCCGGCGCCAGCCGCATGAGGACGAACAGCAGCAGCGACATCCCCAGCAGCGTGACGCCGGCGATGACCAGGCGCTTGGCGATGTAGGTCCGCACGGCGCCCTACTTGTCGAGCCAGACGTCCTGGCGGCGGCTCACGTTGTAGATGGAGTTCTCGTGCACGACCCAGCCCTTCACGTGAGGCCAGTGCACCTCGTACTGCTTGCCCCACCCGAGAATGGGCCGGGCCCCGTCGGCCTGCAGCTTGCGGTCGATCTCGTTGACGAGGGCCAGCCGCTTGGCCTTGTCGAGCATCTGCGACTGCTGGGCCATCAGCTTGTCGATCTCCTCCGAGCAGTAGCCGGAGAAGTTGCGCTGCGAGCCGCAGTGGTAGTTCTCGAAGAGCTGCGCGTCGGGGTCGTCCACACCGACGCCGGTGAGGTTGAGCGCCACCTGGTACTCCAGGCGCGTCATCTTCGGATGCCACACGCCCGTCTCGATCTGCTCGAGCGTGGCCTGCACGCCGACCTGCTCGAGCTGGTCCACCATCCACGAGGCCGTGTCGACGTAGATCGCGAGGGCGCGCGTGGAGACGACCATCTTCAACGGGTTGGATGCGGTGAAGCCGGCCTCGGCCAGCAGCTTCTTGGCGTCCGCCTTCTGCTTCTTCGGATCGCCCATGCCGGGCAGCTTGGCGACCTCGGCGGCCGGCAGGCCCCACACGCCGGCGGGCCTGGGCAGCAGCGCGCCGCCGAAGGTGGCGGCGCCCTGGCGCGGGCCGACCAGGTAGGCCTTGCGGTCGAGCGCCAGGTTGATGGCGCGGCGTATGCGCACGTCGTTGTAGGGCGCCTTCTTGAAGTTGATGAGGACGTTGTCGTTCACGTTCGAGTCGGCCTCGCCGATGGTCAGCTTCGGCGCACCGTTCTTGGCGTTCTCGGCGTTCGTCTTGTTCCAGCCGCTGCCGGCCACGTCGAGCTGCCCGGAC
>JBKPRI010000233.1:0-11020 GCA_046734515.1 Candidatus Methylomirabilota bacterium | reverse complement strand
CCGTCGACCTTGTCGATGAAGAGCGTGTGCCCGAGGCCGGCCACGCCTGCGGTGCGGACGTCACC
Organism: Candidatus Methylomirabilota bacterium; assembly: GCA_046734515.1. Taxonomy (GTDB): domain Bacteria; phylum Methylomirabilota; class Methylomirabilia; order Rokubacteriales; family CSP1-6; genus AR5. The sequence goes on along the minus strand of JBKPRI010000233.1, from coordinate 10,955 downwards.
CACGGCGAGATAGGTGTGCAGGGCGGCCTCGAATGTGAACGGCGCCGGGCCCGGGTTGACGACCTCCAGCGCCATGGCCAGCGTGTCGCCGACTCTCACGCGGTAGCGCGCGCGGAAAGCATGCGGCCACAGCGCGCGGCTCGCCTCGTCGTCGTCGAGGCCGAGCTCGACGGTGACGGTGCCGTCGGGGGCGGAGTCGGTCGCCGTCACTCGCCACGGCCGCGCGCGCGCGAAGCCGTGCATCGGCTTGCCGGCGTCGGTCGCGTGCGGGCCGAACCACGGAAAGATCAGCGGCACACCGCCCCGGATGGCCTTGCCCGGGGCATACACCGCGCGCGAGGCGACGAAGAGCACGGGCGGGGTGCCGCGCGGCTGCCAGCGCGTGACGTGGGCGCCCTGCAGATAGACCTCGGCGTCGGCGCGCGGACCCGTCACGCGCGCGCGCGGAAGGCCTCCCTCGCCCTTGTCCACCACGACCGGCTCGGTCATCGCGATCCTCCGTGCGGCATCCTTGACCTGGCCCCTTCCGGGGCTTCAGAGTACCCCAGATGCACGGGCCGGACCGTCCGCTGCTGCTGCCCGACGGCGTGGTCTTCACCTGCCAGAATTCGGGCGCGTGCTGCCGCAGCGACTGGCTGATCGGTGTGGACGACGCCTCGCACGCCCGGCTGCGCGACGTCGATTTCAGCGCCCACGATCCGTCGCTGCCGAAGGCCGGCGCGTTCGTGCCGCTGCCGTTCCCGCTGCCGAGCGGCGAGCGCGTGACGTTCGCGCGGACGCCCGGGGGCGCCTGCGTGTTCCTCACCCCCGATGCGCGCTGCGGCATCCATCGTCACCGCGGCGCCGCCGCCAAGCCGCAGGTGTGCCGCGAGTTCCCCTATCACTTCGTGCAGACGCCGGACGGCGTCGCGGTGGGTGTGTCGTTCGCGTGCACGGCGGTGCGCGCGCATCAGGGCGCCGGGCTGCCGGCGCAGGTGGACGAGATCCGCGCGGTGCTCGCGGGCAGCACGCGGGTGGAGACGCTGCCGGAGCCGCTCACCCTGTTCGGCTCGATCGATCTCGACTGGGCCGCATACCGCCCGATCGAGGCCGCGCTGCTGCACCTGATCGGCGATCGCCGCCATCCACTGTCCGTGGGGCTCCTGGCCGGCAGCGCGCTGCTGAGCCTCGGCATCGGGCTCACGCAGCTCGAGGCGCGCGCGCGGCGCGAGGGGCGCGAGCCGAAGGCCACGCTGGCCGGCGGCCTGGCCGAGCTGGCCGCCGGCGAGTATCGCAAGCTGCTCGACATCGCGGCCGGCGCCCGCTATCCGCGCCGGCCCGCGCTGACGTACCTGGCGCCGCTCTACACGTGGCTCGAGATGTCGCGACGCCGGCTCGCACGGCTGCCGCTCATCGTGTCGCTCTACCGGAATTACTTCCGCTTCCGCCGCGCCCGCGGCCGGCTGCCCGACGCCATCACCGGCGGCGAGCCGTTCGAGCTCGCCGAGGCGCTGGCCGTGCGCTTCGATGCCGCCGCGCCCGGCGTGGAGGATTTCCTGCGCGAGTACTGGGGTCACGTGGTCTTCCGCAAGACGCTCACGCCGATGCACGGCGTCTTCCGCGGCTACCAGACGCTGCTGGCGCTGTTCTCCTTCACGAAGCTGGCCGCGCGCGTGCACGCCCGGCGCGCGGGGCGGAGCGTCACCGGTCTGGGCGACGTCAAGGACGCCGTGCGGCTCGTCGAGCGGGCCTTCGTCCTGCACGCGCGCTACACCGACCTCTTCCAGCTGACGCCGATGGTGACCGTGCTCACCGACCGCCTCTACCAGCAGCCGAGCTTCGTGAGAACCGCAGCGCTGGAGCCTAGTTAGGCCGCGCATCGCTGCCGGTAGTAGACGCCGCGATTCTTGACTCCCAGACGACCGACCACGTAGGCTCGTGAAAGTCTCAAGAATCGCGGCTCCAGGGGAGGGCGATGGCCAAGCTCGACGCGTTCTTCAAGCTGATGTTCGACACGGGAGCGTCCGACCTCCACATCGTGTCGGGTCAGCCCCCGATCCTGCGTGTGCACGGCGAGCTGGAGCGGGTGAAATACGACGCGCTCGACGACGAGAACCTCCGCCAGATGCTGTACGAGATCGCCCCCGAGCAGAAGATCAAGACCTTCGAGGAGACGGGCGACGTCGACTTCGGCTACGAGATCCCGAACGTCGCGCGCTTCCGCGCCAACTACTTCATGCAGAAGTACGGCTGCGGCGCGGTGTTCCGCCAGATCCCGACGAAGGTGCTCACGGCGGACGATCTCGGCCTGCCGCCGATCCTCAAGAAGTCGGCGATGCTGCACAAGGGGCTGGTGCTGGTAACGGGACCGACCGGCTCGGGCAAGTCCACCACGCTGGCCGCCGTCATCGACCACGCCAACAAGCACCGCAAGGATCACATCATCACCATCGAGGACCCGATCGAGTTCGTGCACACGCCGCAAGGCTGCCTGGTGAACCATCGCGAGGTGGGCATCCACACGCGCTCGTTCGGCGCCGCGCTCCGCGGCGCGCTCCGCGAGGACCCCGACATCATCCTGGTCGGTGAAATGCGCGACCTGGAGACGATCCGGCTGGCCCTGGAAGCCGCCAACACCGGTCACCTGGTGTTCGGCACGCTGCACACCACGAGCGCGGCGAAGACCATCGACCGCATCATCGAGGTGTTCCCGGCCGAGGAGCAGGCGCAGGTGCGCAACGGCCTCTCCACCGGCCTCAAGGTGGTCGTCGCCCAGAACCTCTTCAAGCGCGTGGACAAGAAGGGCCGGTGCGCGGCGCTGGAGATCCTGGTGTGCACCGCCGCTGTCGGCAACCTCATCCGCGAAGGCAAGACCGTCCAGATCCCCTCGGCCATCCAGACCGGCAAGCAGTTCGGCATGCAGACGCTCGACGACGCCATCATGGGCGTGCTGCAGAAGGGCTGGATCAGCCCCGAGGAAGCCTACGACAAGTGCATCGACCGGTCGAAGTTCCGGCCGCTCCTGAAGACGCCGCCCGACGAGCTCAACCAGTAGGGAGAGGCTGCCATGCGCAAGTCCGAGATCGACGATCTGCTCGGAGCGATGCTCGATTCACACGACAACGTCTCCGACCTCAACATCACGGTCGACCGCCCGCTGCAGGTGGAGGCGGCCGGTGAGCTGGTGGCGGTGCCGGTCGATCCGCCCATCGAGAACATGACGCCGTTCCAGACCGAGATCTTCGCGCTCAACCTGATCAACGGCGACCGCCGGCTGACCGAGCACCTGATCAAGTCGGGCTCGTGCGACAGCTCGTACTATCTGCCGGGCAAGGCGCGCTTCCGCGTCAACATCTTCTCCCAGCGCGGCAACTACTCGATGGTGCTCCGGAAGCTGGAGACCAACATCCCGACCATCGAGGGCCTCAAGCTGCCCGACGCCTTCAAGAAGATGCCGGCCGAGAAGAATGGTCTCATCCTGATCACGGGCGCCACCGGTTCAGGCAAGACGACGTCGCTGGCCGCGCTGCTCAACGAGATCAACGCGACGAAGTCGGTCCACGTCGTCACGCTGGAGGATCCGGTCGAGTACGTGCACCCCAACCGCAAGTCCACCTTCAACCAGCGCGAGCTGGGGCTGGACTACGACAACTTCGCCAACGGTCTGCGGGCCGCGCTGCGGCAGGCGCCCAAGATCATCCTGGTCGGTGAGATGCGCGACCGGGAGACGGCCGAGCTGGCGCTCAAGGCCTCGGAGACGGGCCACCTCGTGCTCTCCACGCTGCACACCGTGAACGCCGGTCAGGCCATCAACCGCGTGGTCGGCATGTTCGACAAGGACGAGGAAAAGCAGATCCGCCAGCGGCTGGCCGACACCATGCGGTGGGTCGTGGGTCAGCGCCTGGTCCCGAAGGTGGGCGGCGGCCGCTGGGCCGTGCACGACATCCTGGCCAACACGATCCGCTCCAACGAGCTCATCTTGCAAGGCGAGCAGGAGGGCAAGACCTTCTACGAGATCCAGGAGGTCGGCGAGCCGTTCGGGATGATGACGTTCGACCAGTCGCTGCTCAAGGCCTACGAGAACGGCCTCGTCACCGAGGACACCGCCGTCAACTACTCCACGCGCAAGGCCATCGTGCAGCGCGGGATCGACACCCTCAAGCAGAAGCGCGGCGAGAAGACGACGGACGTCGAAGGCCTGCGGCTGGACGCGGACTACAACCGCTCCGTCTTCGGCGCGGCGAGGAAGAAGTGAGTCCCGAGGCGCAGGGCGGCGACGGCGGGCAGTACGAGGCGCGGCTGGCGCTGGTCTGCGAGGACGCGCCGGAGCGGCAGGCGGTCATCAAGGCGGCGCTGGAGCAGATCGGCTTCGCCATGCTGGCGCCCAAGGGCGCCGAGGACGCCGTCGAGCGCGTCCGCCGCGACACCTACGAGATCGTGATCGTGGACGAGCAGTACCAGGGCACGAGCCCGTTCGACAACCCCGTGCTGGCGGCCATCCGCGCCATGCCCATGTCGCAGCGGCGCTGGATGTTCGTCACGCTGCTCGGGCGCGAGTTCAAGACCTTCGACAACGCCATGGCCTTCGCGCGCAGCGTGAACGTCGTGGTGAACCTCAACGACCTCCCGCACCTCCCCGCGATCTTGAAGAAGGGCATCACCGACCACGTGGAGTTCTACCGCACCTTCCGCCAAGTCCTCGCCGAAGTCGGCAAGCGCTAGGACCGCCGCCCGAAGAATTTTCCGGCGATGGGACTGGCGGCGGGGGGCTTCATCCCCTTGGGTGCCGCGGACGGGGGCTTGCGGCGCAGCGCGATCGACAGCTCGTAGCTCCGCTCGTTGCTGGGATCGGCGTTGAACACGCCGATCCAGAGCTCGCTGAAGTCCTTGCCGAATCCTGCCAGCGTGGTGCCGCCCGTGCGGTGCTTCTTGGGCGCCAGCGGCTGGGTCTTGCCCGGCATGGGCAGCGTGATGAGCCACGCGTGGTCCGAGGGCGCGTCGTTCTCCTTGAGCTTGATCTCCACGTCGGGCGGCTCGGCCAGTGCGTCGCCGGCCAGCCGCAGCGTGAAGAAACGCGCGGTGAGAGGCCCCGCGGCGACCGTGAAGAAGTGCGGCCCGATGCGCTCCTGCCAGCCGACCACCGCTTCCGTGTGCTCGTCGATACTGCCCGGGTGGTCGGGACGCATGAAGCGTCGCGTCTCGTCGTCGCTCTCGATGAGGCCGCCCTGGACCCAGGGGCCGGGCTTCGGCAAGGCGTTGACCACGACATCCCTCACGAAGTCCGGGTAGGTCTTGTAGAGCCGCCCCTCGGCCACCACGTAGAGGTAGAGCTCCTGGCCGAGCGGATACGCCTTGTCGCGCTCGCGCGTCGTGAACTGCGGGTTGAGGCGCGTGAGCGCCTCGCGCACGAAGCCGTCCTCGAGCTTCTCGATGTGGGCGAGCAGGAGCGCATAGCCTTCGGCCACGCTGCCGCTGTCCGGATCCGCGCTCTTCTGCAGCGGCACCGACAGCACCGTCGGGAAGCGCTGAAGGAAGTCACGCGCGGCGTCGGCGAACGTCGCCTCGCGCTCGCGCATCGCGCGCCAGCCGTTCCGCGCGGCGATCCACCACTGCGCGGTCTCCTGGGCCAGCTTCTCGAGCTGTTTCTCGCGCTCACGGCGCGCCTCGGGCGTCTCCACGTTGATCTTGTCGCCGGAGAGCCGGATCTCCACGACGACCGAGCTCGGCCCGCCGCCGATCATGGGTCCGCCGGGGCGCGGCGGGCCGCCCGCGGCGGGGATACCCGGCGCGCCGCTGCCGCTGACGACGACGCCCGGCGGGCCGGTGACCACGACGCCTGGAGGCGGCGTGTAGGTGGGCGCGCCGCTGGGGTAGGCCGCATCACCCGTGGCATAGGCCGGCGCCGGGTGCGTGGGCTGCGCGTAGCCGCCGCCGGCCGGTGTGCCGGCCGCGGGTTCGGCGGGTGCGGCGTACGCGGAGTCCTGATAGGCGGACGGTGCGTAGGCGCCGCCCGGCCCTGGATAGGCCCCCGGCGAATAGACCTCGGGCGCGCGCCCCCGGGTACGCGGCTCGGGTGGCGGCAGCTCGTCCTCCCGGCCGAGCTTGCCGCGCAGCGCGGCCAGCGCGATCGGCCGGCCGAAGGACTGCGTGATGGCGTCCTGCAGGAAGGCGCAGCGATCGTCGTCGAGAGTGTTCCAGCCGTCGACGAGCGCCAGCAGCTCGGAGAAGGGCCGGAGCAAGCCCGACATCATCACGGTCTCGTGCTCGACGTCCCGCGGCGTGGAACCGGCCAGCATGGCGTGCAGCTCGCGCGCCCGGGCCTGGCTCTCGGCCAGCGGCGCGAAGTTCCGGTCCTCGCGATGGATCAGTGCCATGACGCGGTCGAGGACCAGCAGCGCGCCCTCGCGCGCCTCCTCCCAGGCGTGGGCCTGGGTCTGCTGCGCCTCGGCGGCCGCGATGGCGGCCAGCACGGGCTCCAGGTCGCGCAGGCTCTCGAGATTCTCGGTGTCGAGAACGAGCGCGAGCGCGCCGGCCTGCTCGAGCACGGCGTCGCGCAGCTCCGTGAAGGCGTCGCGGGCGGCGCTCAGCTCGTCGAGCAGGGCCGGGGGCGGCGGCAGCTTGGCGGCCAGGGCCGAGGCGGCGTCGGCGGCGCGGGTGCCCAAAGCGGCGAAATCGGCCCGCAGCGCGGTCAGCCGCCGGCCGAGGTCCTCGTGGGTCGCCTGTGTCACGCGGGATAGTATGCCATCACGCCTCCGGCATCCCCTCAGACGGCGGCGACCCTCCCTGGACAGCCAGGAATCGGGCATCCTGTCAATCCGCTGAATACTTCCGGGCGCCACGACGTCAACAGGATCAGACACTTGAAGCGATTGCGGGGTTGGTATTCGGCTTGCCTACCTCCGCCTCAGCCCAACAACGGGCGGCCGGAACCCGGAAGGAGTCGGTGCAATGCGGAGCCTGCGTCCCCTGGTCGTGGTGATCGCTCTGGCCCTCGGTCTGGTCCTCGTCCGCGATGCCGCTGCCGGCACGCCGACCGACCAGCTGCGCGAGCGCATCGACCGCATCGTCAGCATCCTGGACGACGGCAGCCTCAAGGCGGACCCGGCCGCGCGGAAGGCCGCGCTCAGGGGTGTCGCCGGGGAGATCTTCGACTTCACCGAGATCACGAAGCGCTCGCTGGGCCGTCACTGGCTGTCCGCCTCGACGGCCGAGCGCGACGAGCTCGTCCAGCTCCTGACCGCGCTGCTGGAGAAGTCCTACATGGGGCGCATCGAGCAGTACAGCGGCGAGCGGATCACCTGGGTGGGCGAGAGCGTGGAGGGCGACCTCGCCACGGTGCGCACGCACTTCATGACCCGCAGCGGCACGCCGATCCCGGTGGACTACCGGCTGGCGCGCGCCGGCGACCGCTGGCTGGCCTACGACGTGAGCATCGAGGGCGTCAGCCTGGTCGCGAACTACCGCGCCCAGTTCACCAAGATCATCCAGACCTCCTCGACGCAGGCGCTGGTGGAGAAGCTACGCGCCCGGCAGGAGTGATAAACTCTCCAGAAATTTTGATCGGGAGGGATGCGGATGGCGTCGGCGTTTCGACGGTCGCTGATGAGCGTGGCGGTGGCGGCGGCGATGCTGGTGCTCTCCGGGTCGGCGTGGGCGGGCGCGCCCACGGAGCAGCTCCGCGGGCGGATCGAGCGCGTGCTGAAGGTCCTGGACCCGGCGGTCAAGACGGACGGCAAGAGCGAGGAGCGGCGGGCGGCCATCCGGATGATCGCCCACGAGACGTTCGACTTCCGCGAGATCTCCCAGCGCTCGCTGGCGCGCCACTGGCAGAGCCGCTCGCCGGCGGAGCGTGACGACTTCATCCAGCTCTTCGCCGACTTGCTGCTGCGCTCCTACATCGGCCAGATCGAGCAGTACAGCGGAGGCGAGAAGATCGTGTACGCGAGCGAGAGCGTCGAGGGGGATCAGGCGCTGGTCCGCACCCGGCTCGTCACCAAGCAGGGCACCGAGATCCCGGTCGACTACCGCATGCACAAGGTCGGCGCCAGCTGGCTCGTCTACGACGTCAGCATCGAGGGCGTGAGCCTGGTGTCGAACTACCGCGCGCAATTCGATCGGATCATCCGCGGCAGCTCCTACAAGCAGCTCGCCGAGAAGCTCAGGGCCAAGCAGGACGAGGCCCGCGAAGCCGACGCCGGGCAGAAGCGCGCGTCGTCGACGTCCAACTAGCGGCGGTGGCCGTGGAGGCGCGCGAGACCTACCGGCGCATCGCCGCCAACCTCGCCCGCGTCATGCACGGCCAGGAGCTGGCCATCCGCCGGCTCCTGGCCGCTTTCGCCAGCGGGGGTCACGTGCTGCTGGAAGACTATCCCGGTACCGGCAAGACGACCCTGGCCAAGGCGCTGGCCCGCTCCATCGGCGCCGCGTTCAAGCGCGTGCAGTTCACGCCCGACCTCCTGCCGAGCGACATCCTGGGCGTGTCGGTGTTCGATCCGCGCGACCAGTCGTTCCGCTTCCACGAGGGGCCGATCTTCACGGACATCCTGCTGGCCGACGAGATCAACCGCGCCTCTCCGCGCACGCAGTCGGCGCTGCTGGAGGCGATGGCCGAGAGTCAGGTCTCCGTGGATGGTGCGAGCATGCCGCTGCCCGAGCTCTTCTTCGTCATCGCGACCCAGAATCCCGTGGAGTTCCGCGGGACGTACCCGTTGCCCGAGGCGCAGATGGACCGCTTCGCCATGCAGTTCGGGCTCGGCTACGTCGAGCCGGCCGACGAGGTGGCGATCCTCGCCGCGCAGGCCGAGCGCCATCCGCTGGACGCTCTCGCCGCGTGCGTGTCGCTCGACGAGGTGCTGGCCCTGCGCAAGGCGGTGCGCGGCGTGCGCGTGAGCGACGAGGTCAAGCGCTACGCCGTGGAGCTCGTGCGCGCCACGCGCGGGGCGGCCGGCGTGCAGCTCGGCGCCAGCCCGCGCGCGTCGCTGGCGGTCATCGGCGCCGCCCAGGCGCTCGCGCTGTTCGACGGGCAGGCGTTCGTCATCCCCGAGCACGTGCAGGAGCTGGCGGTGCCGGTCATCGCGCATCGCCTGGCCCTCGATCCCCAGGCGCGCTTCTCGGGCGCGACCGCGATGTCGGTCGTCGAGGAGATCGTCAAAACGGTGGCGGTTCCCGCCTAGCGTCGTGCGGCGGTTCTGGTATCGCAACTTTCGGGCGGTGACGGGGCTGCAGTACCGGCTCGCCCGGCGCCTGACGCCGGCGGGTCAGCTGGTCGCGGCCGGCGTGGCGGCGGCGGCGATCGTCGGTCCCAATACGCGCATCACCGTCTCCTACCAGGCGCTCGCGTTCCTGGCCGCGCTGCTGCTGGTCGGCATGGTCTTCGCGCTCCGCCGGCCGCCGCGCCTCGAGACACGGCGCCGCCTGCCGCGCTTCGCCACCGCGGGCGAGCCCATCAGCTACTCGGTGAGCGTGCGCAATCCCGGCGCCGCGCCGCAGCGTGACCTCTTCCTGCTCGAGGAGCTCGGCGACCCGCGGCCGTCGTTCGAGGAGTTCCGCGACACGCCCGAGCCCGACGAAGCCCGGCGCAACGTCTTCGACCGCACGGTCGGCTATCCGCGCTGGGCGTGGCTCACGGCGCAGAACCGGCGCGCCACGGTCGCCGAGCAGGCCTTGCCGCCGCTGGCGCCCGGGGGCGAAGCCACCGCGCGCCTCGAGCTCACGCCGCTGCGGCGGGGCCGGGTGACGTTCACCGCCACCGCCGTCAGCCGGCGCGATCCGCTGGGCCTCGTGCGCGCCCTGCACCGCCAGCCGGCGCCGGACTCGCTGCTGGTGCTGCCCCGGCGCTATCCCATTCCCGCCATGGCCCTGCCGGGCGCGCGCCGCTACCAGCCGGGCGGCATCGCGCTGGCGTCGTCCGTGGGCGACTCCGAGGAGTTCGTCGCCCTGCGCGACTACCGGCCGGGCGATCCGCTCAAGCGCATCCACTGGCGCTCGTGGGCGCGCACGGGAAAGCCGGTGGTCCGCGAGTACCAGGACGAGTTCTTCGTGCGCCACGGTCTCGTGCTCGACACGTTCGCTCCCTCGGCCACGCCCGCCTTCGAGGAGGCCGTGTCGGTCGCCGCGTCGTTCGCGTGCACCGTCGGCACGCAGGAGTCGTTGCTGGACCTGCTCTTCGTGGGCCCGCAGGCGTACTGCGTGACGGCCGGCCGCGGCGTGGGACACGTCGACCGCCTGCTCGAGATCCTGGCCGCGGTACGCCCCTGTCGCGACGGCGCCGTCGAGAGCCTCACGCGGCTCGTGCTGCAGCGGGAGGCGGGGCTGAGCGGCGCGATCTTCGTGCTGCTCGGCTGGGACGACGCCCGCCGCGAGCTGGTGCGGCGCGTGCGCGCGCTCGGCGTCCCCACGCTGGTGCTGGTGGTCACCGAGCCGGGGATCAGGCTCGATCCCACGGGCGCGCACGACATGCATCACCTGGAGACGGGGCGTGTCGCGGAAGGGCTGGCCGAGCTCTGATGCCACCCTTCGTCCTCGGGGCGGCGCTGCTGTTCTGGGGCTGGCAGACCGGGTCCATCGTGGCGGGGCTGGCCATGGCGGTGGCGCTCGAGCTGCGCGCCGTCGTCGGCTCACGCTGGGACCTGAGCCGCAGCGACTTCAACCGCGCCTCCGACCTGAGCGCGGTGCTGCTCGTGCTGATGGCGGTCTACCAGGCGCTGGCCAACGAGTCCGCGCGCGCGGTGACCGGCATCATCCAGTGGCTGCCCCTGATCGTCTTTCCGCTGATCGCCAGCCAGCTCTACAGCGCGGCGGGGCGCGTCGAGATCGCGGTGTTCTTCTGGTCGCAGCGCAAGACGCCGGGGCCGACCCCGTCGGTCGACCTGGCTCCCGCGTACTTCGGGCTCTGCCTGCTGGCGGCCAGCACCGCCAACGCGCGGCCGACGTTCTATGCCGGGCTGGTGCTCCTCGCCGGCGCCGCGCTCTGGCGC
>JBKPRI010000232.1:0-18358 GCA_046734515.1 Candidatus Methylomirabilota bacterium | reverse complement strand
GTGTTGGAGACGACGGCCAGCGCCAGACCCTGCTCGCGCAGCCGCTCCAGCGCGAGCCGCGCGCCATCGTCCACGGCCGGCGGCACCATCAGGATGGGCCGCGCGAACGCGTCGATCAGCGCGGTCCTGACCTCGGGCGGCACGCGGGCCGGCAGCTTGCCATCCACGGCGCCCAGGATGGCGCGTACGTGCTCGTCCACGGCGACGTCACGGTTCTTCGCCCAGAGCCGTCCGAGGTAGCCGGCGGAGTCGTCGTACGCCCGATCGAGCGCGGCCGCGGTGACCTTCACGCCGAAGCCGCCCAGGATCGTTTCGAAGTCGGCCATGCGCCGGCGCTTGTAGCGGTTGTCGCTGGACGGCGGATCGAAGAGCAGCGTGCCCCAGAAGTCGATGGTGACGGCGGCGAGTTTCAGCGCGGTCCCTCGAAGCGGGGCGGCCGCTTCTCGAGGAACGCCCGTGCGCCCTCGCGCGGCTCGCCGGTGGCGTAGGAGACGCCGAAGGCGGCGATGCCCGCGCGCACCGCCGAGGTGAGATCGCTCTCGCGCCAGCGCACGATCAGCTCCTTCTGCAGACGCACCGCCGTGGGCGCGCACGCCACGATGCCGGCGGCCATGGCCTCGACCGCCGCGTCGAGCTGATGGCGCTCCACCACGCGGTTGACGAGGCCCCAGGCGAGCGCGTCGGCCGCGCCGACATTGGCGCCTGTCAGCAGCATCTCGGCCGCGCGTCCGGGACCGATCATCGGCGGCAGGAGTGCGGCCTGGATGACCGACGGCACGCCCACGCGGACCTCCGGCAGGCCGAAGATCGCGCCGCTCGCCGCGATGCGCAGATCACACGCGAGGGCCAGCTCGAAGCCGGCGCCGAGCGAGGCGCCGTTGACGGCGGCGATCACCGGAAAGGGCGCGCGGTGCACGGCGTCGATGGCGTCGTGCAGGCTGGTGATGAGCGCGGTGGCGGACGCGGGCTCGAGGTCGCGCAGCACGTGCACGTCCATGCCCGCGGTGAACGCGCGTCCGGCGCCGGTGAGGACGACCACGCGCACGCTCTCCTCGGCGGCGAGGGCCTGGAACGTCGAGCGCAGCGCGGCGATGAGGCCCGGCTCGAAGAGGTTCAGCGGAGGGCGATCGAGCGTGCACCGGACGACGCCGCCGCGCCGATCGACGCGGACCGCGTCCGCCATCAGTACCGGCGCATCCCCGGATCGACGGTGCGCGCCCACAGGTCGAGGCCGCCGGTGAGGTTCTGCACGCTCTTGAAGCCGAGCGAGCGCAGGTACTCGGCGACCGCCGCGCTGCGCACGCCCTGGTGGCAGTAGACGACGATGTCGTCCTCGGGGTTCAGCTCGTCCGTGCGGCCCTCGATCTCCTCGATCGGGATGTGCACGGCGTTGGGCAGCTTGGCCAGGCGCGTTTCCCATTCCTGCCGGACGTCGAGCAGCAGCGGCGCGCCCGGCGTGCCGAGACGGGCCTTGAGCGCCTGCGGCGTGATCTCGGCCATCAACGCGGCGCGGGGCGGCCGACCAGGAACTCGGCGAGCCAGCCGTTGACCACGGCGGCGTGCTCGAGATGGGGGAAGTGGCCGCAGGCATCGACCCAGCGCAGGCCGGCGCGCGGGAAGCCCGCCGTCACCTCGGTCGCATGCAGCGGGGGCACGGCGGGATCCTGACGGCCGTGCACGACGAGCACCGGCAGGTCCAGCGTGGCGATGGCGCGGCGGTAGTCCGCGCGGTGCGCCATGAAATCGGCGCGGATGTGGCGCGCGGTGGCGAGCCACGCGGCCTTGGCCTCGGGTCCCGTGCGCTCGGCGTAGTCGTGGTCGACGAGGAAGTCCACCTCGCTCCGGCTCGGGGTGTGGAAGCAGCGGGCGATGGCGGCCTTGTAGACCGGCGCCCGGCCGCACAGCGCCAGCGCCTCGCCGACCAGCGGGATGGTGATCACGCGATAGCCGAGCGACATGTGGAAGCTGAAGCCGGGCACGAGGCCCGCGACGATCGCCAGCCGCTCGACGCGCGAGGGATGCGTGAGCGCATAGGTGACGGCGACGGCGCCGCCCAGTGAGTGCCCGACCAGCGAGGCCTGGCCCACGCCGAGGCCGTCGAGGAACCCGTGAAGCGCGCGCGCGAAGTAGCCGAGGCGGTAGTGGGTGCGGGGTTTGCCGGAGCGGCCGAAGCCGGGCAGGTCGACGGCGTACACCGTGGCCCGCGAGGCCAGCGCGTCGATCGTGTGCCGCCAGGAGGCGCCGAAGCCGCCGAGGCCGTGCACCAGCACGACGGCGGGCCCGCGGCCCGCGACTTCGTAGTGAAGGCCGAGGCCGTCGACCTCTCCGCCCCGGAGCGTGAGTTCCGGCATGGGACTGGAATTCTACCAGAGCGCCAAGGGGCGTGTCAGCGGAGCAGGTCGGGCTGCGACGGCTCGCCGGCGGCCGGCTGTCCGAGCAGCCGCTTCATGTGCAACGCGTTGCGCACCGGGTAGTCCCGGTTGTTGTTGTTGAAGGAGACGAAGACCTCCTCGCTCTCGCGCTCGAGCAGCTCCACCTCCGGCACCAGCGCGGCCAGCTCGGCGTCCGTATAGAGGTAGTCGTACTTCTCGCGCACCGCCGGCTCCTCGCCGCGGAGCTGCCGCAGGAAGCCCTCGGCGTTGCGGCCGTGCAGCCGCAGCACCGCGGTGCGCGCGGTGACGGCGGTGACGTGCGGCATGGAGCCCGCGACCGCGGGGGCATCGGTGATGACGTGGGCCAGCCCGGCCGCGCGCAGCGCGCCGAGCGTCTCGTCCGCGTGGTCGGGAAACCACGAGCGATGGCGGAACTCGACGGCGAGCGTCCAGCCCGGCAGCCGCGCGGGCAGCGAGGCCAGGTACTCGAGGCGCCGTGGCTCGTAGTGCACCCACGGCGCGAACTGGAAGAGGACGTAGCCGAGCTTGCCGGCCGTCTCCAGCGGATCGAGCGCCGCGCGGAAGAGGCGGAACGAAGCGTCCAGGGCCTCGCCGGGAAACTCCTCGGCCAGCACCTCGCCGCGCGCGCTGCGGCGCGGGCGCGACGGCAGCAGCGCCTGCAGGTCGGCCGGCAGCGCCTGCGCGCGGGGGTGATGCCCCGTCATCAGGCTCCACGCTTTCACGTGGAAGATGAAGCCCGGTGGCGTCCGCTCCGCCCAGCGGCGCACGGTGAGCACGTCGGGGATCGCATAGTAGGAGGCGTTCACCTCCACCACGTCGAAGTGCCGCGCGTAGAAGCGCAGCCGCGCCTCCGCGCTCATGGACTTCCTGGGATAGAACGCGCCGGACTCGATCAGGGCCGGATCGGCCCAGGAGCAGATGCCGACGCGCACCATCGTCAGCGGGGCGGACCGAACGGCGCGCGGGACAACGGCACCGAGACGTCGAAGTACAGGATGGACCGCGCGCCGTCGCGCGCCTCGACGTCGTGCCGGTCGAGGACGCGGCCGGCCTCGCGCACGAGGCCCTGCCCGCGGCTCGTGACGTTCAGGAAGGTCATCACGTCGTATTCCTCCTGGACGTCGATGACGATCATGGCCGTTGCCGGGGTCCGCCCATCGCCGGAGGCCGCGATCGACCGCAGGAGGCCCTCCATCACCGCCCGGTGGTGGGCCGCGTCGGCGGCACGGCCGAGGTTTCCGCTCGCGGTCATCGCCCAGAAGTGGGGCCGCGCGCGGACGTAATTCCGGGCCAGCGCGCTCTCGGCGATCTCGAGCACCGCGCGCCAGTCGCGCGCGTCGAGGGCCTGCTTCATCGCGGGCTCCTCGTCGGGATAGCGCGAGTACGGGCGATAGCGCTCGCTCCGTGCGTAGGCCAGGCGGAGGGCGCCGAAGTCGACGTCGGGCGGTCGCAGCCGGGCGCGATCGAGCAGGGCATCGTACGCCGCACCGGCATCGGGCGGACGCGCGGCCGGCGGGGCGGCCACGGGCGTCGGCGCGGGCGTCGGCGGCGGGACGGTCGACACGCAGCCGGCGAGCATGCTCGCGAACGTCAGCAGGCCGACCATACGACCGCGCATCACGTCACACGATCTTTTCGTAGACCCCGGGCGGGATGACGCGGAAGACGTGGATGGGCTGCGAGACGTTCTTGAACGCGCGATCGCCCAGGCTCTCCAGCACGAACTGACCTTTGATGCGCTCGGCCGTGGTGGGGCCCACGATGATCTCGCCCGTCGCCGCGGAGCCGGCGAAGCGCGCGGCCACGTTGGTGGTCGGCCCGGTGGCCGTGAAGGTCCAGCGCTGGGCGCCGGCGCCGCCGATCTTGGTGGCGCCCACCAGCGCGTCGCCGGTGTTGATGCCCATGTGCAGGCCGATGGGCGGGAACACGCCGCCGTACTCCTCGTTCAGCTGCTCGGTGCGCTGGCGGATGGCGAAGGCGGCGCGCGTGGCGTTGAGCGCGTGGTCGGTGGCGGTGGGCTGCGCCTGGAAGATCACCATGAGGCCGTCGCCGGCCGTCTCGTTGATGTCGCCGTGATAGCGCTGGATCAGCTCGAGGAAGCTCGAGAAGTACGTCTGCACGAGCTGGTTCAGCTTGCGCGGCTCGAGCTGCTCGGACAGCTTGGTGTAGCCCGCGATGTCGAGGAACAGCACCGAGACCTCGACGTTCTTCTTCTCCATCTCGGTGGCGTTGGGGTTCTGCTCGAGCAGCCGCTTGACGGCCTCCGGCACGAACTTCGACAGCTCGCCCTTGAGCTGCTCCAGGAGCTCCAGCCGCTCCCGCGACTCCTGGAGGTTCTGCAGCGCGGCCGACAGCTCGGTGTTCTTGCCCTCCAGCTCCTGGCGGGCGGTCGCCAGGCGCGCGGTCATCTCGTTGAACGCCGCCCCCAGCTCGCCGAGCTCGTCGCGCGTGTCGACCGGCGCGCGCGCGTCGAAGTCCCCGGCGCCGACGCGGCGGGCCGCCGCCGAGAGCGCGCCGATGGGCCGGATCACCACGCGGCGCATGGCGATCGCGAGGACGGCGGCGGCGGCGATGATGGTGAGGCCGCCGATCATGAGCTGGCGCGTGCGGTGCTGCCGCACCTCGGCGAACACGGGCTCCATGGGCGTGGCCACCCGCACCACGGCGCGGACGCGGGAGGCAGTGCCGTGGCAGCCCTGGCACTTCTCCTGGTTGAGCACCGGGTAGTACAGCGTGAAGTACGAGGCGCCGCTGCGCGACTCCACGGTCTCCTGCGTGGCGAGCGTGTCCATCGCCTTCAGGAACAGCGGGTCCTTCGTCGTCTCGCCGGGGGGCCGCGCCATCTTCTTGATGTTGTCCATCACCTGCTTGTCGAGCCCGGCGTTCTTGTTCACCTCCATCGCCGTGGCGAGGTCGGTGAACGCCTCGTCGCCGGTGTGCCGGAAGATGGTGAGGCCCTCCACCGGCGACGACGTCTTCAGCTCCTGGAGCATCGTGCGGGTGACGTCGGGGCGCTCCTGCAGCATCGCGCCCTCGATGCCGGCCACGAGCGTGGCGGTGAGGCGGCGCGCGCTGACCTTGTTCTGCTCGATCAGCATGGCGGCCTCGCGCTGGATCGTGAAGATCGTGGAAACGCCGAAGCCGATGATGAGCACCACGACGATGACCACGGCGATCTTGACCGCGAGGCTGGCCCGCAGCATCGCGGGCGATCGTATCACGGTGGATCGCGCTAAGATCTGCGCTCATGAACCTGGCGCGGCTCGGCGAGGACAGCGTTCAGCGTTACGGCGAGTACGTCTCGCTCGTCTTCGACGACGTGGAGTGGACCAACGTGGCGCAGCAGCGGGCGGCCGGCCGGTTCGCCCACGCGCTCACGCGCCTGGGCGTGAGCGCGGGCGACCGCGTGCTGGTCCTGCTGCCGAACTGCCCCGAGGTGCTGCAGGCCTACGCCGGCATTCTCAAGACCGGCGCCGTCGTCGTGCCGGTCGTGTTCCTGCTGGGACCCGCGGAGGTGCGACACATCCTCGAGGACTCCGGCGCGAAGGTCGTGGTGACCGCGCCGGAGTTCGTGGACAAGCTCGGTGGCTGGACCGGCCCGGTGGTGCTCGTCGGCGCCGGCGCGCGCGGGCCGGCGTGGGCCGACGTGATCGCCGGCGAGCCCGACACCTTCACCACCGTGGAGCGCACCGACCGCGATCTCGCCGTCATTCTCTACACGTCGGGCACTACCGGACGGCCCAAGGGCGTGGCGCTCTCGCACGACAACCTCGCCTCCAACGCGCGCGCCGCCGCCGCGCTCTACGAGCTCGATCGCACGCGCTGGGGCCTCCAGGTGCTGCCGCTCTCACACTCTTACGGCCTCACCGTGATGAACGCCGGCAACATCCTCGGCACGAAGGGCGTGCTGCTGCGCTGGTTCAACCCCGAGGGCGTGCTCACCGCGATCCAGCGCTATCGCGTGGAATCGATGTCAGCGGTGCCGACGATGCTGCTCTATCTCCTGCACTACCCCGACGCCGACCGCTTCGATACGTCGTCCATGCGGGTGTGGGGGTCGGGCGCCGCGCCGCTGCCGCTGGAGATCGTGGAGCCGTTCGAGAAGAAGTTCGGCGGCCGCATCCAGGAAGGCTACGGACTGACCGAGGCCTCCCCCGTCGTCACCGCGCACCGGCTCTCGGGCGTGCGCAAGCTGGGCTCCGTCGGCCAGGCGATCCCCGGTGTGGAGGTGGCGATCCTGGACGATGCCGACCGTCCCCTGGCCGTCGACGAGCTCGGCGAGATCTGCGTGCGCGGTCCGAACGTGATGCTGGGGTATTACGGTCTGCCGGAAGAAACGGCGCAGACGCTGCGCAACGGCTGGCTCCATACCGGCGACGTGGGCCGCCTCGACGCCGACGGCTTCCTGTTCATCGTCGAGCGCAAGAAGGATCTCATCATCCGCGGCGGCTTCAACATCTACCCGCGCGAGGTCGAGGAGGTGCTGTACGCGCATCCCGCCGTGGCCGAGGCCGCGGTGGTCGGCATGCGTGATCCGATGCTGGGCGAGGACGTGCTGGCGTTCGTCGCGCTCAAGGCCGGCGCCACGGCGGACGCCGAAGCGCTGATCGCGTTCTGTCAGGGTCGGCTGGCGAAGTACAAATGTCCCAAGCAGGTGCGCTTCCTCGACGCGCTGCCCAAGACACCGGTCGGCAAGATTCTGAAGAAGGAGCTCCGAGGGCTCGCCTGAACGGCGAGCCCTCGGAGCGCGTCGTCTAGTCGTCGCGATCGTCGTCCACGGCCTCGGCGACGTCCTCGATGCCTTCCTTCACTTTGCGCTTGGCCTTGCCAAAGCCCTCGCGCACCGCGCCGCTCGCGCGATCGGCGGCGCCTTCGGCCTCGAGATCCGGATTGTTCGTGAGCTCGCCCGCCTTCTCCTTCACGTAGCCCTTCGCCTTCTCGGCTTTGCCCTTGATCTCGTCGCGATTCATCGTTGGCCCTCCTCCGCGCGCCGATCGCGCGCACTACGGGTAGGTGCAAGGGCCATTCCGTCACACGCGTAAGAGTATGATTTCTTGCGCAACACGCTCCCGCGCGTCAGCTGATTGACACCGCCCGTGGTAGAGATTTGCCCACGACGCAACGACCTGTTGCGTCGTCCGAATCCGAATGCTACTGTGCGTGAACTTCTTTCATTCGTTCCCGTCATCCTCCTGCGGTGCAGGGCCATCACAAAAAACGCGGTTGCTGGTGTCACAAGGAGGAATCGCAATGAGCGTGAAGAAAGCACTCGCTATCCTGACGCTGGCGGTTGTGGTCGCTTTCGGGGGGTTGTCCCTGACGCGGCACATGATCGCCGTCGCCGGTGAAGCGGACGCCGAACGGCTCAACCGTTCGATCCTCGAGTACATCGCTCAGAAGAACCCTCAGGCCCCGATCAGCGCCTTCCGCCGGTTTCCGGAGACACTGCTGAAAGAAGCCCAGCTCACCAACATCGATCATTGCCTCGCCCTGGCGCAGGCCGAGGTGGAGTCGGAGTTCAAGCACGACGCCGTAGGCGCGGCCGGCGAGATCGGCCTGTATCAGATCAAGCCGTCGACTGCCGCGATCCTCGAGAAGGTGGCGGGACCGTTCAAGCGCCCGGGAACCACGTACAGCAAGGGCGGAAAGGATCTCGGCGATCTCGCCGATCCCATCGTGAGCACGCATTTCGCGATGACGTACCTGCGCGACATCATGACGCGCAAGCCGACCATCCGTGAGGCGCTGACCGAGTACAACGGCGGGCCGCTCGGCCGCCATCCGCACTATTACCGCATGGTCATGGGCGCGTATGTCGAGGTGCTGGAGCGCCAGGAGCTGCGCTGCCGCTTCCGGGAGATGCCCAAGCAGGTCCAGCTGATTACGCTACTGGGGACGAATTAAGCTCGGGCTCCGGCTCGTACTTTTGACTTCATCGGGGGGAGCACTACGGTGCTCCCCCCGATACCCCCATCTATTCCGGCCCGACGGGGAAGAATCGGCCACGTGCGCGCGCGACCACCTGGCCGTCTGTCAACTGCTCGAGGGTTCCTTCGACGTCGATGTAGCGGCCGTGATCTGCCACGAGGCGGCCCTTGCCGAGGAGCGGAGTCTCGAGCGGCGCGGGCGCCAGGTAGCGCACGGTGAGCTCGCCGGTGACGGAGGCCTTGCCGGTCGCGCGCAGGGCGGCGACACCGAGGATCTCGTCGAGATAGGCGGCGACGATGCCGCCGTGGGCCGCGTTCTTGGGGCCCTCGAAGCGACGCGAGATGATGACCGGGGACAGCACGCCCTCCGGCGTGCGGAAGCCGCGCACGTAGAGGCCGTCGGGATGCTCGGGGCCGCAGCCGAAACACTTCACGAAGGCCGCGGCCGCGGGCGGGCGCGGCTCCTCTTCGAGTCCCGCCAGCACGGCGCGGAACGCTTCCGGGATGTCGCGGGGCGCCGGCATCAGCGATCGATCGCGCGCGCCAGGTCGAAGTCCTTGCTGCTGAGACCACCCGCGTCGTGCGTGGTCAGGGCGAGCGTGACGGTGTTGTAGCGGATGTCGATGTCCGGGTGGTGACCCGCGGCCTCGGCCAGACTCCCCACACGGTTCACGAACGCCAGCGCTTCGCGAAAGTCGGCGAAGCGATAGACCCGGCGGATCTCGGCGCCTTTGCGCTCCCAGCCCGGCGTGGCGCGCAGCGCCGCCGCCACGCCCGGCTCGTCCAGCCGGCTCACACCTTCTCGAACTTCTGCAGCGACCGGATCTCGCGCGGTGGATTCAGGTTCTTGCCCACCGCCGTCCACGACACCTCGGCGACGTAGAAGGCGCCGTGCGAGTCCACCGCCACGCCGTGCGGCGCGGTGAACTCTCCCGGCTTCTCGCCCGCGAAGCGCCCGCCCACGCGGCCGATCAGCTCGCCCTTGATCGACAGGATGCTCACGCGCGCCCCGATGTTCGGCACTTCCGCGTTCACTGCCAGGTGCGTCGGCAGCTCGCCCACGTAGAAGAGATCGTTGCGTGCGTCGGCGAAGAGCCCGCACGGCCGATGGAGGTTGTTCCACTGCCCGAGGTACTGCCCGCCGGCGTCGAAGATCTGCACGCGCGAGTTCTCGCGATCGGCCACGTACACGCGCCCGGCGGCGTCGGTGGCGATGTTGTGCGGGATGTTGAACTGGCCCGGATCGGTGCCCGGGCCGCCCCAGGACGCGAGGTGCCGTCCCTTGGGATCGAACTTGTGCACGTGCGAGTTCCCGTAGCCGTCGGAGATATAGATGTCCCCGGTCTTGGGCGAGATCGCCGAGTGCGTGGGCCGGTGGAACGGCTTGCCGCCGTGCAGCGTGGAGGCCTTGTCGGGATCGCCGATGGTCAGCAGCAGCTTACCGTCCGGCGAGAACTGCCGAATGGTGTGGTGCAGGTCGTCGGTGAGCCAGATGCTGCCGTCGGGGCCGATGTTGATCCCGTGCGCGCGGCGGATGAGGCCCTCGCCCCACGAGCGCAGGAACTTCCCGTTCCGGTCGAAGACGATGACGGGATGCTCGCCGCGGTTGAAGACCCACACGTTGTCTTTGTCGTCGACCGCGACGCTGGTTGCCTCGACGTACGACCAGCCCTCGGGCAGCTTCCCCCAACCTTCGACCGGACGATAGTTCATCACGCGCTCCTCTCGATGCCGTCAGCGGCGCGCATATAGTGCCACACGCGGCTCAGGCTAGCGCCCGTTCGGGTCGCGGTAGTGGCGCAGCAGGTAGGCCATGAGCTGTGCCTTGTCCTCGGGCGGGATGGGCGCGCCGTACTTGATCATGCGGTCCAGCGTGTCCGACCAGCCCTGCGGGCCGAAGCGCTGCTGCACGGCGATCTCGACGCTGTGGCAGATCACGCAGCGCATGACCAGCTCCCAGCCCGGCGTCTTCGGGATCTCGACGTCCTGCGCGTGAGCGGCCGTGACCGCGCCCAGCGCCGCCGCCAGCGCGAGGCTACGCCACATCCACCTTGACGGCGTGGATGACGTTCCAGCGATAGCCCAGGCGATTGAACGCGCGGCTGGTGGGCTGCACGCGGCCGAGGCTGTCGGTGGCGCGGGCCATGATCGTGTGGCTGCCCGCGGCGGCGTCCCACGCGTATTCCCACTTGCGCCAGGAGTAGCGGTGCCAGTCGCCGGTGAACTTGCCGGCGGTCCACGTCTTGCCGCCGTCGGTGGAGACGTCGATGCCGGTCAGGTTGCCCTCGCCGGACCAGGCCCAGCCCCACGCGGTCACGCGGCCGGCCGTCAGCTTTGCGCCCTCGGCCGGGCTCACGATGACCGACTTCACCTCGAGCGACTCCAGCGAGTAGATCTCCTTGTCGTTGTCCACGCGCGGCGCCGTGTAGTTGGACTTCATATAGAAGCCGTTGAACTCATCGGGCAGCGCCATGATGCGCTCCACCCACTTGATGGACGCCGAGCCCACGAAGCCGGGGACGATCGCGCGCACGGGGCCGCCGTGCAGGTGTGGGATGGGCTTGCCGCCCATCTCCCACGCCAGCATCGTGTGCCCCTCTTCGGCCTTCCAGCGCGGCACGCTGCGGACGAAGTCCGGCGCCAGCGGCGTCGGCGGCTTGTCGCTGCCATCGAAGGCGATGTGCCGGGCGGTGGGACGTAGCTTCGCGAGCGCGAGCACATCGGCGAGCCGCACACCCGTGAACCGCTGCGTGCCGACCGCGCCGTGCTCCCACTGGATACCGGAGGCGCGCGGCTGGTGGAAGCTACGGCCGTTGCCCGCGCACTCCAGCGTCACGTCCTGCGTGAAGGTGGGCAGCTTGCGGAGGTCGTCGAGGCGCAGCACGACGGGACTGTCCACCTCGCCCTCGAGCTGCAGCGACCACTGCGCCGGGTCGATCGGGGCGGTGTCGTAGTTGTTGCGGACGAAGAACACGCTCTCCGGCGTGTGATAGTCCGTCAGATCCGCGAGGCGCGCCTCGAGGTTCACCGGGCGCGAGCTGCGCACGATGAGCTTCTCCTTGCCGGGCACCGGCGGGGGCGGGGTTGCCGGCGCCGGCGCAGGCCCCGGCGGCGTCTGGGCCCCGGCCGGGGTCCCGAGCGCGGTGGTGGCGAGGACGGCGCCGGTGGCAATGAGAAATCCGCGGCGCGACAGCTCGGCTCGAATCATGGCGCCTCCTTGGTGCTGCGCGCCCGAATCATAGCCCGCCCGCCGCGTTCTTCCACCCTTTTGGCCGCCGGCGGCGTATATCAGTCGAGATGGACGAGCGGACCTTCGAGCGGCTGGCCCAGGAATACGCCGGACGCCTGTATTCGGTGGCCTACCGGATGCTCGGCCATCGCGCCGACGCCGAGGACGCCGTCCAGCGCGCGCTGCTCAAGTGCTTCGCCGCCCGCGCCAGCTATTCGCCGCGCTGGGCCGTCTCCACCTGGCTCTACCGCTCCGTCGCCAACGTCTGCATCGACGAATTACGCCGCCGAAAAGTCCGCGGCGAGCAGGTGGACGACGTCGAAGCGAGTGTGCGACCAGCCCCGGTCACCCAGCGTCTGGATCTGACGCGGGCGCTGGCCACCGTGCCCCGGGAGGCGCGCGTGCTGCTGGCCCTGCACTACGTCGATGGGCTGGGCTATCGCGAGCTCGCCACCATCCGCGGCATCTCGGTGAACACGGTGAAGAGCCAGCTCAAGCGCGGCAAGGCCATTCTCAAGAAAGCGCTGCAAGCGGGAGGACACGATGGATCGGACTGACGCCACGCTCCGGGAGCTGTTCGCCGTCCAGCCGCCGGCCGGTCTCGATCGGCGCCTGCGCGCGGCGCTGCGCGAGGAGCCGCGCGCGCTGGAGGCGCTGATCGACCGCTTCCACGTCGAGGCCAGCGAGCGCGGGATCGCCCGTCTGCTGTACGGCCGCGGTCGCGACGTCGCCGCCGGTCGCGGCCGCCGGCACGCCGAGCAGGCGCGCCACGAGCTGGCCGAGTACCTGGCCGGGCGCCGCACGTTCTTCACGGTGCCGGTCGACCTGACCGGCATCGGCGAGTTCCAGGACCGCGTGCTGACCGAGGCCAATCGCATCCCGTTCGGCGCGGTGACGTCGTACTCGGACCTGGCGCGGCGCATCGGTCACCCGCGTGCGGCGCGCGCCGTCGGGAACGCGCTCGGGGCCAACCCGGTGCCGGTGATCGTGCCGTGCCACCGCGTGATCCGCGGCGACGGCTCGTGGGGCCACTACGCCTTCGGCGGCGCGCTCAAGACGCGGCTGCTCGCGCTGGAGCGCACCACGCCGCTGCTCGTCGGCTCCGCCACCACGCGCATCGTCTGCCGGGGCGGCTGCGTCAACGATCATCGCGTCGCGGACAACAACCGTGTCGTCTTCGCCTCGGTCGCCGACGCGGCCAGCGTGGGCTATCGCCCCTGCAAGATCTGCAAGCCCAGGGACTGATTGCCCGGCGGCCCTCGTGATAGGCTCGGGGCCATGCTGCGATTGACCGTGAGCCTGGTGGTGGTGGCTGTGCTGGCGCTGGCGCCGGTTCCGGCGCTGGCGCAGGTGTTCCCGCTGTTCGACTCGCACATTCACTTCAGCCGGCCGGACTGGGACACCTACACGCCCGAGCGCGCGCTGTCGATCCTGGCCAAGGCCGGCGTGCGCCGCGCGCTGGTGTCGAGCACGCCCGACGAGGGCACGCTGAAGCTCTACGACAAGGCGCCGGCGGGCATCGTGCCCTCGCTGCGGCCGTACCGCACGCGCGACGACATGGGCTCGTGGCCGCGCGACCCCGCCGTGGGCGCCTACGTCGAGGAGCGGCTCAAGAAGGGCATCTATCGCGCCATCGGCGAGATGCACTTCGGCGTGAGCGACGTCGGCGCGCCGGTGCTCAAGCAGTTCGCGACGCTCGCCGCCGATCGCAAGATCTTCCTCTGGTGCCACATCGACGACGCCACCGTGGAGTCGCTGCTCAAGACCTACCCCGACGTGAAGGTGCTGTGGGCGCACGCGGGCATGTCGGCCTCGGCCAAGCGAGTCGCCGAGCTGGTGGACCGCTACCCGATGCTGTGGGTCGAGCTGGCGCTGCGCACCGACGTGGCCTCCGGCGGTACGCTCGACCCCGAGTGGCGCGCGCTGTTCGTCCGGCACCCCGACCGCTTCCTCATCGGCACCGACACCTGGGTGACTTCGCGGTGGGAATCGGTGGGCGCCGCCTCCGACGCCGTGCAGGTGTGGCTGCGCCAGCTGCCGCGCGAGGTCGCCGAGCAGATCGCGTGGAAGAACGGCGACCGCCTCTTCCCGGCGCCCTGAGCGCGTGAAGCCGCCCGTCCTCGTCGTTCCCGGCTGGGGCGATTCCGGTCCCGAGCACTGGCAGAGCCTGTGGGAGGCGGCCAACCCCGACTTCCAGCGGGTCGTGCAGCGCGACTGGCTCTATCCGATCTGCGCGGAGTGGGTGGAGACGCTCGACGCGGCGATCCGCAAGGCCGGCGCGCCGGCGGTGCTCGTGGCGCACAGCCTCGGCTGCATGGCCATCGCCCACTGCGTGCGGGCCGCGCGCTTGCCCGTTCACGGTGCGCTGCTGGTGGCGCCGCCCGACGTGGAGCGGCCGGATTTCCCGCCCGTGCTGGAGGGCTTCGCGCCCATCCCGCGCGAGCGGCTGCCCTTCCCCAGCATCGTGGTGGCCAGCCGCAACGATCCCTTCAGCGAGTTCGCGCGCACGGAAGCGCTGGCGGCGGCGTGGGGCAGCCGGCTCGTGGACATCGGCGAGCAGGGCCACGTGAACGCCGATGCCGGGCTCGGACCGTGGCCGGCCGGAGAGCGGCTGCTGGACTCGCTGCGCGGCTAGGGGCTCAGGAGACGGCGGCGAGCAGGCGGCGATCGGAGTCGTAGCGCAGGCGGGCTTCGGCGTCGGCACGCTCGGCCCAGAGCACCTCGTCGACCTCGTGGTCGTGCTCGCCTTCCTTCTCGATGGGCCGCATCAGATACCAGCGGACGGTCTTGCGGATGCGGCGGCCCTCGCGCTGGAACCAGTAGGTCACCGACGTCATCTCGCGCACGACCTCGCAGCGGTACCCGGTCTCCTCGCGCACCTCGCGCAGCGCGGCCTCCGTGCTGGACTCGCCCGGCTTCAGCGCGCCCTTGGGCAGCGTCCACACCGGCTGGTTGCGCAGATCGCGCGCGCGGATCAGCAGCACGCGCCCGTCGGGATCGAGCACGAGACCGCCGGCGGAGAATTCAAGTCGCGGACTCGCCTGGCGCGCCGACATGCGTCCATTCTACAAGCGGTTGTCTGATATCGTGAGCCGGCACCGATGAGCGTGGACCTGCTTCCACACTTCCCCGCCGGCTTCACGCCGCGCCCGGAGCAGGCGCGCCTGCTGGCGAGCCTTGCCGACGCGCTGGCCGAGATCGCGGAGGACCGCCGGGCGCCGCGCGTGCTGCTGCTGGAGGCGCCGCCGGGCGTCGGCAAGAGCCACATCGCGATGACGCTGGCGCGCTGGAGCGGCGACGCCTACCTGCTGACCTCGCAGAAGATGCTGCAGGACCAGTACGAGCGCGAGTTCGGCGGCGAGCTGGCGCTGGTGAAGGGCCGCGACAACTACTCCTGCGAGCGCTATCCGGCCGCCGTGGTGCCCACCTCGCGCGGCGCCTGCCGCCGGCCGCGCGGCCCGGCGTGCACCTGTCCCTACGTGCGGGCCAAGCAGGCCGCGGTCAACTCGCCGGTGTTCTGCACGAACACCGCGTACTTCGCCACGCTGCGCCACTGGCACACCGAGCACCTGCGCCGCCGCAAGCTGCTGGTGATCGACGAGGCCCACAACCTCGAGAGCCAGCTCGTCGCCGTCTTCACCGCGCGCTTCGCCCACGACGAGATGCGCGAGTGGTTCGGCGCGCCGCTGCCGCGGCTGGCCCAGGCCGACGAGTACCGGCCCGTGCTGGCCGAGCACGTCGAGCGGCTGCAGAGCCGGCGGGCGGAGATCGTGCGCGCGCTCGACGTCACGCGGCCGCCGGCGCTGCCCGACGAGGTCTTCCTCGAATCACCGGCCACCCGCGAGGAGCACGACCTGCTGGAGCAGCGCGACCAGCTCGACGGCGCGCTGGCGCGCCTGACGTTCTTCCTCGAGGCCGAGGACCGCGAGTGGATCGTGCGCTACCCGACCGAGCCCGCCGCCGCGCTCTCGCTGGTGCCGCTCACGGTGGCCGCCATGGCCCAGAGCCTGCTGGGGGAATGCGCCGACGTCACCGTGCTGTCCTCGGCCTACCTCGGCCATCGCGAGGTGCTGGCCGAGTGCTTCGGCCTGGACGCCGAGGGCGTGCGGACGTTCACCATCGGCTCGCCGTTCGCCCTCGAACAGCGGCCGATCGTCTACCGGCCGGTGGGCGCGCTGTCGCGCGAGACTCGCGCGCGCCTCGAGCCCGCGCTCTTCGCCGAAGTCGGCGCCATCCTGGCCGCGCATCCCGATGACAAGGGGCTCATCCACGTGGCGTCCTACGAGATGGGGCGCCGGCTCGTGCACGACCTGGCCGCGCGCGCACCGCGCGAGTCGCGCCGCCTGCTGTGGATCGACTCGGCCGGCGCCAAGGGCGGGGCGCTCGAGCACCACCGCGCCTCGCCCCTGCCCACCGTGCTCGTGTCGCCGTCGCTCCGCGAGGGAGTCGATCTCCCCGACGACTTCCTGCGCTTCCAGGTGCTGACGAAGCTGCCCTATCCCGACCTCGGCGATCCGTGGACGGCCGCGCGGCGCGCGCGCGATCCGCGCTGGTACGCGGTGGAGACCGCCAAGGCGCTCGTGCAGGCCTACGGGCGGTCGTGCCGGCACACCGGCGATCACGGCGTGACCTACGTGCTCGACGCCCAGTTCGCCCGCTTCCTGCAGCACTACCGCGTGCTGCTGCCCGAGTGGTTCCTGGACGCCGCGGTGCCGGCCGTGCGGCATGGACTGCGCGAGGAGCGATGCTAGGATGAGCGGCGTGATGGACGCGAAGAAGATCGACGACGTGATGCAGGCCGTGCGCTTCCAGTGCTATCGCGAGAACATCTACGGCGCGCTGGAGCTGGTGGAATCCGCCCACGCGCAGCATCCCGACCCGCGCTACGCCGCCGAGGCCGCGCGCATCCGCTCGTGGCTCACGCACCTGGACAGCCGCGACGCCTACATCGGCGCCCAGGAGTCGCAGTACCGCCGTCTGCGCTGGCGCGCCGGGCTGAAGCTGCTCGAGAAGCGCATCCGCATGGCGCTCGGGCGCAAGACGCGCAAGATGGTGGAGCGGCGCGGGCGCAATCCGGAGTTCCAGGAGCTGGAGCGCGACATCGCCGCCGTGAAGCCCGCGCGCGTGCTCGACGCCGGCTGCGGCGAGGGCGCGGTGGCGATGGCGGTGGCCGCGCGCTACCCGGCCACCCGCGTGGAGGGCGTCGAGGTGGCGGCCGCCAACGTGGCCATTGCCCGCAAGCTCAACCGGTTTCCGAACGTGGCCTTCCGCGAGGGGCTGGCCGAGGAAGTCCACACGCTCTTCCCGGTGGCCTCGTTCGACCTGGCCTACTCCTTCGCCGTGCTCGAGCACGTGCGCGACGTCGAAGGCACCCTCCGCTCGATTGCCACCGTGCTGCGGCCGGGCGGGCGCTTCTGCTTCGTCGTGCCCATGCACGAGTTCCGCACCACCGGCCCCCTGCCCGAGTACACGCCGATCCACGGCTACGCCGATCACTGCCGGGTCTTCTCCGAGCGCGAGCTGCACGAGCGCTTCGGCCGCGAGAAGGACTACCGCGTGGTCAAGATCCCCGGCCGCTGGAAAGCCGACGAGTTTCCGAAGACACTGGAGCCGATCGAGTTCGGCTCGTTCTACGTCAGCTACACCGTCCGCTAGCGACGGAGGAGGACACCTCATGCCGCCGACCAAGCTCGCCCACGTCGTGTTCCAGACCAACAACATCGGCGCCATGCGGGACTGGTACTGCCGCGTCCTCGGCGGCCACGTGGTCTACGAGAATCCGCGCCTGTCCTTCGTGACCTACGACGACGAGCATCACCGCGTGGCGTTCGTGGACTTCGGCCCGCTCCGCCCGCGCGCCACCGACGCCGAGCTGGGGCCGAAGCCGACGGAGCAGCCCGGGCTGCACCACGTGGCGTTCACGTTCGAGGCGATGGGCGCGTTCGTGGACAACTACGTGCGGCTGCGCGACGCCGGGATCCGCCCGTTCTTCTGCGTCAACCACGGGCCGACCACGTCCATGTACTATCGCGATCCCGACGGCAACCGCATCGAGCTCCAGATCGACAACTTCGCCACAGCCGAGGAAGGCCAGGCGTGGATGCACTCCGCCGCCTTCGATCAGAACCCGATCGGCGTGGAGTACGACCCCGACGAGCTGGTCGCGAAGTTCCGGGGCGGCGTGCCGGTCGCGGAGCTCGTCAAGCGCGGCTGAGCGGCGCGGCTAGCCGATCACGCGGTCCGCACGCACCTTGAGCGTTTCCGGGACGGCGACACCGATGGTACGCGCCGTCCGCAGATTCACCACGAGCTCCACGGTGCGCGGCAGCTCGACCGGCAGGTCCTCGGGCTTGGCCCCGCGGAGAATGCGGTCGACGAAGCGCGCGAGATGCTGGTACGAGGCGCCGAGGTTGGGCCCGAGCGTCATCAGGAAGCCGTTCTCCGCGAATCCGGCCCAGCCCGACGTGGTTGCGATCCGGGACTCGGCCGCGAACGCCGCGATGCGGGCGCTGTTGGCCAGCATGATGCCGTCCGGGAAGGTCACCATCCCGTCGCAGCGCTCTCGCGCGATGGTCTGCAGCGCCCTGTCGAGATCGCTCGCGCCCTGGATCGATGCGTAGGTCACCGGCAGTCCCAGCCCGCGTGCCACGTCCTCCGAGACGGCGCGCTCGCGCGGCTCGCCCGGATGCTCGGGGCGTGCGAGCACACCGAGGCGGCGCAGCCGCGGCACCATCTCCCGCAGCAGGTCGATCCGCTTGCCGGCCAGCTCGAGCGACAGGAAGCTCAGCCCGGTGAAGTTCGTGCCCGGG
>JBKPRI010000231.1:0-9118 GCA_046734515.1 Candidatus Methylomirabilota bacterium | reverse complement strand
GTGTGGGACCTCGGCGTGTTCATGCTGCTGATCTTCTGGCTGCGCCCGCGCCTCAGGCTGCAGCCCGGCGCGCTGTTCTTCTCCTACATCGGGCTCTACTCGATCGGCCGCTTCCTCATCGAGGGCATCCGCCTCGACAGCTTCTGGGTGGGTCCGTTCCGCGTGGCGCAGCTCGCGAGCTTGGCCGGCGTGCTGGTCGCGGTCATCGGGCTGATGTGGACGCGCCGGCGCGCGGCCGCTGCCGTCGCCCCGAGTCACCGGTAGTCGTTCGGATCGGCCGCTCGGCCGCGCTCCCGCACCTCCTCGATGTAGCGCCAGATGTCCGGTCGTGAGCCGTCGACGTCCGTGAATCCATAGACACGTGCCAGCTGACCGGAGCTGACCGACTGCTGGTTCCACCGGGCGCGCGTCGCATCCGCGGCGAGCGCGGCGACCGCGCGGCCCACGTAGCGCGGCGACTCCGACAGCGCGAAGTCAACGGGGGCCCGCGGCGCGGTGGTCCGTGTGAGCGCCTCGCGCCAGCTCGACTCGGTGACGCCGTAATTGTCGAGCATCATCTCCGACCGCAGCCAGCCGGGCGTGATGGCCACGGCGGTGGCGCCGTGCGCCGCCAGCTCGTGCCCCTGCGAGAACGCCAGACGATTCACGGCGACCTTCGCGAGGTCATAGAACACCGAGATCCGGTAGCGGGACGTGTTGTACTCGACGGTGCCGTCCGTGACTTCGACGAGCAACCCGCCGGGCTCCTCGATCAGCAGCGGCAGCAGGTGATGCGAGGTGATGAGGTGGGTGTCCACGGCGAGCCGCACGATCCGGAGACCCGTCTCGAGCTCGAGCGTCCACATGGGTCTGTTCCACTGCGCGGGGCCGCCCTTGAGCCGCTCGGCGCCCCAGATGTCGTTGACAAGCACGTGGATGCGGCCGTGGTCGGCGCGGAGGCGATCGGCGAGCGCGCGGACCTGGGCGGGGTCGAGGTGATCGACCTCCGCGGCGATGCCGGTGCCGCCCAGGCGCGTCACCAGCTCGGCCGTCTCCTCGATCGTCTCCGCGCGATCGTACTCCGAGCGGTGTGAGCGTGTACTACGCCCCGTGCACACGACCGTCGCGCCCGCTTCGCCCAGCGCCGCGGCGATGCCGCGTCCGGCCCCGCGCGTCGCGCCGGCCACCACCGCCACACGGCCGCGCAGGGCGTTGGGATCGGGCGTCCAGTCCATCGTCGCTACAATAGCCTCATGCAGCTCGAGCGCGTGTCGCCGTATCTCTGGCGGGTGCCGCAGGACAAGGGCCGCGGCATGCGCGTGCCTGGTCTCGTCGTGGCCGACGACACGCTGATGGAGGCCATCCGCAGCGACGCCTCGCTGCAGCAGATCGCCAACGGGGCGACGCTTCCCGGCATCGTCAAGGCCTCGCTCGCGATGCCCGACATCCATCAGGGCTACGGGCTGCCCGTCGGCGGCGTGGTGGCCACCGACGCCGAGCACGGCGTCGTGAGCCCCGGCGCGATCGGCTTCGACATCAACTGCGGCGTGCGCCTGCTGCGCACGAACCTCGAGGCCGCGGAGGTCGCCCCGCGCGTGCGCGAGCTGGTCGAGGCGCTGTACGCGAGGATCCCGACCGGCGTGGGCGCCGCGGCCACGGTGGCGCTCACGCCGCGCGAGCTCGCCGCCGTCATGCAGGAGGGGGCGGCGTGGGCCGTGGCGCGTGGGTATGGCGAGCACGGCGAGCTCGCCGACATCGAGTCGGGGGGCCGGCTGGCGGGCGCGCGGCCCGACGCGGTGTCACCGCACGCACGCGAGCGCGGGCTGCGGCAGCTCGGCTCGCTGGGCTCCGGCAACCACTTCCTCGAGCTGCAGGTGGTCGACGAGATCTACGACGCGGCGGCGGCGGCGCGCTTCGGCGTGCGCGCCGGCCAGCTCACCGTGATGATCCACACGGGCTCGCGCGGCCTCGGCCACCAGGTGTGCAGCGACTACCTGAAGACGACCGGCGCGGCGCTCAAGCGCTACGGCATCAGCGTGCCCGACCGCCAGCTCGCCTGCGCGCCGGTCGACTCCCCGGAAGCCGCCGACTATCTCGGCGCGATGCGCGCGGCGGCCAACTTCGCGTTCGCCAATCGTCACGTGCTGGCGCACTCGGCGGGCGAGGTGTTCGAGCGCGTGCTGGGGCGCTCGCCGCGCGAGCTGGGCCTGCGCGTGGTCTACGACGTCGCGCACAACATCGCCAAGGAGGAGGAGCACGAGGTGGACGGCCGCCGGCGGCGGCTGATCGTTCACCGCAAGGGCGCCACGCGGGCGTTCCCGGGCCAGCCCGTCATCGTGCCGGGGGACATGGGGCGGTACTCCTACCTGCTGGTGGGCACGGACGCGGCGATGCGCGAGACGTTCGGCTCCACCTGTCACGGGGCCGGCCGGCGAATGAGCCGGACGGCGGCGGTCAAAGCGGCGCGGGGACGGCGCATCGATCAGGAGCTGGAAGCCGCCGGCGTGGTGGCGCGGGCGACTGGTCGCGACGCGTTGGCGGAGGAGATGCCCGAGGCCTACAAGGACGTTCGCGACGTGGTGGACGTCGTCCATCGTTTCGGCATCTCCACGCGCGTGGCGCGTCTCAAGCCGATCGGCGTCATCAAGGGCTGATCGGTTCGCTGTGGTAGACTGATCTGCATGTCTTGGACTCTAAAGAAAAAAGCACTGTCTCTACTCGACGCTGAGCAGGGCACCGTGCACAAGGATTGGGGCGGCAAGGTGGCCGTCGCCCTGGTCTATCCCAACGCGTACGCCGTCGGGATGTCCAACCTCGGCTTCCAGACGATCTACAAGCACCTGAACGCGCTGCCCGACGTGGTCTGCGAACGGGTCTTCCTGCCGGACGCCGCCGACATCGCAGAGCTGGCCCGGACGCGCTCGGCGCCGTTCTCCCTCGAGTCCCAGCGCCCGCTGACCGACTTCCACATGATCGGCTTCTCGGTGACGTACGAGGGCGACTACATCAACGTCCTGCGCATCCTCGAGCTCGCCGGGATTCCGCTCCGCGCGGCCGCGCGGCGTCCGCACGATCCGCTCGTGCTGATGGGGGGTGTGTGCGCGTTCTCCAACCCGGAGCCCATCGCGCCGTTCATGGACTTCGTCGTCGTGGGCGAGGGCGAGGAACTGGTCGGCGAGCTCATCGCCGCCTATCGCGAGCGCTATACCGATCGCGCGAGCTTCCTCGACCTGCTGACGAGCCTGCCGGGCGTGTACGTGCCGGAGCGCTACGACGTTCGCTACGCGGAGGACGGTACGGTGGCGGACGTCATCCCGCTCGGCGGCGCGCCGGCCGTGGTCACCAAGCGCCGGCTCAAGGACGTCGACGCGTTCCGGACGATCGCGGCCGTCAAGACGTCCAACGCCGAGTACGGCCACATGGCGCTGCTCGAGGTGGGCAAGGGCTGCGGGCGCGGCTGCCGCTTCTGCCTGGAGGGCCAGGTGTACCGGCCCGTGCGGCATCGCAGCGTCGCCGCGCTCGGCGAGACGATCAAGGAGCTGGCGGCGCAGGGTGAGAAGCGCATCGGGCTGGTCGGCGCCTGCGTGTCGGATTACCCGTGGATCGGTGAGCTGCTGAAGGTGGTCGAGGCCAACGGGATGGAGCTGTCGATCTCCTCGCTGCGGGCCGACAGCCTCACCGAGGACCTCGCCGCCGCCCTGGCGCGCGGCGGTCACCGCACGCTGACGATCGCGCCGGAGGCGGGGACCGAGCGGCTGCGCCGCGCGATCCGCAAGGCGATCACCGACGAGCAGATCCTGGGCGCGTGCGACCTGGTACGGAGCCACGGCATCCCGAATCTGAAGACGTACTTCATGATCGGCCAGCCGACCGAGATGGACGAGGACGTCGAGGCCATCCCCGACCTCGCGCGGCGCATGCTGGAGCGCCTGCGCATCCTCGACGCGCAGGGGCATCCGTTCGGCCGGCTCACGCTGTCGATCTCCTCGTTCGTGCCCAAGCCGTGGACGCCCTTCCAGTGGGCGCCGTTCGCCGGCGCCGACGCGCTGAGCAAGAAGCTCGACACGATCAAGCGCGGCGTGCGGGGCTTTTCCAACGTGCGCGTGCTGCACGAGAACCCGCGCGAGGCGGCGCTGCAGGCGCTGCTGGCGCGCGGGGACCGCCGCGTCGGCGACTTCGTCGAGCAGGCCGCGCGCCTGGGCGGCGAGTGGCGTCGCGCGCTGCGCGAATGGGACGGCGACCTCGACTTCCACACCACGCGCCCGCGCGCGCACGACGAGCGGATGCCGTGGGATCACTTCGAGGTCGGCGTGAAGAAGGCCGGCCTCCTGCGCGAGTGGGACAAGGCGCGGGTCGACCCATGAGCGCGCCGGTGCTCGATACGCGCGGCCGCACGCTGCGCAACCTGCGCGTGTCGGTCACCGACCGCTGCAACCTCCGCTGCGGCTATTGCATGCCCGAGGAGGAGTACGTCTGGCTGCCGCGCGAGGACATTCTGCACTTCGGCGAGATCGCCGCCCTCACCGACGTCTTCCTGGACCTCGGCGTGGACAAGGTGCGCCTGACCGGCGGCGAGCCTCTGCTGCGCCGGGACCTGCCGCGCCTCATTCGCATGCTGGCCGCCAAGCCGCGCATCCGCGACCTCGCGATGACCACCAACGGGGTGCTGCTGGCCGAGCACGCCGCCGCGCTGAAGGCGGCCGGCCTGCACCGGGTGACCGTGAGCCTCGACACGCTCGACCCGCAGCGCTTCGCCGGGCTCACGAACCGCAGTACGCACGCGCAGGTGCTCGAGGGCATCGCCAGCGTGCCGCGCGCCGGCTTCACCGACACCAAGCTCGACACGGTAGTGATGCGCGGGGTCAACGACGACGAGCTGGCCGCCCTCATCGAGTTCGCGCGGACGGTGCCGGCCGAGGTGCGCTTCATCGAGTACATGGACGTGGGGGGCGCCACGCGGTGGTCGATGGACAAGGTCGTCGGCCGCGTCGAGATGCTGGAGCGCCTGGGCCGGCGCTACGGCCGCATCGAGCCCATCGTGGAGACGTCCACGGCCCCGGCCGACCGCTTCCGGCTGCCCGACGGAACGACCTTCGGCATCATCTCGTCCACCACGGCACCGTTCTGCGCGGACTGCGACCGCAGCCGGCTGACCGCTGACGGCCTGTGGTACCTCTGCCTCTATGCCACGCGCGGCATCGACCTGCGCGGGCCGT
Organism: Candidatus Methylomirabilota bacterium; assembly: GCA_046734515.1. Lineage (GTDB taxonomy): Bacteria > Methylomirabilota > Methylomirabilia > Rokubacteriales > CSP1-6 > AR5. Next base: position 3,923 of record JBKPRI010000231.1, on the reverse strand, counting down.
TCCGCGGCGGGGCCGGGCCCGAGGAGCTGAAGGCGCTGATCACCGGCGGGTGGCGCGCGCGGACCGATCGCGGCGCCGAGGACCGGCTCGCGCTCGGCAATCGCCAGCCGCTCGTGCAGATCAGCGGGCTCAAGCGCGATCCGCACCTCGAGATGCACACCCGGGGAGGTTGACCGTGAGCACCGACGAGGGAGTGAAGGTCGACGTCCGCGAGCGCGGCGCCAACCAGCAGGCCTCCGAGCGCCGGCTCTTCATGCAGCTGCAGGTGTTCGCCGGCTGCACCGACACCAAGACGCTCGTGCGGGCGCTCGAGGCCAGCCGCATGGAGGCCGTCCTCTATCAGGACATGAACGACCCGCGCGGCGTGGCCGTGCTCGGCATGAGCGAGGACCCGGCGTTCTTCGTCGGTCCCTTCCGGGAGCTGCTGAACGGCGCGGCCTTCGGCGAGCTGATCCTCAAGCCGGAGCTGACGATGCTGGGACGCACGTATGCCTCCGGGTTCGAGGCCGACCTCGACGAGTGGCTCCTGAAGCGCCCACGGCGCACCGCGCTGAACCCGGCGTGGCCGTGGGGCATCTGGTACCCGCTGCGGCGCAACGGCGCCTTCGCACGGCTATCGCCACAGGAGCAGGGGACGGTGATCCGCGAGCACAGCGTGCTGGGCCGGGCCTACGGCGACGCCGACCTCGCGCACGACGTGCGCCTGGCCTGCCACGGCCTCGACGTCAACGACAACGACTTCGTCATCGGCCTGGTCGGCCGGGAGCTGCACCCGCTGTCGCACCTCGTGCAGGCCATGCGCAAGACCGCGCAGACCTCGCAGTACCTCGCGACGCTCGGCCCCTTCTTCGTCGGTCACGCGCTCTGGCAGGCCTCGCTCCGCTGACGGCCTGACCGGAGATTGCCATGGCACGTCGCAAGTCCGTCCGGTTCACCAAAAAGGTCGAGGCGTTCGTCCGGCTCGAGCGCGTATGCCGGGTGGCCACCAGCGGCGCCGCCGGCATGCCGCACGTCGTTCCCGTCTGCCACGCCCTGAGCGGCGGGAAGCTGTACATCGGCTCGGGCAAGGGCCGCAAGGTGAAGAACCTCGCGGAGAATCCGCAGATCACCGTCGTCGTCGACGCGTACTCGGAGGCGTGGAGCCTGCTGCGCGGCGTGATGATCCAGGGCCGCGCGAGGCTCGTGGCCCGCGGAGCCGGCTTCCGCCGGGGACGCGACCAGCTCTACCGGAAGTATCCGCAGTACGCGCGGGAGGCCGCGCTGAGCCCGTCCGATTCCGTCATCATCGAAGTCACGCCCACGCGCGTGTTCTCCTGGGGGTTCGAGTGACGTGGGCGGCGCCGCCTCGCTGCCGCCCGCTCGACCCGCGGCGCGTCCCGATACGCGTCTAGCGTACCTGGACGGGCTGCGGGGCGCCGCGCTGGTGCTGATGGTGATCAACCACACCGCGCGATGGTGGGTCGACATTCATATGACATGGGCGCGCTACGCGCTCATCTATGTCACGCTCACGCTGGCCGCGCCGATCTTCCTCTTCCTGGTCGGCTTCTGCCTGCCGCTGGCGCTGCGGCCCGGCGCCGACACCAGCTTCGCCGGGCTGGCGCGGCATTTCGTGCCGCGCGGCGTGCGCATCATCCTGGCCGGCTTCCTGCTCAATCTCGTGGTCTTCCACGACGAGCCGATCCTGAGCGGCGGTGTGCTGCAGACGATCGGACTGGCCATCGTGGCGATGGTGCCCGCGCTGTGGCTCGTGCGCGTGCCGGGCGGCGCCGCCGCGCTGATGGCGGCGGCCGTCATCGGCTACGCGACGTTCGTCGTGGCGTTCCCGGCGCTGGCGGCCTTCGTGCAGCGGCACACCGCGATCGGCCTGGTGCTCTTCTACGATTTCCCGCCGTGGCCGTGGCTGAGCCTCGTGCTGCTGGGGCTCGTGCTCGGCTGGACGTGGCTCGAGGCCCATCGGCGCAGTCCGGAGGAGGGGGCGCGATACCTGCAGATCGCGGCGCTGGTGGGCGCCGCGCTGGTCGTCGTCTTCTTCCTCTACGACTGGTGGGTGGCCACGCCCGTGCGCTTCGGGATGAAGCGCGACTTCATCCTCAACCGCCACTGGACGCCGCGCGGCGCCGCGCTCGCGTGGGTGATCGGCGTGGTGCTGCTGTCGCTCGCCTCCGCCTACTGGGTGATGGAGGTCCGCCGTGTGCGGGCGCGCTGGCTGGTGATCCTCGGCCAGACCGCGCTGTTCCTCTACTTCATCCACCAGATCATCGCCTACACGCTCGTGCGGAACTGGCTGGCGTGGCGCTTCAACGGCTGGCCGGGCTTCTGGCTCGCCAACGCCGTCTTCATCGTGATCCTCCTGGGGCTCGGGTGGGGGTGGCTCTCTCTCAAGCGGCGGCTGGAGCCGATGCGCGCGCGGCTGCGGCAGCGCCTGTGGTCCCGCGCCGTAGCGTGACGGGCGGATGAGCCGGTCCTTCAGCCGCACGGACGCGATCGTCGCGCGCCGTGTACCGATCCGCGCGCTCACCGCCGGCGTGACGCTCGCGGGCCTCGTGCTGGCGCTCGCGTTGCCGCCGCTCGCCGACGGCCTACCGCTGGCCGGCCAGCGCGCGCTCGTCGTCACGCTGGCGGCGATCGTGCTGTGGACCACCGAGGCGCTCGAGCCCGGCGTGACCGCGCTGCTCAGCGTGGCGCTGCTCGCGCTGACGGGATCCGGCATGCGCGGCGCCCTGCAGGGCTTCGCCAGCCCGGTGCCGTACTTCCTGGTCGGCGTACTGACGATGGGCGTGGCGGTGGTGCGCAGCGGGCTCGCGGAGCGGCTGGCCCGTGCAATCCTGGCGCGCGCCCGCGGGCGCAGCCTGGCCGTGTACCTCCACCTCGTGCTGGCATTCCCCGCGCTCACGTTCGTGCTGCCCTCGGCGACCACACGCTCCGGCATCCTGATCCACATCTACGACGAGGTCTTCACGCTGGCCGCGGTGCCGCGCGGCGCCGAGATCGCTCGGGCCGTGATGCTGGCGCTGTCGTCGATCAACCGGCTGGCCTCGACGGCGCTGCTGACCGGCGGGATCACGCCGGTGATGAGTGCCGCCATCATCGGCGGACTGGCGGACGGCGGCACGCCGTTCACGTGGAGCGGGTGGTTCGTGCTCATGGGGCTGCCCTACTACACGATCCTCGTCCTCGGCGGAGCGCTGACGTATGTCCTGTACCGCCGGGGCTTTCGCGGTGATCTGGCGGCGCCGGCGCCCGCGCCGCCGCGGGCGCTGTCGGGCACCGAGTGGCGGACGATCGCCGTGATCCTCGGGGCCTCCGCGCTCTGGCTCACCGACGGCGTGCATCACCTCGATCCGGCGTTGCCCGCACTGCTGGCGTTCGTCGCGCTGCTCACGCCGCGCGTCGGTCCGCTGGTGTGGGCCGACCTGGAGCGCGGGGTGGGCTGGGCGAATTTCTTCGTCATCGCCGCGTCGATCTCCCTGGCCCAGGCCCTCGGCGCCAGCGGAGCCGCCGCCTGGCTCGGGCGGCTGCTGGTGGGCGGGCTGCCGGCGCTCGGCGGCAGTCCGCTCGGCACGATCGTCCTGCTGATGCTCGGTGCGACCGTCCTCCGGGCGGTCGTGACGAACATCTCGGGCTTCCTCGCGCTCGCGCTGCCCATCGCCATGTCGGTGGGCCGCGAGGCCGGGCTCAACCCGCTCGTCTGCGCGCTCGTGGTGATGATGACCGGCGATGCCGTGATCTATTACCCGGCGCAGAGCGCCTCGGCGCTGGTCATCTACGAGCGCGGCCACGTCAGCGCCGGCGAGATCCTGCGCTTCGGGCTCTGGATGACGCTGGTCGGGTGGCTGGCGATCGTGGCCGTGGCGCTGCCCTGGTGGACCCTGGTCGGCCAGCCGCTGCGCCTGCCGTAAACCGTTCCGCCCCGGCCGGGT
>JBKPRI010000230.1:0-4736 GCA_046734515.1 Candidatus Methylomirabilota bacterium | reverse complement strand
TTCACGACCGGGGCCGTGCACGACCTCTCGGGCGGCCGCGCCACGTACTAGGAGCGCCCGCACGTTCCCGGCCGGCGACGAGCTCATCGTGCCGACGAGCCGCGGAAAGCTGATAGCGGCGGCGCTAGGCTCCATCGCGTTCGTGGCCCTGGGCGGATGGCTGCTCCGACGCGCGCCCCACGACGGTATCGTGGCCCCGCTGGCCGGCCTCGCGGCCGCGGTGTTCTTCGGGGCCTGCGGGCTTTACGCCCTGTGGCGCCTCGTCCGGCCCCGGCCCGCCCTGGTGATCAATCGCCGGGGAATCGTCGACAATGCCTCGGCGCTCAGCATCGGTTTCCTGGGCTGGGACGACATCGCCGAGATGTACGAGTATCGCTACCAGAATCAGGTCATGCTCGGCATCGTCCCGAGAGATCTCGAGGCGGTGCTCGGCAAGCAGCCCGCGTGGAAGCGGCGCGTGCTGCGCGCGAATTCCTGGCTGGGCACGGCTCCCATCAACATTCCCCAGGTGATCCTGCCCATGAAGGTGTCCGAGCTGCTGCGCGAGATCGAGACCCGCTTCCGGCGCTGACGTATGCTGCGGGAGGGAGGCTGGAACTCATGTGTCGAGCCATCAAGACACTCCACAACTTCACGCCGCCGGCGACGGACGAGGAGATCCGCGCGTCCTCGCTGCAGTTCGTCCGGAAGCTGAGCGGCTTCACGCGGCCGTCCCGGGCCAACGAGGCCGTGTTCACGCGGGCGGTGGACGAGGTGACGCAGGCGGCGCGGACACTCCTCGACGCGCTCGTCACGAATGCGCCGCCCCGCGATCGCGACGTCGAGGTTGCGAAAGCGCGCGCCCGATCAGCGGAGCGATTTCGCGGCCGGCGGTCAGCGGCCGGCTAGCGCGTGCTGCAGGATCGCCATTTTCGAGAAGCTCTCGGTGATCTCGCCCTCCAGCGCCATGCGCAGGACCTCCGGCCACGGCACGATCGCGCGCTCGAAGAACTCGTCGTCGTCCGACGGCAGGGGATCGGGCGTGAGACCGCTCGCCACGAAGCAGTACGCCGTCTCGTCGAGGTAGGCGTTCGAGGGATGGAAGCGCGTCAGCAGTGTGAGGTGCGCGGCGCGATAGCCGCCTTCCTCGCGCAGCTCGCGCTGGGCGGCGGCCTCCGGGGTCTCCCCGGGCAGCGCCCCGCCGCCGGGCAGCTCCCACGACATCCCCCGCTGCAGGTGACGGTACTGGCGCACGAGCAGCACGCGGTCGGGCTCCACGAACGGCAGCACCGCCACCCCGGCGCCGATCACCAGCACGGGATAGACGCGCTCGGTGCCGTCGGGCAGGCGCCAGGTGTCCTCGCGAAGCGCAAGCTTGCCCCGTGTATAGCGAATTGCCGAGTCGAGCGGGCTCCAGGTCATCGGGCCCGTATGGTATCGTAGGGGCCCATGCCGAAGGAACGGCACGTCGACGCGCTGCTCAAGAAGCTCGTGCAGACGATCGAGGCCTCGCTCTCGGCCACCGACGCCGCGCGCGACGCCGTACAGGAGATCCTCAAGCGCGGCGCCGACACCGGCATCTTCTTCGCGGGCGCCAAGAGCCGCGGAGCGTTCTCGGCCGAGCTGACGGCGCAGGACAAGGAGTTCCTGCGTGCGGTGTCGATCAAGCCGGAGCGCTGAGCGGGTGCGCGTCGCGCTCTTCGCGGTGTGGGTGGTGGTGGCCCTGGTCGCCCTCCTGCCGATCCTCCGTCATCGCTCGCTGCCGAATCCGGCGCCGCCGCTGGCCACCGATGAGCTGGTGAAGGATCCCGTCTGCGGCACGTACATCGTCCGCTCGCGCGCCGTGAGCCGCCAGACGGCGGCCGGCCCGCGGTATTTCTGCAGCGCCGACTGCTCAGCGCGCTTCGCCGGCTGACGCCGGCCGTGGCCGAACGCGACCCCTGGCGCACGCTCGACGCCCAGCCCAACGTCCGCGCGATGATCGCCGGCCTCGAGGCGCGCGGCGCCACGCCGGCGCAGGTCCGGCTGCGCGCGCGCTTCCTGCGCTTCGTCCCGGTGCGCCGCGGTGATCGCGTGCTCGAAGTGGGCTGCGGCAGCGGCGTCGTGCTGCGCGATCTCGCGCCGCGCGTCGGCTCTCGCGGCGCGGTCGTGGGCGTGGACGCCAGCCGCACGATCCTGGCCACGGCCCGCCGCCTGTGCCGGCCGGACCCGCGCATCACGCTGCGGCACGCTCACGGCGCGCGGCTGCCGTTCGCGGCCGGCCGCTTCGATGTCGCGCTGGCGATGACGGTGATCCTGCACGTGGCCGAGCCGCTCGCGGTCGTGCGCGAGATGGCGCGCGTGACGCGCGCGGGCGGCCGCGTGGGCTTGCAGGACCAGGACTTCGGCATGCTCGGGGTGACGCACCCCGATCGCGAGCTGACCGATCACATCCTGCGCGGTGTGGTCCACCACCTCTACGAGGAGCCCTACAGCGGCCGCCGGCTGCCCGGCCTGCTGCGCGAGGCCGGCCTGGAAGGCGTCCGGGTGCTGACCGATTTCTTCCAGGACACGACGCTGGAGCCGTGGACCAAGACCTTCCTGGAGCGGCGCGCGGAGTACGCCGTCCGCTTCGGCCTCGTGGACGCGGCCGCCGCCCAGAAGTGGCTCGACGGCTTCACGGCGCTGGTCGCCGGCGGTGGCTTCGTGTTCACGATGACGTATTTCGGTGCCGCCGGCCTGAAGCCCTCCGCGTCCCGGCGGGCCCGATGACGGTTCGCGCCGGACTCGTCGCGCTCCTCGTCGCGCTCTCCCTCGGCGCGGCCGATGCCGCCGAGAAGTTCGACGGCGGCGCGGCGCTCAAGCACGCGGAGCGGCTCGTGGCCATCGGCCCGCGCGTCGCGGGCTCGCCTGGGGGCGCCCGGGCGCGTGACTACATCGTCGGCGAGCTGAAGAAGCTGCCGGGCGCCCAGGTGCAGGTCAAGGCCTTCGAGGCCGACACCCCGCACGGCCGGCTCAAGATGGCCAACGTCGTGGCGATCCTGCCCGGGCGCCGGCCCGACGTCATCATGCTGGCCGGTCACTACGACACCAAGCTCTTCAAGGAATTCCGCTTCGTCGGCGCCAACGACGGCGGCTCCAGCGCCGCGCTGCTGCTCGAGCTGGCGCGCCGTCTCGCCGGTGCGCCGCGCGACTATACCTACTGGCTGGTGTGGTTCGACGGCGAGGAGGCGCGCGAGCAGTGGACCGAGCGCGACAGCCTCTACGGCTCGCGGCGGCTGGCCGCCGAGCTCGCCCGCGACAAGCGGCTGCCGCGCGCCATGATCCTGGTGGACATGATCGGGGATCGCGACCTGAGCATCCGTCGCGAGACGCACTCCGCCGGCTGGCTGACCGAGATCGTGTGGGACGCTGCCGCCCGCCTCGGTCACGGCCGCCACTTCCTGCGCGACACGCTGCCCGTCGAGGACGACCACGTGCCCTTCCTGACGCTCGGCGTGCCGGCGACGCTGCTGATCGACTTCGATTACCCGCCCTGGCATACCGCCGACGACACGCTCGACAAGATCTCCGCGCAGAGTCTCGGCGTGGTGGGCGAGGTCGTGCTGGAGGCGCTACCATCGGTGGAGCATTACCTGACGCGATCGACGGGAGGCCCGCGATGAGTCCGCGCATTCGTGAGGTCGAGGAACCGGGCGACGATCCCATCCTGAAGGAGACATGGGCCCGGCAGCACGAGCTGTTCGGCTTCGTCCTCAACCCGACGAAGATCCAGGCCCACACGCCCGGGATCATGAAGGCCGCCCAGCAGCTCTCGGCGGCCGTCGAGCGCTCGGGCCTGCTGTCGCCACAGCTCCTGTCGCTCGTCTATCTGCGCGTGGCCGTGATCAACGGCTGCCCGTTCTGAATGGACATCAACGCATCCCGTGGGATGCACAACGGCGCCAGCGAGGACAAGATCCGGGCGATCGCCGAGGCGGCCACCAGCCCGCTCTTCGACGAGGTGGAGCGTGCCGCGCTCGCCTACGCCGAGGCCATGACCATCACCGGCCAGCGGGTCTCCGACGAGCTCTTCGCGCGCCTGCGCAAGCACTTCAGCGAGCCCCAGATCGTCGAGCTCACTGCGGCGGCTGCCCTCGAGAACTTCCGCAGCAAGTTCAACGTCGCGCTGGGGATCGAGGCCCAGGGGTTCTGCGTCATCAGGTAGTCAGCGCGCACTTACGGCCTCACGTGCGTCAGGCTTGACGGCCGCTGGCGGCAGCAGGGTGGCGGCCGGTGACACGAGGCGCCCGCTTGCGGCATCCACCGCGCGTTGCATGGGGCCGTAGGCGTCAGCGTTCCCGACGCGCTGACGCGATTTACCACCACCGATGACCCTGTCCGTCTGTCCATTCTGCGATTCGGGGCGACACGCCGACAAACATCGGGACCTGCCCGAGCATCGAAAGGCCGGCCTCATGGTCGCGCAGGATAGCCCCGCAGCGCGTGTAGCCCTCAAGTAGACACAGCGGGCCATCTAGCGAGAGGCCGATCGCGATCGGGCGCTCAATCGCGGTCGCGAAGCCGCGAAACTCCGGGTCGGTACCAGCTTTCTGCCGCGTCCCGACCAAACCACTGAGCTTTTGGGACGGCACCTTTCGTAACCAGTCGGGCAGGTTGAAGAACCGCATCTCGCGGAGCGCGGTGACAGGGACCTCGCCTTCGTACCATTCGACGGCGAGCCGTGGAAGATCGGCGATCATGGGCGCCCGATACTGCCTGATGGCGTTCTCCAGAAT
>JBKPRI010000229.1:0-3784 GCA_046734515.1 Candidatus Methylomirabilota bacterium | reverse complement strand
GCAGCGGCGGCTTCTTCGCCACGCACCCCGCCACCACCGACCGCATCGAAGCCCTGCGACGCATGAAGTAACGCGACCCTCGGGGGGTCACGCAAAATAAAGAAGGGCCCCGGCATAAACCGGGGCCCTTCGAACGTTCAGGGCTTGCTACAGCTTCAACTCGACGTTCTCGGGCCGCGAGAGGTCGGGCGGCGCCTGCATCTCCTCGAACGTGCGCTCACCGTCCGAGTCCGCGACGAGCAGCCGGATGTAGAGCCGCTCGCCGACGACGGCGGCGTGGGTGAGCACGACCAGGGTGGGCTTGAAGGCGATGGCATCGTGCAGCACGCCATCGACGGCCTCCGTGAGCGCCGTCTGGAGCGCGCTCTGGTCGTCGGCGTCGGCCACCGCCACCGACGTGGTCACCTCGACGAGGAAGGCCGAGGCGGGCGAACCCGTCAGGAGCAACAGCGCGACGGCCGACGCCAGGCGGCGCATCGCTCAGTCGCGCGCCAGGATCTTGCCCAGCAGGAAGCCGACACCGACGGTGATGGCGACGGCCTTCAGCGGATGGTCCTGCACGAAGCGGCGGCCGTCGCGCATCCACGCGTCGGCGGAGCGGCCGGTGACCCGCTCGACCTGCTGGCCGACGTCGCGCGCGCGCTGCGACATGAAGCCGCTGGCGCGCTCGGCCAGCTCCTGCGCGCGTTCCTGCGCATAGCCGCCGGCGCGGGCCGCCATGTCCTGTGCGTCACCGGCTGCTCGCCGGGCGCTGCGCTGGGCCGTTTCTCCGAGGCTCTCGAGGCGTCGCTCGTCCATTGGGCTCTCCTCCTTGATGGGGGCGAAACCTGCTTGGTGCCACTTCTATGCCATCGGTCGCACCCGCCGTGCGCGCCCGGTCTCCAGCAGCGGCGCCAGGGACTGCGGGTGCGCGAAGAACGTCGCCATCGGATCGCCGAGGCGCTGGAGCCGCTCGCGCATGTTGCGGACGTGGAAGTCCTCGGGATAGAGCGCCCGCTCGAGCTCCGGCCATTCGACCGGCGTCGAGACGGTGGCCCCGGCGTACTCGCGCACGCCGTACGGGCTCACCAGCGTGGCGCCGCGGTGGTTGCGGTGCACGTCGATGAGGATCTTTCCGCGTCGCCGCGCGCGCCGCATGTCGAGCGTGAACAGCCGCGGCTCGCGCGTGCGGGCCAGCCGGGTGATGACCTCGGCGGCGGTGCGCACCTGTTCGAAGCTGTGGACCGTCGCCAGCGGGACCATGACGTGCAGCCCGCGACCGCCCGAGGTCTTGACCCATGAGCGGATGCGGTGGTGCGCCAGCAGATCGCGCAGCAGCATGGCCGCGTTGCGCACTTCGCGGAAGGCGATCTCGGTGGGATCGAGATCGAACAGGAGCTGATCGGGACGATCCAGCGCGTCCACGGTGCAGGACCAGGGATGCACGGAGATGGCGCCGAGGTTCAGTAAGTAGAGCAGCGACGGCAGGTCGCCGCCGATCACGTGCTCGGCATACCCGAGTGCGGCGTGCTCCGTGCGGATGCGGCGCGTCGGCACCCAGCTCGGCATGCCGGGCGGCGCCGTCTTCTGGAACGCGCACTCGCCGGTGATGGCGTCGGGGATACGCTGCAGGCTGATCGGCCGGTTGTTGATGAAGGGCAACAGGTAGCCGGCCACGTCCGCGTAGTACGACAGCATCTCGTCCTTGGTGACGTGGTCCTCGGGCCAGATCTCCTGGTCGAGGTTCGCCAGGATCAGCCGGCGGCCCTCGACGTCGACGACGCGCGTGTTCACGGGGCGGTCCTCACGACGCCTTCCGGCGCGCGGCGGCACGGCGGCCCACCGCCGGCGCCTTGCCGCTGCTCGCGCGCGCACCGCGCGCGGGACGCGCCTGCAGGCTCGCCTGCAGGGCCTGCTTGTGGTCCACGACCTTCGTCGGCGGCTTGCGCCCGGCGGCGGGCGCGGCGATCGCGCGACCCTCCACCTTGCGCTCGATCGCGGCCAGCAGCGCCTCGCGATAGCGATCGTGGTACTTGTCGGGCTGCCAGTCGGCCGCCAGCGTGTCGACGAGCTGGAGCGCGAGGTCCACCTCGCGGCGGTCCAGGCCCGCCTCGCCGCGCGGCACGTTGAGCTCGGTGGCGGGGACGATCTCGTGCGCGAAGCGCATGGTGGTCAGCACCAGCGCCTCGTCGGCGACCTTCACCGCAGCCAGGTGCTCACGCTGCCGCAGCACGAAGGTGGCAATGCCCACCCGCCGGCTCCGCTTGAGCGCTTCGCGCAGCAGCGCGTAGGCCTTGGCGCCGGTGGCGGTCGGCTCCAGGTAGTACGGCTGCTCGAAGTAGGTGAAGTCGATCGCCTCGGCCGGCACGAAGTCGCGGATGTCGATCGTCTGGTTGGCGTCGACGTCGGCGTTCTTGAAATCCTCCTCGGTCATCACCACGAACTCGCCCTTGGCGTACTCGTAGCCCTTGACGATCTCCGGCCACGGCACCTCGACGTTCTCGGCGGTGCAGATGCGGCGGTAGGCGATCGGCGCGGCGTCCTTGGCGTGGAGCTGGCGAAACGAGAGGTCGGTGCGGGTCGTGGCCGGATACAGCGCCACCGGAATGTTCACGAGGCCGAACGTGATGGCGCCTTTCCACAGCGAACGCATCGGGCGGCTCAGGGCCCTCCCACGCTCGACACCGTGCGCATCGGAAGCGTCACGCGGCGAGCCGCTTCTGGTCGGCCAGGAAGCGATCGACAGCGGCCACCGTGCCGGCCACGGTGATGCCGGTCTGCACCGTCCGTGCGCCGAGACCGACGACTTTCAGGACCGGCAGGCGCGAGAGCACGAGCCCCACGACGAGCGCGCCGGCGCCGAGCGCCCACGGCGTCCACCACGCGCGCGGGACCTTGCGCGAGATCGCGTCGAGCTGCGTCTCGATCACGCGCCGCGTGAGCGCAATGTCAGCCTGGATCTCAGCTGGGCTGCGAGCCATCGCCAGTTCTCCTCGAGGGATGCGAGTGTTTCTTTCGGCCACGAAAGATGGGTCAGACGCCACGCGGCCCACGCCAGCGCGGCCACGGCGAGCAGCGCGACGCCGCCACCAGCGATGAGCAGCGGCTGCCAGGGCGCGTCGAAGATCGGTGACAGCGCGGCGGCCAGGAGCACGACGATCGCCGCGATCAGCGCGACAGCGGCGGGAATGGCCACCGCGATCGCCATGAGCAGCGTGCGCAGGAGCGCGCGCGTCTCGGCCACCCCGAGCTCGAGCTCGAGCTTGGCCAGGCGCGTGAGGCGCGCCAGGACTGCGTCGTCCTCGACCTCGATCGGCTGGTGCGAATCGACCGGGCGCGCCGCGGGGCGAGTGGGGAGCCGATGTACAGTCGCCATGTGCTGGACAAAAGAAGCAAGTCCACTGCCACCGACGACAGACGAGGAATGTGCAAACTACATCAACATCAGCCGAAATCGTGCGAGGGCACCACGTGGCCGCGGGCGGGCATTGACGTCACACGCTGCGCCCGGATCGAGAGCACGCCGTCCTGCGATTGTAAAATCCCCTCGACCACGAGCAGCGGCGCTGTGACCAGCACGAGGCGATGACGTGCAAAGAGTTGCGGCGTGATGATGATGTTGGCGACGCCGGTTTCATCCTCCAAGCTCAGGAACACGAAGCCCTTGGCAGTGCCGGGACGCTGCCGCACGATCACGCTGCCGGCCACCCGCACCCGGGCCTCGTGCGGGTGGTGGCGCAGATCGACGGCGCGCGTGATGCCGTGGCGCGTGAGCGTGCGCCGGCGCAGCGCCATCGGATGCAGC
>JBKPRI010000228.1:0-5365 GCA_046734515.1 Candidatus Methylomirabilota bacterium | reverse complement strand
GGACGCGCGGCGAGCTGCATGATGCCGGTGCCGAGCCGGATGCGCTTCGTCACCGCGGCCAGGTAGGCGAGCGGCGTGATCGCATCCGACCCGTAGGCCTCGGCGGTCCACACCGAGTCGAAGCCGAGCCGCTCGGCGAGCAGGATCTTCTCGACGGGCAGCTTCAGCTCGGACCCGGAGTAGCCGATGCTGAGGCCGAGCTTCATGTGCCGCGGCCCCACAGGCCGCAGTAGCGGCGCAGGACCATGGGCAGCCCCGCCTCGTAGCCGGGCCATTTCTCGTACTTCGGGAACTTCATCTCCTTCTCGACCCTGTCCCAGCAGCCGCCGGCCTGGGCCTCCGCCTTCACGGCGGCCGAGACTTCCTGCATCAGCGTGAGCTGCTGCTGCACGTCGTCCTTCGTGCCGAGGCGCCCGCCCGGCTGGCCGGGGTGGCCCGGGATCAGCCGGTCCCAGTCCATCGCCAGCACCTTCTTCATCGACTCTTCCCACTCGAGCGGATACGCGTCGATCATGCCGCGGCCGGGGAACGTGCCGACGGGGATGAAGTCGACCGCGAAGAGGATCTTCTCCTTGGGCAGCCGCATGACGATGGAGCTGTCCGAGTGGTTGAGGCCGAGGTACGTGAGCTCCAGCGTCGTGTCACCGAGCTTGACGGTCTTCTTGTCGCCCATCGTGTCGTCGGGCAGCACCGTGTGCGGATCGTTGATCTGCTTCAGCCGCTCGGCGGCGCGCTTGTGGGCCAGGAACTTCGCGCCCGCGTCCTTGAACGGTTTGCCGCCGGCGATGTGATCGTAGTGGTGGTGACTGTAGATGACCCACTTGATCGGCTGGCTGGTGACCTTCTTGATCTCGTCCACGTACGTCTGCACCATCTGCGGCCGCCCGTAGCCGATCGGGTCGGTCGCGATGACGCCGGCCGAGGTGACGATGAACATCGATTGATGACCGCCGCCGCGGAAGATGTAGACGTTCTCGGTGCCGTCGACCTTGGTGGTGGCGAAGGGCGGCGGGGCCGCGGGCGCGGACGGCTGCTGCGCCCAGGCCGCCACGCCGAGGCCGATCGCGAGCAGCGCCGCGACGACGACGAGCAGGAGCTTTTCACCCATGGGGAGGACTCCTTTCGGTGCCGGGAGGATCACCCGGCCGGTGATCAGCGTCAAGCGGTAGAATCCGCCATGGTCTTCGACGCGATCGTCATCGGCGGCGGCTTGCTGGGCAGCGCCACCGCCTATCACCTGGTCAGCGGCGGCGCCCGCACGCTGCTGATCGATCGTGGCGACGCGGGCCGGGCCACCGATGCCGGCGCCGGGATCCTCTCGCCGGAGACCAACAGCCGCGACCCGGAGGCCTGGTTCGACTTCGCGGTGACGGCGGTCGCCTACTACCCCGAGCTCATCGAGCGGCTCCGGGCCGAGCAGGCCGGTGACACCGGCTACGCGCGCTGCGGCCAGCTCGTGGTGGCGGCGACCGACGACGAGGTGGAGCCCTTCGCGCGGGCCCGGCGCATCGTGTTCGAGCGCCAGCGCCGCCGTGGGAAGCCCAGCGGCGACGACCTGCGCGAGATCTCGCCCGCCGAGGCGCGCGAGCTGTTCCCGCCGCTGGCCGCCGTGCACGGCGCCATCTACTCGCGCTTGGCCGCGCGCGTGGACGGCCGCTTGCTCAACCGCGCGCTGCGCACCGCCGCCGAGGCGCGCGGGCTCACCGTGCGCACGGGCAGCGTCGAGCGCCTGGCGCTCGACGGCCTCCGTGTCGGCGGCGTGGTGATCGGCGGCGAGACCATCGCGGCCGGCGCCGTCGCCATCGCGGGTGGGGCCTGGACGGACGCGTTCGGACAGCAGCTCGGCGTGACGATCAAGGTGGCGCCGCAGCGCGGGCAGATCATCCATCTGGGCCTGCGCGGCGCCGACACCAGCCGCTGGCCGATGATCAGCGCCTTCCATCATCACTATCTCGTCGCGTGGCCCGACAGCCGCGTGGTGGCGGGGGCCACGCGCGAGACCGGCTCCGGCTTCGCACCGCACACGACCGCGAGCGGCGTGCGCGACGTGCTGGGCGAGGCGCTCCGCGTGGCACCGGGGCTGGCCGGCGCAGAGATCCGCGAGATCCGAGTGGGGCTGCGGCCGCTCACCGCCGACACGCTGCCCGTGCTCGGTCCCGTGCCCGGCGTGGCCGGTGTGTTCCTGGTGACCGGCCACGGCCCGACGGGACTCACGCTCGGTCCCTACAGCGGCAAGCTCGTCGCCGGCCAGATGCTCGGCAAGGATTCCGAGTTCGACCTGACCCCCTTCTCCGTCGCACGTTTCGGCGTATAGTCCCCAGCACTCAGGAGGGATCCCCATGACGGTCCGCCGGCTGGTCGCTCTCTCGCTCGCGCTCCTCGTCGTCGGTGCGGTGGCACCCGCCGGCGCGCAGATCGCGGTCTCCGGCAACGACAACAAGGTGCTGCTGGTCAACGGCGTGGTCACCGTGGTGCAGAACCCGCCGTCCGACACCGTGTCGGTGATCGACCTCAAGGCCTCCCCGCCGCGCGTCATCGGCGAGGTGCCGGCGCCGGTGAGCGTGGTGGGCCCGCCGCTCAGCGTGGCGGTGACGCCCGACGAGAGCCTGGCCATCGTGACTGCCTCCAACAAGGTCGATCCCGCCGATTCCACGAAGCAGGCGCCGAACAACCAGGTGACGGTGATCGACATCAAGGCCAATCCGCCCACGGTGCTGGCGAGACTGGAGGCCGGCAAGGGCGCGGCCGGCATCTCGATCAACCGCGCGGGCACGCTGGCGCTCGTCTCGAACCTCGTCGATGGCACCGTGTCGGTCTTCACGATCCAGGGCAAGACGGTGACGCCGGCCGGCACGGTCGAGGTCGGCGGCGAGAAGGCGGGCGGCGGCATGGTCGCCTTCACGCCCGACGGCAAGTGGGCGCTCGCCTCGCGCAACAACGACAACAAGGTCTCCGTGCTCTCGATCGAGGGCAGCAAGGTCGAGTACACCAAGCGCGACATGGTGCCCGGCCTGCGCCCGATCGTGATGGACGTCGCGAACAACGGCGCCTTCGCGGTGGTCGGCCACCTCGCCGGCGGCGCCACCGGCGACAGCGACGGGGTGACGCTGATGGACCTCACCGCCAAGCCTCCGCGCGTCGTGGACACCGTCGGTGTCCTCGGCTCGACGGCCGAGGGCCTGAAGATCTCGCCCGACAGCTCGGTCGTGGCCGTCGTCGTGCACAACGGCAGCAACCGGCCGAAGGACTCGCCGTTCTACAACGACGCCGGCAAGCTCGTCCTGGTGAAGATCACCGGCAAGACGCTCGCGCGCGTCGCCGAGGCGCCGATCGGCCACTGGTCGCAGGGCGTGGCGTGGGCGCCGGACGGCAAGACACTGCTGGTCGGCAACATGGTCGAGAAGGACTACTGGGTCTTCTCGTGGGACGGCACCACGCTGAAAGACACCGGCCAGCGCGTGAAGGTCAACGGCGGGCCCATCGGCATCCGCACCGCGGATAAGTAACACGCCATGCGGGGGGCAGCGGGGAAGAACCATCGGATCTTCGACGCCGACACCCACGTCATCGAGCCGGTGGAGCCGATCGAGGCGCATCTCACGGCCGCCGGGCGCGCGCGCCTGGCCGCCGCCGGCGAGGCGGTCCAGCGCGGGCCGGCCAAGGCCGGCATGTCGCGCTACCTGATCGGCAAGCGTCCCAAGCTCAACCGGCGGCTCGGCTCGCTCGAGCGTGTCGATCCGCCGTCGGGCGGCGCGCGCGGCGCCCGCGACGGCGGCACGCCGTGGGACGTGCGCTGGCAGGGCCCGCCGTTTCCCACCGATCGCGTCAGCTTTGACTCGCACGCGCGCGTGAGCGACATGGACATCGAGGGCGTGGACGTCAACATGATCCTGCCCTCGGGCGGCGTGCCGGCCTTCGCCGGCCTGCCCGACGTCACCCTCGAGAGCACGATGTACGAGGCCTACCACCGCTGGCTCGGCGAATACTGCGCGCCCTACCCCGACCGGCTCACCAGCGTGATCCTCGTCTCCGCGCGCGACGCACAGGCCGCCGTCGCCGAGATCGAGCGCTGCTGCCGCGAGCCGTGGCCGGTCGGCATCTTCCCGATCTGCCCGCCCGAGATGTCGCTCGACGAGCCGGCGTGGGAGCCCATCTGGGACGCCGCCCAGCACCACGACCTCACCGTCGTCATCCACTCGTTCACGATGACGATCCCGTATCCGCCCGGCACGTGGGACACCTGGGACAACGTCTTCATCCAGCGGGCGGCCGGCCACACGTGGAACGCGCAGCGCAACATGGCGGCGCTGATCGGGGCCGGCGTGCTCGACCGCTACCCCGGCCTGCGGCTCACGTCGCTCGAGTGCGGCCACGGCTGGCTGCCATTCTGGGCGGCGCGGCTGGACGAGCTGGCCGAGATGTCGCGCCACGCGCTGCCCGTGCTCAAGCAGCGGCCGAGCGACTACATCAAAGGGCCGCAGTACTTCCAGTCGATCCAGCTGCACGAGGGCGAGCTCTCGCTGCGCCAGGCGATCGAAGCGCTCAACGAGGACACGCTGATGTTCGCCACCGACTACCCGCACTCGGAGAGCTGGTTCCCGAAATCCGTCGAGGCGGTGCTGACGTGGACATCACTCAGCGAGACGCAGCGGCAGAAGCTCCTGTGGCACAACGCGGTGCGCTGCTACCACCGCTACGCGTCCCGCGCCGCGGCTACAGCCGCGTGATCACGTCCACCAGCGCGGGCGCGCCGTCCTTGACGACGCGCAGCGCGCGGCGCAGCGCCGGGCCCACGGCGGCCGCCGTCTCGATCGGCCCTTCGGCGTGGACGCCGAAGCCCTGCGCGATTCGCGCGAAGTCGGGCGCGGGATCGTCGATGCGGATGCCCACCACCTTGTTCTCCACCGGCCGGCTGCGCACCTTGGCGACGGCTTCCTGGTGCTCCTCGTCGTTGCCGTACGTGCGGTTGTTGAACATCACCGTCAGCAGCGGCAGGCGGTGGTGCGCGGCCGTGTAGAGCGCGCTCGGGACGTACAGCGCGTCGCCGTCGGACTGGAGATTCACGCACACCTTGGTGGTCCCGCGGTGGGCCAGCGTCACACCGAGCGCGGCCGGCAGGCCGTAGCCGAGCCCGGCGCCGCCGCTGCCGCCGTACGTGCGCTCGGGCTGCCAGTCCCACAGCCGCCGCGCCCAGCCCTTGGCGGTGCCGTTGGCGAGCGCCCAGTCCTCGTCCTTGATCACGTCCCACACCTCGGCGGCGAATGCCGCGGGCGTCAGCGGCGTGAGCGCGCGCTCCAGCCGCGCGGTGTCGCGCCACTCGCGCTCGAGCGCCGCGTGGCGCGCGGCCAGACGCTCGGCGCGCTGC
>JBKPRI010000227.1:0-7481 GCA_046734515.1 Candidatus Methylomirabilota bacterium | reverse complement strand
GCGTCATCCTGGGCCCGGGCTGCGTGTTGCCGCTCGACGTCCCCGACGTCCACCTGCAAGCCGTGCTCGACGCCGCCCGCGCCTGGCACCCGTGAAGGGCGGTGGACGGACGCCGGCGATGGCGCTGGCGCTCGTGATGGCCGCGCTGGCGACGGCGTTACTCGCCGGCTCCGCTCCGCCCTCCGTCGCCGACCCCAAAGGCGAGCTGCGCGTGGGCATTCCGTGGACGCCCGAGAATCTCGACCCGACGATGAACCTCTCGTCGATCCGCGCCACCGTCGGCGTCAGTCTCTTCGACTCGCTGGTGGGCCGCGACCGGGACAATCGCATCGTGCCCGAGCTGGCCGAATCGTGGAAGCTGCTGAACGACACCACGTGGCAGCTCAAGCTCCGGCGCGGCGTCGTCTTCCACAACGGCGAGCCGTTCAACGCCGAGGCGGTGCGCTTCACCATCGAGCGCGTGCTCGATCCCGGTCAGAAATCGCCCAACCGCGCCAACATCGGCGAGATCACCAGGGTGGAGGCGCTGGACGACCTCACGGTGAATCTCGTGACCACCAAGCCGTATGCGCCGCTGCTGAACCGGCTCATCGACTTTCCGATCCTGCCGCCGAAGTACACCGCCGAGAAGGGCAATCCGGGGATGGCGCTGCGGCCGGTCGGCACCGGGCCCTATCGCTTCGTGTCGCTCGTGAAGGACGACCAGATGGTGGTGGAGGCGTTCGAGCGCCACTGGCGCGGCGCGCCCGCCATCCAGCGAATCGTGTTCAAGGCCATCCCGGAACCGTTCACCCGCACGGCGGCGCTGCGCAACGGCGAGGTGGACCTGATCACGACGGTCCCGCCCACCCTGGGCCGCGAGCTCGAGCGCGTCAGCGGCGTGAAGGTGCAGCGGGTGCCGAGCACGTGGCAGATCTATCTGGGGCTCAACGCCCTCAAGAAGCCGCTGGCCGACGTGCGCGTGCGCCAGGCGCTCAACTACGCGTCCGACGTGGAGACGCTGATCCGCACCGTGCTCGATGGCAACGGCCGCCGCCAGGCCGGGCCGTTCACGCCGGCGATGTTCGGCTACGACCCGAGCGTGAAGGGCTACGCCCACGACCCGGCGAAGGCCCGGCAGCTCCTGGCCGAGGCCGGCTATCCGGACGGGCTCGAGATCACGCTCGACGCACCGGCCGGCCGTTACCAGGGCGACAAGGAACTGGCCGAGGGGCTCGGCGGCCAGTGGCAGAAGGCCGGCTTCAAGCCGAAGGTGCGCACGGCCGAGTGGGGCACGTACTTCAAGCGCTATCTCGGCAAGGAATTCCCGGACGCCTATCTGCTCGGTACCGGCGGCCCCATGCAGGACGGCGACGAGCTGTTCAACCTCGTCTCCTCGAAGGGCCGCGGTCTCTACTACAAGAGCGACAAGGTGGACGCGCTCTTCGATCTCGGCCGCTCCGCGGTCGACCCGGCCGCGCGCAAGAAGGTTTACGCCGACCTGGCCCGCGCGATGGTGGAGGACGCAACGTGGGTCTTCCTCCTCCAGCAGGTGGACATCTACGCCACGCGCGAACGCGTGAGCTGGACGCCGCGTGCCGACCAGTGGCTGCAGCTCAACAACGCGACGCTGAAGTGAGCGGTGTCCCCGCCAGGTAGATGAAGATGTCCTCACCCCTGGGCCAGCCCTCGTCCGGCGAAAGCCGGGCGTTTCCGCTCAGCACGAGGCGCTGATGATCGCGGAACTCGGCGCGCCGGGCTGCGCCCTCGCGGCAGTCGCCCGTGATGACGCGAACGTTTCCGACGGCCACCGTCCGCACGATGTCGGTTCGCTCGTCGTCCAGGTACAGTTCGAAGCGATCGGCGCACAGGACCAGGTCGCGCCGCATGAACACGACACTGCCGGTGAAGATCATGACGCGGTCGTCGTCGCGGCGCTCGATCGCGTCGGCGTCGATCGACACGACGTGTTGGCGCGCGATCTGATGCGCCACGGTGCGGCTGCGCTGCCGACAGGCGTCCGTGCCCGCCGGCGCCGTCGAGGCTGAAGCCAGGAGACAGGCGGCCACCACGCACACCGCGACGATGCCGGTCGTCCGGCTCATGTCACGAGGGCGGGGTGGTCCCCGTGCGCTCGGTGATCAGCCGATAGTGCTCCGGCCGGCGGTGGCGGGCGAAGTCGAAGACCGTGGTCTTGTACGGGCGGCAGAGGTCGAGGTCGCAGCGCGCCACGATCACCTCGTCGCCCAGCGTGGCGGCCATGGCCACGGTCTCGCCCGACGGCGCGATGATCTGGCTCTGGCCGATCTGCTGGACGCCTTCCTCGCGCCCGCACTTGGCGACGCCCACCACCCACGTGCCGTTCTGATAGGCGCCGGCCTGCATGACGAGCGTGTTGTGGAAGTTCGCGAGCAGGTCGTGCTCCGGCGCGGACGGATGATGCATGGGCGTGTTGTAGCCCAGCACGATGAGCTCGACGCCCTGCAGTCCCATCACGCGATACGTCTCCGGCCACCGCCGGTCGTCGCCGATGCACATGCCGACGAGCCCGCCCAGCATCCGCCACACGCCGAAGCCGAGATCGCCGACGTCGAAGCCGAGCGTCGGCCCGGCATGGCCGGGCACGTGAATCTTGCGGTACTTGCCGACGATGCGCCCGGCGGCGTCGACGAGGATCGAGGTGTCGTAGCGCCGGAGGGCCCCGTCGTCCTCGGCGAGCTCGGCATAGCCCAGGCAGAAGGCCAGGCCGAGGCGCCGGGCCTCGTCGAACAGCGGCTTGGTATCGCGTCCCGGCATCTCGGGCTCGAAGAAGGCGTCGAGCTCCGCCCTTTCGGTCATGGCCCAGCGCGGGAAGAACGTCGTCAGCGCCAGCTCGGGGAAGACCACCAGGTCGCAGTCGCGGCTGCGCGCCTCCCGCAGGAGGACGATCAGCCGCATGACCACCGCGGCGCGACTCTCGTCGCGCGCGACGGGTCCGAGCTGGGCGGCGCCGACCGTGACGGGTCGCACTAGACGCTGATATTCCACAAGAGCGTCGCTCCGAACTGGAGCACGCCCTTGACGTTCTTGCGAAACGCGCCGGGAATGACGAACTGCCCCCACGGCACGTAGAGCACCTCGTCGTAGGCCAGCAGCTGCACCTTCTCGGCGATCGCCTTGCGCTTGCCGGCGTCGGCCTCCCGCGCGAAGTCCGTGCGCAGCTTCTCCATGGGCTCGCTGGTCGGCCAGCCGAACCACGCCTTGTCCCCACTGCCGGTGAGCACCGAGGAGGTCACGGGCGTCATGGTGTCGAACGACGTCGACCACGTGTGGAAGATGTTCCAGCCACCCTGGGCGGGTGCCTCCTTCTTCGCGCGCCGGGCGACCATCGTGGACCAGTCCATCGCCTGCAGGTCCACGGTGGCGCCGAGCGAGCGGAGGACCTCGGTGGTCACGAGCGCCGCGGCGTGGGCGTACGGCGTGTCGGTCGGATCGAGGACGACGAGCGGCCGGCCGTCGTAGCCCGACTCCTTGAAGAGCTGCCGGGCGCGCTCGACGTCGGGCTTCGGCGCCCCCGCGGCCGTCTCGTACGGCACGCCGCACATGAACACGCTGGGGCAGGCCTTGTAGTACTTCTCGTTGCCGATCACGGCCTGCATGTAGTTCTTCTGGTCCACCGCCAGCAGCAGCGCCTGGCGCGCCTTCTTGTTGTTGAACGGCGGGTGCAGGTGATTGGGGCGCACGATGCCCTGGTTGCCCTTGGGGTCGGGGACGAACACGCTGATGTTGGGGTTCTTCTCCAGCCGCGGCGCGAAATCGTGCGGCACGTTCTCCCAGTAATCCACCTCGCCGGCTTCGAGCGCGGCGCCGGCCGTGGCCGGATCGGGAATGTACCGCCACTCCACGCGGTCGACCAGCGCCTGCTTGCCCCCGGCGGCGCCGCTCGGCTTTTCCTTGCGCGGCACATAGTCGGGGTTGCGTATGTACACCACGCGGTTGCCCGGCTGCCACTCATCCTTGGAGAACTTGAACGGCCCCGAGCCGATGACCTCCTTGACCTGCTCGTTGGGGTCGGTCGCGGCCAGCCGCGCCGGCATGATGAACGACGGGCTGGCCGAGGGCCGGCCGAGCGCGTCGAGCACCAGGCCGAACGGCGTCTCCAGCTCGATGACGAACGTCTTCTTGTCCACCGGCGCCATCTTCGACACCGCGGGCATCATGAGGCGGCCCACGGCGTCCCGGGCGCCCCAGCGCTTGAGCGAGGCCACGCAGTCCTCGGCGGTCACCGGCGCGCCGTCGTGGAACTTGAGCCCGTCTCGCAGCGTGAACGAGTACTTCATGTTGTCCTTGCTGACCGTGTACTTGTCCACCATCTGCGGCTGCAGCTTGAGGCTCTCGTCCAGTGCGAACAGCGTGTCGAAGATCATGTAGCCGTGGTTGCGCGTGATGTAGGCGGTCGTCCAGATCGGATCGAGGATCTTGAGGTCGGCGTGCGGCACGAAGCGGAGCGTGCCGCCCTTCTTCTGCGCATGCACGTACGGCGCGGCGGCGGCGGTGGTGGCGATCGCGGCGGTTCCCGCGAGGAACGTGCGACGGCTGAGCGTCATGGTGTCCTCCCCTGTCGGCGACTGGCGCGGGGATGGTGGCATGGCGTTGCGCGCCGTGCAAGCGGCCGCACCACGCCGCTGGCACCGCCATTGCTCGAATCGAGGGGCAGGGAGGGCCGTGCCATGCAAACCGTTGCCGGAACGTTCGCCACACGCGCCGACGCCGAGCGCGCCGCCGCGCAGCTCGAGGCTCTGGGAGTTCCGCGGGACCGCATCACGCTGCTCTCGCCCGGCGCGGACGCGCACAAGGCGGTGCCGGTCGACGACGGCGAGCGTCCCGGTGTCGGCCGGGCCATCGGCGCGGTCGTGGGCGCTGGCACCGGCGCGGCCGTCGGCTTTCCGCTCGGCGCCGCGGTGACGATGTTGATCCCCGGCATCGGCCCCATCATCGCCTCCGGCATCATCGGCGCGCTCCTGTTCGGTGCCGGCGGCGCCGCCGTGGGCGCCACTCTCGAGGAGTCGCTGGTGGCCGGGATGCCGCACGACGACGTCTTCGTGTACGAGGACGCACTGCGGCGGGGCCACTCGGTCGTGATCGCCCTGGTCGAGGATGACGAGCTGGCCGAGCGCGCGCGCGAGGGGCTCGACAGCGCCGGGGCCGAGCGCATCGACGCTGCCCGCGAGAACTGGTGGACCGGCCTGCGCAGCGCCGAGGAAGAGCGCTACGAAGGCGGCGCCGAGGCCTTCGCCCGCGACGAGCTCGTCTTCCGCCGCGGCTTCGAGGCCGCGATGACGCCGGCGGCCCGCGCGCGCACC
Source organism: Candidatus Methylomirabilota bacterium (assembly GCA_046734515.1). Lineage (GTDB taxonomy): Bacteria > Methylomirabilota > Methylomirabilia > Rokubacteriales > CSP1-6 > AR5. The sequence goes on along the minus strand of JBKPRI010000227.1, from coordinate 2,160 downwards.
TGGGAGGAGGCCCTCCCGGACCTTCGCGCCCGGCACGCTGACGTGGTGGATACGCCGGCGTTTCGGCATGGGTGGGAGCGAGGGCAGGACTATAACCGCGAGTTCGGGTTCGGGATGGGGCTGCGCAAAATCGCCTAGTTGGTGGCGCGCCGCCGAGACGGGGCCAGATGGCCCGTCTCGGCGCCGCGATAACGCGGGCCGCTCTCCGGTCGCTTGACTAGAGACAAGCTGCTATCTGTTCGTTTTTTCTTTCCATGGTGTATCGTCGGGGGCGAATCAATTCTGAAATCTGGAGCGAGGAGAGGTTTGTTCGATGGCGGGTGTGGCGAGGGGCGGGCATCCGTATCACATGCATGATGCGATTTATGCGCAGCCGGGGGCGTTGCGGCTGTTGACGCGTGGGCAGGGGCAGGCGGTGAGTGCGGCGGCGGCGAAGCTCGCGGGTGCGGGGCCGGTGTGGGTAACGGGAGTGGGCTCGTCGTGGCATGCGGCGCTGGTCGGGGAGCTGCTGTTCGCGCAGACGGGGCGGCTGGGGGCGCGGGCGCGTGCGGCGCACGCGTTCGAGCTGGCGCACTCGTGGCCGGACCTCGGAGACGGCGCGGCGGTGGTGGCCGTCAGCCATCGTGGCGTGCAGCGCGACGTCGGCGAGGTCGTCGCGCGCGCGAGATCGAAGAGCGGCGCCACGATCGCGGTGACGGGCAAGGGCACGACGGTGCCCGGCGCCGAGCATGCGCTCGGCACGGTCGAGCTGGAAGCCTCCGGCTGCCACACGGTCAGCTACACGACCGCGCTCGGGATGCTGGCCGCGCTCGCCGCCGCGGTGGGTCGCGACGACGCGCTGGGGCGCGAGGTGGATGGCCTGCCCGACAAGATCGCTTTCCTCCTCGGTCAGGAGTCGTGGGAGGACCTGGCGACGAAGTTCGGCGGCCGGCAGCGTTACTGGGTGGTCGGCGCGGGTCCCAACACGGCGACCGCGCTCGAGGCTGCGCTGAAGCTCAACGAAGCGGCATGGATCCCGGCGCTCGGGTTCAACGCCGAGCAATTTCTCCATGGCCCATGGGCCGCGCTGGAGCCCGACGACGCACTCTTCCTCATTGCGCCGCCCGGCCCGACCCACGCGCGCTGTGTGGACGTCGCCCGCGTGGCCTCGGCCATCGGTGCCGCCGTGGTGGCGCTGGTCGCCGAGGATGACCGCGAGATCGGCGCGCTCGCGACAGAGGCGATCGCCCTGCCCGACGTGCCCGAGCTGCTCTCGCCGATCACGTCGATCGTCCCGCTGCAGCTCCTCACCTATCACCTGGCGGTGCAGGCGGGCGCCAACCCCGACACCGTGCGCGCGGAGCAGCCGGCGCACGGCCGCGCGCGGGCGGCCGTGGCGCCGTGAGGTCGCTCAAGCCGCCTTGCGGCGGCTCTTCGTCTCGCCCTTCTTGCGGCGCGTCTTGTTGACGATGCGCGCCGCCACTTCCTTCTGACGCCCCTTGTAACGGCCCGAGCCCTTGATCGACTTCAGCACCTTCTTGTACTGACGCCCGCGCTTGCGACTCTTCACACCCCTCGGTGGCATCTCGGTCTCCTTCGTGTGTAGTCGAGCTCGATCGACCCGATCCGTACAAACGACGTGCCAGCGCCTCGCCTGATCGTGCTGCTGTGCGTGATGACCGGCGCCAACACGGTGTCGATCGGCGCGTTTCCCGCGCTGCTGCCGGAGCTCGGAGCAGCGGGCGGTCTCGCCGACTGGCAGCTCGGTGCGATCGCCGGCGCGTTCGGCTTCGCCCGCATGCTGACCGACGTACCGAGCGGCCTGTTCATGACCCACCATCTCGCGCGGGCGCTCCGGCTCGGCCCGGTGCTGATGCTGGCGGGGGCGGCGCTCATCGGCACCGGCGGCTCGTTCGGCCTGCTGCTGCTCGGCCGCGGGCTCATGGGCGCCGGCCACACGCTCGCCACCCTCGGCGCGTTGACGGCGATCCTGCGCTATCACGGCAGCGGACGGCTGGCCTCGGCGCTGGCGGCGAGCGAGTTCGCCGCGATGCTCGGTGTGCTGGTGGGTGCGGGACTGACGGCGGTGTTGCCGCGGGCGGTGAGCTGGAACGTCGCGCTGCTCATCGCGTGCACGCCCGTGCTCGTCACCATCGCCCTGCTGCCGGCGCTGGGCCGGGC
>JBKPRI010000226.1:0-3761 GCA_046734515.1 Candidatus Methylomirabilota bacterium | reverse complement strand
ATCCAGTTCGTCGCGATGAGGCGGATGACCTCGGCGAAGCCGATCGTGACCAGGACGAAGTAGGAGCCGCGCAGCCGCAGCGTCAGCGTGCCCAGCAGGTAGCCGACCAGCGCGGCCAGCGCCGCCGCCGCCACCATGCCGAAGAGCGGCGAGAGACCCCACTGGAGCGCGAGCAGGCCTGACGTGTAGGCGCCGATGCCGAAGAAGGCCGTGTGGCCGAGCGTGAGCTGGCCGCCCGCGAGAAGCAGGTTCATGCCCGCGGCGGGCAGGAAGAAGATGCCCGACATGATGAGCAGGTGGACGTAGTAGTCGTCGAGCACGAAGGGAACGCCGGCGAGCACGGCCAGCATGGCGACGGCGCGCACGGCCGGGCTCACCGCAGGCGCTCGCGGCGACCGAACAGGCCGGCGGGCCGGAAGAGCAGCAGCAGGATGATGACGACGAACCCGATGGCGTCCTTGTAGCCGGAGGAGATGTACGCCGCGCCGAGGCTCTCGGCCACGCCCAGCAGCAGGCCGCCCACGATCGCGCCCAGGAAGTCGCCGAGGCCGCCCATGATCACGACGGCGAACGACTTCATGGCGGCCTGGTCGCCCATGGCCGGGTATACCCAGAAGACGCTGCCGAGCAGCACGCCGGAGGCCCCGGCCAGCGCGGCGCCGAACGCGAAGGTGGCGGTGTACACACGGTCCACGTCCACGCCGACGAGGCGCGCCATCTCGCCGTCCTGGAACGTCGCGCGCATCGCCTTGCCGAGGCGCGTCTTCTGGATGAACAGGTGCGAGCCGATGATGAGCGCCACGGCGGCCGCGCCGGCGAAGATGCGGATGGCGACGACGTGGATGGGCCCGAGCACGATCGGGATCGGCGAGAACGGATGGCGGATGGTCTTGGGCGAGGGATCCCACACGAGAATGGCGGCATTCTGGAGAATCACGGACAGGGCCACCATCGCGAGCATCGGAATCTCGACGGGCTGCTCGCGCAGCCGCTTGAGCACCACGCGCTCCACCACGGCGCCCGCGAGCCCGACGGCCACGATGGCGACCGCGCTGGCCAGGAAGAAATTGATCCCCAGCGAGCCGAAGAGCGAGAAGAGCAGGAAGGCGCCGAGCATGTAGAACTCGCCGTGCGCGAAGTTCACCACGCGCATGATGCCGAAGATGAGGGTGAGCCCGATGCCCATCAGCGCGTAGCCGCCGCCGATGACGAGACCGTTGACGACGTGCTGGACGAGCTCGGCGATCATCGAGAGGGGGCCGGCGGGTCCGCCTCAGCGGCCCGCCGGCGCCGTGGTCGTGGGCTGCGCCGTGCTACTTCGCCGCCGCCGCGTTCCAGAGCTTGGTGCTCGGGGTGACGCCGACGACCGCGTACTTGCCGCCCTTCACCTGCGACAGGATGATGTTCGAGAAGCTCTGCCCGTTCTTGTCGAACTTGATGAGGCCGTAGAGCCCCTTCATCTCGGCGCGGCGGAGCGCTTCCTGGACCTTGGCCGGGGTGGGCTCACCGGCGGTGGCCAGCGCCTGCGCGACGAGATTGACCGCGTCGAATCCGCGCATGCCCTCGACCACGCCGATCCACGGCAGGCTGCGCTTCTTCCACTCCTCGACGTAGGCGCGGCTGGCCTCGGGATCACCGGCCAGCGCATAGTCATACGGGTTGTAGAAGTTGATGAACATCACGCCCTCGCTGGCCGCCGCGCCCGCCAGCTGCACGATCGAATCCGGCCACGCCGAGCCGCCGGTGACGAGCACCTTGGCGTTGAGTCCCAGCTCCTTCATCTGCTGCAGCATCTTGGCGGTCTTGGGCGCGTCGTCGGTGATGACCACCGAGTCCACGCCGGCGGCCTTGAACTTGGTCAGCTGCGCGTAGAAGTCGGTGTCGGCCTGCCCGACGTACTCGACCAGCTCGACGTTGCCGCCCTGCTTCTTGATGACGTCACCGAAGGCCACCACCGCGCCGCGGCCCCAGTCGGTGTTCACGGCGAGGTAGCCGATCTTCTTCATGCCGAGCTGCGGCAGCAGCGGCTCCACGCCGAGCGCCTCCAGCTCGCTGGTGGGACTGATGCGGCTGACCACCTTGGAGCCCGGCGTCTTGGGATCCGTGATCTTTCCCGAGCTGGACGTCTCCACGACGATGCCGACGTTGTGCTGGGCGGCCAGCGGCATCATGGCCAGCGTCATCGAGCTGCCCCAGGCCCCGATGATCACCGGCACCTTGTCGCGCACGATGAGCTTCTCGGCGGCATTACGCGTCTCGGCGGGATCGGACTTGTTGTCCTCGATGATCAGCTCGAGCTTGCGGCCGTTCACGCCGCCCTTGGCGTTGACGCGGTCAAGCGCGATCTTGGCGCCGTTCACGATGTAGGAGCCGGCCGCTGCGATGGGACCGGACAGCGGCTGGATCATGCCGACCTTGAGCGGTTCCTGCGCCTGGGTCGGCCACGCGCCGCCGAGGACGAGGCACGCGCTCATGACAGCTAAAAGCTTCACCACCGACTTGCCGATCTTCATCGCCATCCTCCTGTCGTCGTGCTGCGCTCGCTGCGGCAGGCGGACTATCTCACGTCGCCGCGGGGCGGCACAACCGCTCTCCGCCTGCTCGCATCGCGGGCAGCCCCGGCTATTCCGGCACCCCCACCGTGACCACGCGCTCGCCCGCCGCCACTGTCGATAGCGTGGTGGCTCGCACGTACACGCCGTCCACCGGCGCCGCGAAGGTCTCCAGCTCGTCGCCGTACACACTGTGGATGCGCGCCAGCACGTCGCCCCGGCGGACCGGGGCGCCCAGCGCGACTTCCGTGGTGAGCAGGCCGCCGCGCGCGGCGCGCATCCCGACGAACTCGCGGATGCGCACCGTGCGTGCGGGCCGGACGGGCTCCCCCGGGAGCATCTTGAGATGATGGAGCGCGTTGCGTACGCACCGCGCGCCGATCTCCACCATGTCGGGCTCGAGGCGCCCGCCCTCGCCGATCTCGAAGGTGAACGCGGGCACGCCGGCGCGCGTTGCTTCCACGCACAGGATCCCGTCGCGCACGTACATGCCCTTGTCGGTCTTGACGAGGTAGCCGGAGCCGAAGGCCACGCCCAGCGCCTCGGCGCGCCGCGAGGCGTCGCCCATCCCGGGGTGCGGCAGGATGGTGATGGGCACGTAGCGGCCGCCGCGCGTCGGCGTGTGGCAGTCGATGGCCGCGTCGCACGTGCGGATCAGGCCGAACAGGACGTGGGCGATCTTCTCGGCGAGGCTGCCGTCGGGATTGCCGGGGAAGCACGTCCACGGATCGGCGGGCGCCTGGTCCAGCGGCGATTTCAGGTAGTGGCTGAGCGCCAGGCGGTGGTCGGCCTGGAACGCCAGCGGGTTCTGGACGAGCACGGCCACGATGCTGCCGGCCAGCCGCGCCGGGTCGAGCTGGGCGAGCACCCGGGCCAGGATGGCCACGCCGTTGACCTCGTCGCCGTGAATCGCCGCGCCCAGGTAGAGACGCGGCCCCGCCGCCGCGCCGTTGACGAAGAGCGCGGGCAGCGAGATGCGCGTGCCGTCCGCCAGCTCGACGAGCTCGATCGCGTGACGCCGCTTCTCGCCGCGGGCGACCGTGACGCCGGCGATCTCCATCAGCGGGCGCCCAGGTAGTCGAGCACGGTGGCCAGGTGGACCTGCGCGACCTGCAGGACCTCGTCCTGCTCCACGTACTCGTCGGGCCCGCCCATGCGGTGCACGCGCGGCCCGTACACGGCGGTCGGGATGCCCTCGCGGCGGAAGAA
>JBKPRI010000225.1:0-8016 GCA_046734515.1 Candidatus Methylomirabilota bacterium | reverse complement strand
GGCGGAGACGCGCCGGCCGGCCGGGGCCGCGTCGGCCACCGCCGCGCGCAGCGTCTTCAGCAGGCCCTGCGCTTCCGCGCTGAGCGGGCGCTGGCGCGGGTGGATCAGATCGAGACTGCGGCTGAGCGGCTCGGCGTCACGCACGGCGATGGCGAGAAGGCGGTGCCGGCGGATCTCGTGCACCACGGCGATCTGCGGAAGAAACGCCACGCCCAGCCCACGCTCCACCATCCGCTTGGCCGCCTCGATCGACTCGACCTCCAGCACCACGTTGGGCACCAGCCCGGCGCGCCGGAAGAGCCCATGCGAGAGCGTCCAGTCGCTGGAGCCGCGATCGAAGAGGATCAGCGGCTGCACGGCGACTTCCTCCAGCCGCGCCTTGCCCGCCTTCGCCATGCTCGACCCCGGCGCCGCCACCAGCACGAGCGGATCGTCGCGCAGGCTCACCGTCTCGACTTCCGGATGATGGAGTGAGCGGGCCAGGCCCATCTCGGCCTCGCCGGCCAGCACCATCTCGAGAACCTCCTTCGAATGGCCCGAGCGCACGGTGATGAGCGTCTTGGGATGCGCGGCCTGGAACCGCTTGAGGACGTCGGGCAACAGATAGGTGCAGATGGACAGCGCGGCGGCGATGGTGATGGCCCCGGCGCTGGCCGGCCGCAGGTCGTGCACCGCCTGACGCGCCAGCGCGACGGCGTGCAGCAGCTGCTCGGCGTGCGGGCGCAAAGCCCGCCCGGCCGCGGAGAGCGCCATGCCCGTCTTGCCCCGCTCGAACAGCGAGACGCCCAGCGACTCTTCGAGGGCCTTGATGCGGGCGCTGATGGCGGGCTGGGTGACCCGCAGGGCGTCGGCGGCGCGGCGAAAGCCGCCGAAGGTCCCCACCGCCAGGAAGGCCTCAACTTGCGGAATTTCCACCCGAAAGACTCCTTTATGGCCGGTCTGACCGCGATTCGATTCGATTATACCCGCTGTGAAAGTTCTTTCTGATCGAGAAAGTTTATCGGGCCGATAAAAACATTGAGTTGGCCACGCCGCGATTCCCCGGGCACAGTGAGTGCAAGTACAGGGGACGTTGATCGCGCGTCAAGGAGGACGACGATGCTAGGCCAGTGTGGATGCGGTACCCAGGTGCGAAATTCCTTTCACAGCTTCGGATGCATCGACTGCGGTTCGGCCTGCTGCCCCGAGTGCGCCATCTCGCTCGAGTCGGCCACGTACTGCCGCACGTGCGCGGCGGCATTGCTGGAGGCGCCCACCGTCCGCGCCGGCGCCGCCTTCGAGCTGCACTAAGTCCGAAAGGAGACCGATCGAGCCATGCGTAACCCCGGCAAGCAGTTCCGCGACCTGCTCCGTACCGAGCCGTACCTGTTCACCGGCGGCGTCTACTCGCCGCTGGACGCGCAGATCGCCGAGAAGGTGGGCATGAAGTCCATCTATCTCAGCGGCTATTCCATGGCTCTGGCCAACGGGTGGCCCGACATGGGCTTCCTGACCCAGACGGAAGTGACCCGCATCGGTTCCATGGTGGCCAGCGCCGTCGAGATCCCCGTCATCGCCGACGCCGACGACGGCTACGGCAATGCGCTCTCGACGATCCGGACGGTACAGGAGTACGTGCGCAGCGGCGTGGCCGGGATTCACATCGAAGACCAGGTGTTCCCCAAGCGCTGCGGTCATATCGCCGGCAAGGTGATCGTGAGCCAGGACGAGGCCGTCGGGAAGTACCGCGCGGCCGTGGACACGCGCAACCGGCTCAACCCGGACTTCGTCATCATCGCCCGCACGGACGCCTTCGGCGCGGTGGGCGGCTCGCTCGAGGAAGCCATCAAGCGCGGGCGTGCCTACGCGGACGCCGGCGTGGACCTCGTGTGGCCGGAGCTGTCGAGCCCCGACCGCGTTCCCGCCGAGGCCTTCGCCAAGGCCATGCGCGAGACGCATCCGAACGTGCCGCTGGCCTTCAACTACTCCTCGTCGTTCAAGTGGCACAAGGATCAGAACCCGTTCACCTTCCGCGAGCTCGGTGAGCTGGGCTACAAGTTCATCTTCATCACCCTCTTCGCCGCCCATGCCGGCATGTACGCCGTGTGGAACGCGATGGAGGAGCTGGTGAAGGACCAGGAGCAGGCCCAGTGGCGCCTGGAGAAGACGAAGGACGGCCACCCGACCGAGAGCCACCACGTCATGGCCCGCGTGAGCCACTTCCAGGAGCTCGAGAAGCAGTACATCCCCGGCAGCGACGCCCGCATCAAGGGCTCCGCAGGGTACGACGACAAGCGGATGCATTGAGCTGATTAGATGGGGGGGCGTTCGATCAAATGGGGGGCCTCGAAGGGCCCCCCAAGCCCCCGGACGCTCGGCGCCGCGCCGGCAAAGCCGGCGCGGCCCTCGGCACCCTCCCCTCGTTAACCTGCCTCGCGTGCGGGGCGTAGTGCCACTCGGATCGTGCAGCCGCGCCGTGCGTCCGCGCGGTCGTCCCGTGTAACTCCTTGTCGCGACGCGCGTCGCCTCCGGCGCACGCGTGGATCTCTTCTTGCGACCGAGCGGGCGCATGTTTGCCCACATCGCGCTCGCGATCGCCCCGATCCTCACACCCGCCGCGACGCCCACGGCCCACACCCTCACCGCAGCGGCGCCGATCGAGGTGTGGGCGCGCGGAGCCGGTGACCTCCGCGGCATCGCCGTGGATGCCGACGGCCGCGTGTGGGTCACCGACCACGCGTACGGGCGCGTCCTGCGCCTCGACGGGCCGGGCCCCGGCCGCATCGTCGCCACGGGGCTGCGCGGGCCGCTCGGCATCGCGCTGGACGACACGGGCCGCGTGCTCGTCGCCGAGGAAGACGCCGGCCGCGTCGTCCACGTAAGCCCGGACGGCCAACTGCGCGTGCTGGCGACTGGGCTCGAGCGCCCTCGCTGGCTTGTCGTGGGCGACGACGGCACCATCTACATCTCCGCGCGGCGCACGGTCAGCGAGGGCGACGAGGACACGGGGAAACCGGGTGTGGTCCTGTCGCTGCGTGACGGCAGCCCTCCCGCGCTCCTCGCGCACGGTCTGCACGATCCCGAGGGCCTGGCTCTCCACGCTGGCGTGCTCTACGTGGCCACCCGCGCGTCGATCCTCCGCGTCCCGCTCACCGGCACCGGCGCGCAGGAGCAGGCCGATACGCTGCGCAAGCCGGTCGGCGTGGCCGTCGACGGCGCGGGCACGCTGTTCGCGACCGCCCATCGCCTGGGAGGCACCGACGAGCACGTCGATGGCGTCATCGCGCGCCTCGACCATGCCGGGGCGGCGGAGCTCTTCGCGAGCGGGGCCGAGAAGCCGCAGGGCGTGGCGTTCGACCGCGACGGCAATCTCTATCTGGCCGAGCGCAAGGCGGGTCTCGTGGTGCGCTTCGCTGCCCCGCGCGCGCCGGTGATGGCTGCGGCGCCCGCGTGGACGAGCGCGATGACCGTCACGCTCGCCGGGCACGCGGAAGCGGAGGCGCGGATGGAAGCCATCGTCGGTGACACGGCCGCCCAGGCGTTCGCTGGCAGCGAGGGTGCCTTCAGCTTCGAGCTGCCGCTGGCTGTCAACGCCGTCAACCACGTCGCCGTCCGCGCCATCGGCAACGACGGCGCCGGCCTCGCGTCACCCGCGGTCGTGCTCACCATCGTGCAGGACACACGGCCGCCGGCGCTCGCGCTCGAGTCGCCGCCGAGCGGCGCGACGGTGCGCGGACCGGTCACCGTCCGGGCCAGCGCCGCCGATACCGGCAGCCAGCTCGCGCGTGTCGAGCTGATGGCCGCGGGCCAATCGCTGACTCCGTCGGTCTCGCCCGCACCGCCGGCCGCGCTGCTGACGGCGAGCGCCGAATGGAGCTCGGCCTCGGCCGCCGATGGCACGCATACGGTTCTGGCGCACGCCAGCGACCGCGCCGGCAATACGGTCACCGTGACGCGATCGATCACCGTCGACAACACGCCGCCCACGACGGAGATCGCGGGGCCCGAGACGACACCGGACGGGCTCCGGTTCACCTTCGCCGGCCAGGACAACCTCACGCCCGCCGGCGAGCTGCAGTTCGCCTGGCGCGTGGATGGCTCTGGCTGGTCGGCGTTCTCGCCGGCGACCGCCACGACGCTGGCGGCGCTCCCGGCCGGTCGGCATCAGATCGAGGCGAAGGCCCGGGACCGCGCGGGAAACGAGGATCCCTCCCCGGCCACGCTGGAGTTCACGGTCGGCGGCGCCGCCCTGAGCGTGAGGATTCTCGAGCCCGCGTCAGGCTCGATCATCCCGGCGGGCACCGCGCTGGTACGGGGTACGGTGGAGGGCGCCGGCAACGACGTGGGCGTGACCGTCAACGGGTTGCCCGGCTGGCTGGAGGGCGTCACGTTCACGGCGCTGGTGGAGATCGCGCCCGACACGACCGCCATCGTTGCCACCGCGGCGGCGAGTGACGGTCGTACCGGCCAGGCGTCCGTCGACGTCAGCGTGACGCCTGCCTCCGCGGTCGCGCTCATTGCGGCTCCGTGGAGCGGTGTGGCGCCGCTGACCGTGCGCTTCTCCCTGTCGCGAAGCGCCGACACGGCGAGTGTCGCGCTGGATGTCGACGGCGATGGCGTCGTCGACGCCGCCGGCCAGGCACTCGACGAGCACGTCGTCACCTATCTGCGTGCCGGAATCTACGTGGCGCGCGCCGTCGTCACGGACACCGCGGGTGCGGTGAGCACGGCGAACGCGGTCGTCCGCGTGTTCGACGCCGCTGCGCTCGACAGTCACCTTCAGGCAAAATGGACCGCGATGCGGGACGCGCTCCGCCGCGGGGACATCGCCGCCGGTGTCAGTCACATCGTCCAGCGCCGGCGGGCGGACTACGAGGCGGCCTTCCGACTGCTCAGCGGCAGCCTGCCCGCTATCGACAGCATCCTGACCGATCTCGTGCCCCTGAAGATCCGCAACGCCTCGGCCATCTACGAGATGCGTCGGACGGACGATGGGCTCCTCAAATCCTTCGAGATCCGCTTCGCCATCGACGGTGACGGCATCTGGCGCCTGGAGGCTTTCTGATGGCGATGCTTCGACGCGCAGCCTCGTTGATGGCGCTGGCCAGCCTGGCCACCATGCTGCTGACCGCGCCGGCCGCGGGGCGAACTGAAGGTCCCCTCACGGCGCACATCGTCGATGCCGAGACCGGCAAGCCGGTCGTGGGCGTCATCGTCGTCGCGTTGTACCAGAAGAAGACACCGGGCACCGTCCACCCGAACACCGATTTCTACGACGTCGACGAGACGGTGACCGACGCCGACGGCCGCTTCTCCTTCCCCGCCCGCGAGCTGCCGACCTCGACGCCGCTCGTTCACGTCATCGGCCCGGAGATGATCATCTTCAAGGCGGGCTATGGCGGCTGGCGCTTCCAGGGCGTGGACAGCCGCCAACACGTCGATCCCGGCGTCCGCGATGCCGCCGTCACCGAAGGCTGGCGACAGTTCAAGACCACGGGAGTCGTCATCGAGATCACACCCGTGAAGACGCGTGACGAGCGCAGCCTGGCAAGAAGCTACGCGAGGAGATTCCCGCCTATCCCGGAGGATCGTGCGCCGCGCTTGCGTCAGGCGTTAGAGGATGAGGCTCTCGCCATTCAAAAGCTTCGCTAGAAACGGGTCTCGGAGGCCTCCATGTCCCCTCGCTCGATCGTACTGACCGCGGTTGTCCTCCTAAGTGCTGGTGCCGCGTCGCCGGGCCTCGGCTATGACACCGACAGCCACGAGTTCCTCGGTGTCGCGGCCGCAGGTCGTTCCACGATCAACGAGCGCCTTCCGCAGGATCTGGGGCTGCCCGAGGGCCGGCAGACACGGCTGCGGGCCGGGAAACTCTTTCTGACCATCGAAGACTGGGTGGGCCATGGGGCGCGTGAGGAGGATCTTCCTCTGCGCCGCGTCTTCAATCACTTCCACAATCCGGTGCGTCCCTGGCGGGAGGCCGGCCTTTCCATCGCTCGGGGCGATTCGTCGATCCTCTGGAGCCAGGCGGCAAGTCAAAGTCCGGGCGGCACGTGGACATGGGCGGCCGCTCGGCGAGCGTTCCTCGACGCGCTCACCCTCTCGACGCCCGCGAGCCGCGAACGGCGTCTCGCCGACACCTTCGATACACTCGGCCACCTGACCCATCTCGTTCAGGACGCCTCGGTGCCGGCGCACACGCGCAACGATGCTCACCCCTCGATTCCGGTGGCATTCCTGAACACGTTCATTCCGCTGAATCCTGACTGGTACGAGGACTGGGTGGAAGACCTCCGGCTGACGGACCGTGCAGCCTTCGATGGCCTCCTGGCGCTCCCACCAAAGCGTCCCTTGCGCCTCGTTCTCCATTCCAGCGACCCGGGCGCGCCGGTCGCGATCGCCGGCCTGATCGACACCGACCAGGTGATGGCTGACGGCCCGGCGCCTTCGATCTTCGGCCCGGCGACCTCGGGGATTGCCGAGTTCACGAACGCGAATTTCCTGAGTCGGGACACGCTCTTCAGTGGGTTTTCACGCCCGAGGGTCAACGATCTCGGGCCGGGATTCTACGAGGACGAGCGCGGCGCCTTTCGGCAGTATTTCCCCAAGGTCGTGGCCGGGACGTCGGCCGTCGAGGTCCCCCATTTCGTGGCCGAGGCGGCGCTGACGCTGCACCTGAAGCCGTTTACGACGGCCGTGCCTCAACGAGTCATGTGGCGGCTGACGCCTCGCGTGCACGAAGACTACGCGCGCGAGCTGATCCCGCGCGCCATCGGCTACTCGGCCGAGCTGATCGACTATTTCTTCCGCGGACGTCTCGACGTCGACCTGAGCGCGGACCCCTTCAACCCCGCGCTCGTGCGGGTCAGCGCCACCAATGCCTCTCTCGAGCCCCTGTTCCAGGGAACGCTCGCGCTGTACGCCGACACGGCGGAAGGCCAGCGAGTGCAGGCCCCCGCCATCGACGCGTCATCCGTGGTCGGGATCGCGGCCGGCGCGCCGCTGTTCCCGGTTCGCTTCGAGTCCCCGGCCGATGCGGAGCGCTTCGTTGCCGTCTACCAGGGTGCGCTGGGCCTGGAGCGCCCCGGCGTCGATTTCCCCGGCGCCGTCATCGGCAAGGTCGTCGGAGGCCTGCGCGTCGAGGAGGTTTTCGCTCAGGGTGACCGCTGGCGTTTGCGCACCCCACGCGGCGTGTTCGACCTCCCGCTGGCGACGGCCACGTACGACGAGGTGAAGTGGGGCGACGGGGACCATCTCCTCGTCGCCCGCACGCCACTCAACGCCGACGTGCCGTTCGTCGACACGTTCGAGATCGTGCGGCGCGAGGGGTCGATCGAGCCCGTGCTGGACGGCAACCCTCCGTTGGTGGCGTTGCGACCGCTCGGAACGGCATCGCTGGCGTTTGCTTCGGCGCCGCTGGTGACGACGATCACCTTCGAGCAGACCACGGCGTACCGCCAGCAGATCGGGCGCTTTCGCGAGGTGGACGCGGCGCGATGGGTCGATGGCTCCGGCAATTTCTTCTACGAGTCCGGCTCGAGAACAACGGCGCCCATCGCCTTCGAGACGGTCCACGCGGAAGACGTCGTGTTCGCGGCGACGCTTCCCGTACACCTCGACGCGGGCCACAATCTCGACCTCGGCACGCTCGACGACCCGTACTACTGGTTCCTCGCGGACGTCACGGCCGATCGGGACGGGCGGATCCTGGGCCTCGCCGTCATCGCGCTCACCGAGCCGCCGGTGACGCCGGCCACTGTACCGTGGTTCCGGCTCGACACCGATGGCCAGGCGTTCGCGGCGAGCACCATCACGCTTGGCGCGCGGTTCCCCGAGAGCATGACCACGATCTGGGCCCTGGTGGATCTCGGAACCGGAGAGATCGTCGCCGCCACCGCCGAGCCGACGGTGAGGGTGAACGCACGTCACGCGAGCGAGGGTCCCCCGTGGGACAGCGGCGGCGCCTCCTTCAACGCGTTCCCGGGCGTGTATCGAGACGTCACGACGACTTACGCCGGCGGCCCACGCGACGGCCAGGCC
>JBKPRI010000224.1:0-8486 GCA_046734515.1 Candidatus Methylomirabilota bacterium | reverse complement strand
TCACCGGCTCGCCCGTCATCGCGCCACACCTGCACATGCCGCTGCAGAGCGGGAGCGACCGCGTGCTGCGTGCGATGCGGCGACCCTACACGGCGTCGATGTACCGTGGCCTCGTCGAGCGCCTGGCGGCCGCGATCCCGCGGCTGGGGCTCGGCGCCGACGTGATCGCGGGCTTTCCCGGCGAGACCGCCGAGGACTTCGCCGCGACGCTCGCGCTGGTGGAGGCGCTGCCGTTTTCGTATCTTCACGTCTTCCCGTACTCTTCGCGGGCGGGCACCGAGGCCGCCGGGCGTCCGGACCACCTGGACGCCGTGACCGCGGCCGAGCGGGGCCGGCGGCTGCGCGAGATGGCGGCGGCCAAGAATCGCCGCTTCCGCGCGGACATGCTGGGGCGGGTGGAGGACGTGCTGGTGCTGGAAGCACGCGACCGGACGACCGGCGACCTGGCCGGCCTGACGGGCAACTATATGGAGGTGACGTTTCCTGGGCCCGACGGGCTGCGCCGCCGCCTCGCCCGCGTGCGCATCACCGCCATCGAGGCGGCCGCGAGCCGGGGCCGGCTGGAGGACGAATGAGCGAGCCCGCGATCGGGGTCATCGGAGGCAGCGGCCTCTACGAGCTCGAGGGCATCACCGACGTGCGCTGGCGCCGCGTGCGCACGCCGTTCGGCGATCCCTCCGACGAATACTGCACCGGCACCTTCGAGGGCCGTCCCGTCATCTTCCTGCCTCGCCACGGCCGCGGCCATCGCCTGACCCCGTCGGAGCTCAACTTCCGAGCGAACATCTGGGGGCTAAAGTCGCTTGGCGCCGAGTGGATCGTATCGATCTCCGCAGTTGGCAGCATGAAGGAGACGATCCACCCACTCGACCTCGTCGTGCCAGATCAGTTCTTCGATGCGACCAAGCGCCGGGTGTCGACGTTCTTCGGCGACGGCATCGTGGCCCACGTGGGCATGGCCGATCCCGTGTGCCCGACGCTGGCGGCCGCGCTCGAGAAGGCGGCCCGCGCCACCGGTGCCGGCGTGCATCGCGGCGGGACCTACGTGTGCATCGAGGGACCGCAGTTCTCGACCAAGGCCGAGTCGCGGATCTACCGGGGCTGGGGCGTGGACGTGATCGGCATGACGAACATGCCGGAGGCCAAGCTGGCCCGCGAGGCCGAGCTCTGCTACGCGACGCTGGCGCTGGTGACCGATTACGACGTCTGGCATCCCGGCCACGACGCGGTCACCGTGGAGGCGGTCATCCAGACGCTGCTCAAGAACGTGGAGACGGCGAAGGACGTCCTGCGTCGCGTGATCCCCGCGGTGGGCGGCGCGCGCACGTGCGCGTGCCCGAGCCTGCTGCGGAACGCGGTCATCACGAGCCCGGCGGCGTTCCCGCTCGGCACGCGGCGGCGGCTCGACCTGCTGCTCGGCAAGTACTTTCCACTCGAACGGCGCGGCCGGCCGGCGGGCAAGGCCAAGCGCAAGGGGACGGTCCGTGGCTGATCTGCTCGTCGTCGGCTCGGTGGCGCTGGACAGCGTCGAGACGCCGTTCGGCAAGGTCCAGGAAGTGCTCGGCGGCTCCGCGACCTTCTTCTCGTATGCGGCGAGCTTCCTCACCCAGGTGCGGCTGGTGGCCACCGTGGGCCAGGACTTCCCCGAGGAGCACGTGAAGCTGTTGCGGGACCGCGGCGTGGACGTGCGCGGGCTGCGCGTGGCCAGCGGCAAGACGTTCCGCTGGACCGGCGCCTACGGCTACGACCTGAACGAGGCCAAGACTCTCGACACGCAGCTGAACGTCTTCGCCGACTTCCGCCCGGAGCTCGACGACGCGCAGGCCCGCACGCCGTACCTGTTCCTGGCCAACATCGACCCGGAGCTGCAGCTGGCCGTGCTCAAGCAGATGCGCGGGCGGCCCAAGCTCGTGGCGCTCGACACGATGAACTTCTGGATCCGGGGCAAGCGCGAGGCGCTCGTGCGCGTGCTGCGCGAGGTGGACGTGGTCACCATCAACGACGGCGAGGCGCGGCAGCTCGCCGACGAGCCCAACCTGATCAAGGCCGCGCGCAAGATCGCCGCCCTCGGCCCCCGCACGGTGGTGATCAAGCGCGGCGAGTACGGCGCGCTGCTGCTGGATGGCGACGCGTTCTTCGTCGTGCCCGCCTTCCCGCTGGAATCGGTGTTCGATCCGACGGGGGCCGGCGACACGTTCGCGGGCGGCTTCATGGGCTACGTGGCCTTCCGCGACCGGACGGATGCGGCGACGCTGCGCCGCGCGATGGTGTACGGCTCGGTGATGGCCTCGTTCACCGTCGAGGACTTCTCGCTGAACCGGCTGGCGCGGCTCGACACGCGCGACATCGACCGGCGCTACAAGGAGTTCGAGGACCTGATCCGCCTGGAGCGCGACTGACGTGCCGACTGCGAAGTACGAGCGGCTGCTGGCGATCCTGCGCGAGATGCCGGGCGTCGTCGTGGCCTTCTCGGGCGGCGTCGACTCGGCGCTGCTGGCCCGCGCCGCCAAGGACGCGCTGGGCGACCGCGCGGTGCTCGTCACCGCCGACTCCGAGACGTACCCGGCCGCCGAGCTGGCCGAGGCCAGGCGCCTCGGCGAGCTGATCGGCCTGCGCCACGTGATCGTGCGGACGGACGAGCTCACGAACCCCGACTACGCGAAGAACGGCGCCAACCGTTGCTTCTTCTGCAAGGACGAGCTGTTCACCAAGCTCGAGCCCATCGCGGCGCGCGAGGGGATGGGCACGCTGGTGTACGGCGCCAACCTCGACGACCTCGGCGATCACCGTCCCGGCATGAAGGCGGCCAGGGAGCACGGCGTGCGCGCGCCCCTCATCGAGGCCGAGCTGAGCAAGCAGGAGATCCGCGACCTCTCGCGGGCCCTCGGCCTGCCGACGTGGGACAAGCCCTCGTTCGCGTGCCTGTCCTCGCGCTTCCAGTACGGCGATCAGATCACCGCCGACAAGCTTCGGCGCGTGGACGCGGCCGAGGAGTTCGTGCGCTCGCTCGGGTTCCGGCAGTTCCGCGTGCGCCATCACGACCGGCTGGCGCGCCTCGAGATCCCGCTCGAAGACCTCCCGCGCCTGTGGGAGGATGGCCGGCACACGGCGATCGTCGCGCGCCTGCGCGAGCTCGGCTACATCTACGTGACCGTGGACCTCACGGGCTTCCAGTCGGGCAGCGCCAACCTGCTGCTCGGCCTCGGGCGGCGCGCGAGTGGATAAGGCCGCGCTCGCGCGGCTGCTGGAGGACGTGCGCGCCGGCCGCGTCGACGTGGACGCCGCCGCCGCGCGGCTGTCGGCGTTGCCCTACGAAGACCTCGGCTTCGCCAAGGTGGACCATCATCGCGCGCTGCGCGCCGGCGGACCGGAGGCCGTGTTCTGCCCGGGCAAGACTCCGGAGCAGGTGGTCGCGATCGTGGGCCGGCTGGCTGCGCACCATCCGAACGTGCTGGCCACGCGCTGTGACGCGACGATGGCGGCCGCGGTGCAGGCCGCCGGCCTGCCGTGCGTCTATCACGCGGTTCCCCGGCTGCTCGTCGTGCGGCCCGAGCCGACCGAGGGGCTCGGCCTCATCGCCGTCGCCGCCGCCGGTACCGCCGACCTGCCGGTGGCCGAGGAAGCGGCGCTCGTCGCGCAGGCGCTCGGCAACCGCGTCGAGCGGCTCGTCGATTGCGGCGTGGCCGGCCTTCACCGGCTGCTCGCGCACCGGGATCTGCTGTGCGAGGCCAACGTGATCGTTGCGGTGGCCGGCATGGAGGGCGCGCTGCCGAGCGTCATCGGGGGCCTCGTCGATCGGCCCGTGATCGCCGTGCCCACCAGCATCGGTTACGGCACCTCGCTCAACGGTCTCGCCGCGCTGCTGGCCATGCTGAACTCCTGTGCGCCCGGCGTGTCGGTGGTGAACATCGACAATGGGTATGGGGCGGCGCATCAGGCAAGCCAGATCAACCGTCTCATCGCCAAAATCCGCTAGCGCGCCGCCGATGAGCTTCGCATTGCTTCGTTGGCCTCCTCGGCTCCGCCTGCGGCGTACGCGGCGTACGCCTCGGCGGGGCCTTCGTCGGCCGCCTCGCACTGCTCGCTCCTCGG
Organism: Candidatus Methylomirabilota bacterium; assembly: GCA_046734515.1. Lineage (GTDB taxonomy): Bacteria > Methylomirabilota > Methylomirabilia > Rokubacteriales > CSP1-6 > AR5. The sequence goes on along the minus strand of JBKPRI010000224.1, from coordinate 4,394 downwards.
CGCCGCGCTACGCGCCAGTCGATGGATCCAGATGAGAGCCGTTTACTTCGATTGTCCCAGTGGGGCTTCGGGGGACATGATTCTCGGGGCGCTGGTGGATGTGGGGGTGTCGCTGGAGGCGCTGCAGGGGGAGCTGGGGAAGCTCGGGTTGCCGGGGTGGAGGTTGAGTGCGCGGGAGGTGAGGCGGGGGGCGTTCCGGGCGACGAAGGTGGATGTCGAGGTCGAGACGGGGACGCCGCAGGCGCATCGGCACCTGGGTGACCTCGTCGGGATCCTGGAAGGCAGCGGCCTGTCGCGGCCGGTCGTCGACGGCGCGGTGCGGGTGTTCCGGCGGCTCGCGGAGGCCGAGGCTCGCGTGCACGGCCACTCGGTGGAGGAGGTCCACTTCCACGAGGTCGGGGCGGTCGACGCGATCGTCGACGTGACCGGTGCGGTCGTGGCCTTGAGGCTCCTCGGCGCCGAGCGCGTTCACGTATCGGCATTGCCGATCGGCGGCGGCTTCGTCGAGAGCGCCCACGGGCGCATCCCGATTCCCGGTCCCGGCACTGTCGAATTGTTGCGCAACTTTCCAGTGGTGGACACCGGAGTGCAGATGGAGCTCGTCACGCCGACCGGTGCGGCGATCCTGACGACCCTGGCCGCGGGCGCCGGTCGCATGCCGGCCATGACCGTGGAGCGCGTCGGCTACGGCGCCGGCACCCGCGATCTCCCCGGGGTGCCCAACATCCTGAGGGTGTTCGTCGGCGACATGGCGGGCGGCGGCGCCGACGAGACCGTGGCGCAGGTCGAGACGACGATCGACGACATGTCGCCCCAGCTCTACGAGCCCCTGATGGAGCGGCTGCTCGAGGCCGGCGCCCTCGACGTGTTCCTCACGCCCGTGATCATGAAGCGCAGCCGGCCGGGGACCGTTTTGACCGCGCTCTGCGCGCCCGAGCGGGTGGGGGACCTCTCGCGCGTGCTGTTCGAGGAGTCCTCCACGATCGGCCTTCGCTGGAGCGAGGTGTCGCGCGCCCGGCTGGAGCGGGAGATGGTCACCGTTCCGACCGCGTACGGCGCGCTGCCGTTCAAGGTCTCGCGGCTGGGCGGCCGCGTGGTCACCGTCACGCCGGAGTTCGCCGACGTCGTCCGGCTCGCGCGCGAGAAGTCGCTGCCGGTGCGCGAGGTGCTCGACCAGGCGCGAGCCGACGGGCGCCGGCACTTCGGGGACTGAGGCCGGCCCACCCGCTTCGGCAGGACGCTTGCAGTTGCATCGGACGATGACGCCACAAGCCCGGCTGAATGGCCGCCCTGGAGTTCCGCAGCCGTGGGGCTGGGAGATGCTGTGGACCCTCACCCCGCGCTACGCCAGCAAGGTCCTGTTCATCCGGCGGGGCCACGAGATCGCCCTGCAGGTCCACCGCGAGAAGGAGGAGAGCTTCCTGCTGCGGAGCGGCCGCCTGATCTTCCTGGTGGAGGACCGGGACGGCGACCTGCGCGAGGTCTGGCTGGACCCCGGCGACTCCCTGCATGTGCCCCCGGGCCGCCGCCACCGCATCATCGCGCTGGAGGACTCCGAGGTCCTCGAGGTCTCCTCCCCGGAGATCGACGACGTCGAGCGGATCGACGACCTGCGCCACCGGCGCCGCGGCGGTCCTGACCTGCACTCTTCAGCCTACTAACACAGGTCTTTCCTACCCCGACGCCCGTCGGGGGTCATTGACACAGGTCGCGCCGAGCCTTAGGCTCTTGCCCCGCGAGCTTTCAGCGCGCCAAACCGCCGCGAATCCTTGGAGGACGAGTCGTGAAACTCCCAGTCAAGATGACGATCAACGGTCAGAGCGTGAGCCATGAAGTGGAGCCGCGACTCCTGCTCGTCCACTACATCCGTGAGACGGTGGGGCTCACCGGCACGCACGTCGGCTGCGACACCAGCCAGTGCGGGGCCTGCACCATCCTCATGGACGGCAAGGCGGTGAAGGCCTGCACCTTCTTCGCCGTGCAGTGCGAGGGCGCCAAGATCACCACGATCGAGGGCCTCGCCAAGAACGGCGAGCTGCACCCGATCCAGCAGGGGTTCTGGGAGAAGCACGGCCTGCAGTGCGGCTTCTGCACACCCGGCATGATCATGGCCGCCCACCAGATCCTGGAGCGCTACCCCAAGCCGACCGAGGATCAGATCCGCCACCAGCTCGAGGGCAATCTGTGCCGGTGCACGGGCTATCACAACATCGTCAAGGCGATCCAGTGGGCGGCCGAGAACATGGCCGGAAAGAAGTGAGGCTGCGCCATGGCAACCATTGAGCGCGTGCTCGGCAAGTCGATCAAGCGTCGCGAGGACCCGCGCTTCATCACCGGGCGGGGGACCTACGTGGACGACGTGAAGGTGCCCGGCACCACGGTCGCCGCGTTCGTCCGCAGCCCGCACGCGCACGCCCGCATCAAGAAGATCGACACGGCCGCCGCGCTCAAGCACCCGGGTGTGGTGGCGATCTTCACGGGCAAGGACATGACGGGCGTCAACTCGCTGCCCTGCGGCTGGCTGCTGCCCGAGCTCAAGGTGCCGGCGCATCCGCCGCTCGCCTCCGAGAAGGCCAACTACGTCGGTGATCCCGTCGCCATCGTCATCGCCGAGACGCAGTCGGCCGCCCAGGATGCCGCCGAGAAGGTCAAGGTCACCTGGGAAGTGCTGCCCGCGGTCAGCGCGACCGACCAGGCGACCGCCAAGGGCACGGTGCAGATCCACGAGGTGGCGCCCTCCAACGTGGCGTTCACCTGGCAGATCGGCGACGCCGGCAAGGTGGACGCCGCCTTCCGGGGCGCCGCCCGCGTGGTGAAGAAGAAGATCGTCAACCAGCGGCTGGTCGCCAACCCGATGGAGCCGCGCGCGTGCCTGGCCAGCTACGACCAGGCCAACGGCGACCTCACGCTGTGGGTGACCTCGCAGAACCCGCACGTGCACCGGCTGCTCATGGCCGCCTTCGTTCTCGGCATCCCCGAGCACAAGGTGCGCGTGATCGCGCCCGACGTGGGCGGCGGCTTCGGCTCCAAGATCTTCCTCTACAACGAGGAGACGATCTGCTCGTGGGCCACCAAGCAGATCAAGCGTCCCGTTCGGTGGACCTCGAGCCGCCGCGAGGCGTTCCTGACCGACGCCCACGGCCGTGACCACGTGACGGAGGCCGAGATGGCCTTCGACGCCCAGGGCAAGATCGTCGGCCTGCGCGTGAAGACGATCGCCGCCATGGGCGCGTATCTCTCGACGTTCGCGCCCGCGGTGCCGACGTACCTCTACGCCACGCTGCTCAACGGCGTGTACACGATCCCGGCGATTCACGCCCACGTCACGGGCGTGTTCACCAACACGACGCCGGTGGACGCCTACCGGGGCGCCGGCCGCCCGGAGGCCGCCTACCTGCTGGAGCGCATGATCGAGGCGGGCGCCACCGCGCTGAAGAAGGACGCCGTTGAGATACGGCGCACGAACTTCATCCCGAAGTTCGACAACGGTTTCCAGACGAAGGTCGCGCTGAACTACGACAGCGGCGACTACGCCAAGGCGTTCGACCGGCTGATCCAGATGATCGACTACCGCAAGTTCCGAAGCGAGCAGGAGGCCGCGCGCAAGCAGGGCCGCCTGCTCGGCATCGGCTTCTCGACCTACATCGAGGCGTGCTCGATCGCCCCGTCCAAGGTGGTGGGCTCGCTCGGCGCCCAGGCCGGTCTGTACGAATCGGGCAAGGTGCGCGTGCATCCGACCGGCGGCGTGACGGTCTACACGGGCTCGCACTCGCACGGGCAGGGGCACGAGACCACGTTCTCGCAGCTGGTGGCCGACGAGCTCGGTGTGCCAATGGAGAGCGTGGAGATCGTCCACGGCGACACCGGCTCCATCCCGTTCGGCATGGGGACCTACGGCAGTCGCTCGGGCGCGGTGGGCGGTACCGCCATCCTGATGTCGCTGCAGAAGATCAAGGAGAAGGGCAAGAAGATCGCCGCCCACCTGCTGGAGGCTTCCCCGAGCGACATCGAATACACCGGCGGCCAGTTCCAGGTGAAGGGCTTCCCGGGTAAGGCGGTGCCCTTCGGCCAGGTCGCGCTGACCGCGTACGTCCCGCACAACTACCCGGAGGGGCTGGAGCCCGGGCTCGAGGAGACCTCGTTCTACGACCCCTCGAACTTCTGCTTCCCGTTCGGCGCTCACGCCTGCATCGTCGAGATCGATCGCGACACCGGCCAGGTGAAGATCAAGCGCTACCTCGCGGTGGACGACGTCGGCAACGTGCTGAACCCGATGATCGTGGACGGCATGGTGCACGGCGGCATCACGCAGGGTGTGGGCCAGGCGCTGTGCGAGGGCGCGGTCTACGACGACGGCCAGCTCGTCACCGGCAGCATGATGGACTACGCCATGC
>JBKPRI010000223.1:0-18159 GCA_046734515.1 Candidatus Methylomirabilota bacterium | reverse complement strand
GTCGCGGCCGGCGGCGCGACGGCCGGCGGTGTCGCGGCAACCGGCGTGCCGGTTGCCGCTGCGCCGCCGGTCTCCCAGGCCGCGCGAAAGCGGTACTGCTCCTTGTCGCGCCCGCGCGTCACCGGCGAGGAAAACTCCACGCGCTCCAGGCGCGGGGAGTTCTCGAGCAGGGGAATGAGCGCGCTGGCGGCGGCTGCCTGGCCGGTCAGCTCGACGCCCTTGCTGTCGAGCGACAGGGTGGTGAGCCAGGTGTCGCTCGGCAGGAGGTCGGTGAGGTCGCGCAGGACCGGCAGCGGACGCACCGCGCTCGCCTCGATGCTGGTGATCGTGCCGAGCAGCTTGCGCTTGCGCTCGAGCTCTCGCTGCACGCGCTCCACGGCGCGCACGTCGGGATCGAGCCGGGAGATCTCGGCGTTGATGCGCCCCAGGTGGCGCTGCTCGCGCATGCCGGGAACCGCCAGGGTCGCGACCAGGAGCGCCGCGGTCACGCCGGCCACGCCGAGCGTGATCGTCTGCGCGCGGCTCAACCGGCGCGGGCGCAGCGGCAGCGGCAACAGGTCGAGTTGTCGCGCGCCGCGCGCGCTGGCCGTGGCCAGGGCCAGCGTGTGGGCGCCGCGATCCTCCGGCGCTAACGCGGCCACGCGGGCCTGCGCCCGGGGCGTGTAGTCGGGCTCGCTGACGGGCAGGCCGAGGCCGGCCAGCGCAGGCCCGGCGGGATCGAGATCGCCGGAGGCCCACACGGCATCGCAGCCGCGCCAGCGCACCGCTGCCAGCGAGCGGCGCACCTCGTCGCCCAGCGTGGTCTCGTCGGCGGCCGGCACGGTGCGGCTCAGCACCAGGGCGGCGCCCTGCAGGCAGAGCACGTCCGCGGTGGCGCCGGTACGGTGCAGCCACACGACGCGCTGGCCGCGCTCCGGCCGCGCCAGCGCGAGCAGGTCGTGGGCGGAGACGGTGAGCGAGGCCGGACGCAGCTTCGCCTCCTCGGCGATGCGCAGGGCGGCGTCGACCACGCGCGGCTCGGCGGCGACGACGAGGACGCGGCGCAGGGTCTCGTCGTGGCGGGCGCCGTCGCCGTCGGCAACCAGCGGGATCCAGTCGAAGGCGGCATCGTCGGCGGCGAAGGGCACGTGGCCATCGAGGTTGAGGCGCACCATCTCGCGCAGGTCGCCGCCCACCATCGGCAGCTCGATGGGCTTCACGAACGCCGCCGTGCGCGCGAGCCCGAGGGCGACCGTGCGCGGGGTGAGCTGACGCGCGGTCAGCTCCTCGCGCAGCACCCCGGCCGGGTTGTCCGCGGCGATGCTGAAGGTCTCGACGCGCTCGCCCGACACGGCGGCCACGGCCAGCCGGTCGCTGAGGAGCACGACGGCCAGGCGCGTGCCGGCGGCGCCGAAGGGCGTGAACTTCATGGCACAGAGATTAAACGGTACGTCACGAGGAAAGCAGGGAAATCCGCGGTGTCAGCGGACCCCGGACCACTCCCGGACGACGACGCTTTCGCCGCCCTGATCGTTGCGCTTCTGGACCACCGCGGTGAGCCGTGCGCGCACCTGGCCCTCGACGAGCCCCTGGGCCTCGATCCGGAAGGTCCGGCTGGTCGTGCTGAAGCCGGGCGGGTACCGGCCGCCGGTCGCCGTGATCGGGCCGTTGCGCCGGGCCTGCTCGATGTCGCTGAAGACCGCCTCGCTGACGTTGAGCGCGCGCGCGACTTCCTTACCGACCGTGTTGATGTTGACCTGGCCCGGGGTCACCACGGTCACCAGCGACAGGAGGCCGGGCTTGCCCTCGGCGCCCTCCAGCAGCTTCGGCGTGATGCCCTTGATCTGGACCAGCTCCGCGGTCGAGTCGAGGTTGGCGTTCTTGGAGCGGTAGGGCACCGGCAGCTTGAGATAGGTGTCCTCGCTCTCGGCGCCGTTGAGGCGATGGTCCTCGTTCGGATCGCGCCAGTCCGCGATGCTGTCGAGCACCGTGTCACGGTCCACCCGCTCCATGCCGATGGCCTCCAGCAGCCGGTTCAGGCGATCGGGCGGCGCGTTGTTGAGGTTCACGCGCGACTCCTCGTCGGTGATGCAGTACGAGAACTGACCGCCGCCGAGCGGAACGTTCTTGCGAGGCAGCGGCTTGAGCGCCTCGCGATTGACGCCGTAGAAGACGAGCGGGCACTCCTTGTCGGCCTCCCGATCCTTCTCGTCGCCCAGGCCGACGTAGCGATAGTCGGCCACGATCTCGCGGATGGCCTGCTCGAGCCCGGCCTCGGCCAGGTGGCCGGCGATCAGGTTCTCCTTGTAGACGCGCGCCGCCGTGGCCTCGAGCCGCATGGAGAACGCGAACTCGGCGCCGATGATGGCCACGAACGCCAGCACCAGCAGCACGGCGATCAGCGCGAAGCCCCGCTCGGACTGCGCGCGCCTCATTGCGGGGGCGCCACCCGGAGCGACACGGTGATGGGCGGCAGCTCCTCGGCGCGGCCGTTGAGATTGGTGGCGACCGTGATCTTCACCGCCTTCGGCGTGGCCTTGGCCTCGGCGCCGTCCCAGGTGTCCTTCCAGCTTCCGGTCTCGTCGAGGTAGGCGAACTTCAGCGCGGTGACGGTGGTGTCGCGGTAGACGACCTCCGCCTTCTCGAACGGATCCTGGTTGGGCAGCGCGCGCTGGCGGATGACGAGCCCGGAGTCGCCGAAGTCGTCGAACGACAGCACCACCGCGGTGAACGCGATGGGGATCGCAAAGGGGAACGGCGCCGCCTGGCTCACGAACTCCACACGCTTGTCGGTGCCGGCGAAGAGCACGACGGGCTCGGGCGCGAGGCTGCGCGAGGCCCGGTACGGGTAGGCCGTCGACACGGCGCGCGCCAGGGTGAGCGACACGCTGCGCACGTGCTGGTGGGCCTCCGCACGGTCCTCGCCGCGGGTCCAGGCGCCGACCGCCACGCGCAGGCCGCCGAAGGCGATGGCCAGCAGCGCGCCGACGATGGCCATCGCCAGGAGGAGCTCGACGAGCGTGAAGCCGCGTTGGCGGTGGCTCATGGACGGCGCCGGATCCCTTGTTCCTGGCGATTCTGCTCGGACTCGGAGACCGTGCGCAGCGTGGTGACGCCGACCGTGCGCTTGCCCTCGCCCCAGCCGACCTGCACGGCGATCTCGTACACGTGCCACTTGGGGACCTGGCCGCTCGGCGTGAGCTCGGGAGCGGGGATCTCCTTGACCACGCGCTCCCAGGTGAACGGGCCCTCGGTGCCGTTGTCCTTGCCTTCCTTGGGCTGGGTGACCTCGCGCGCCTTCTGGTCGGCCAGCAGCGCGGCCTGCTGGTGATCGCCGGAGAGCTTGAGCAGCCGCAGGCCCTGGGCGAAGCCCTGCACGGCCACGACCACCGTGAGGCTGAGGATGGTGAACGCCACCAGCACCTCGAGCAGTGTGAAGCCGGCCTGGGCCGTTCGCCGGCGCGGCGCCGTCACAGGCGGCTGCTCCGCACGCGGCCGGTGAGCGCGTCCACGGTGACGCGCCACGTGATCCGGCCGGAGCTCAGGCGGAAGTCGCCGCCGCTCGAGCCGCCGCGCGTGTCGAACTGGACGGTGAGCGCCGGCGGCGGCGTCGCTTCCACCGTGAGGCGATCGGACAGGGCGCGCGTCTCCCGCACCTCGCCGTCGGGCCCGCCGGCGCGCACGCTGACCCGCTGGTTGGCGACCTCGACCACGACGGCCTGCGGCTTCTGGCTCACGATTGCGCGCTCGCGTGCGTGGCGCAGGAGTGCCGAGAAGCCGGCCACCTCCGCGCGCATGCGGACGGACTCGGTCCCGCGCCCGATCGACGGCGTGACGAGCGCCGCCACCACGGCGAGGATGGCCAGGGTGACGATGAGCTCGAGCAGCGTGAAGCCGCCGGCCGCACGGCCGGGGCCACGCCTCACTGCGTCTTTTTCTTGGCGAGTTCCCATGAGTTGACGTCAGCGTTCTCGCCGTCACCGCCCGGCGCGCCATCCGCGCCCTCCGACCACAGGTCGTACTCGTCGTGCTGCCCGGGGCAGCACGTGTACTTGTAGGCATGGTCCCAGGGATCGGCAGGCACGTCGTTCTTCTTGAGGTAGGGGCCGTTCCAGTTCGCCGCCCCCGGATTCTTCACGAGCGCGCTGAGGCCCTGCGAGGTGTTGGGATAGGTGCCGACGTCGAGCCGGTAGGCGTCCAGCGCGCCGCCGAAGATCTCGATCTGCGCGCGGGCGGCGGCCTGCTTGGACTTGCCGACGTGCCCGAAGAGCCGCGGCCCCACCAGGCCCACCAGCAGGCTCAAAATGATGATGACGACGAGCAGCTCCACCAGGGTGAAGCCGGCCTGGTCGCGCAGCCGCCGCCTCATAGCGGCATCTCGTTGATCGAAAAGATCGCCAGCAGCATCGCCACCACGATGAACGCCACGATGACCCCCATGCTCAGAATGATGATCGGTTCGAGCAGCCCGAGCACCCGCTTCATCTCGCTGCGGACGTCGGTCTCGAAGGTATCCGCCGTCTTCAATAACATCTCCTCCAGCCGCCCGGTTTCTTCGCCGACGCGCACCATGTGCACGGCCAACGCCGGGAACGCCGTGTGCTCCTTCATGCCGGACGCGATCGTGCCGCCGCGCTTGACGCCGTCGGCCAGCCGGCTCACCGCGCCGCCGATGGCCTGATTCGACATCATGTCGCCCACGACGGCCATGGCGCCGAGCACCGGCACGCCGCTCTTGAGCATCGTGCCCAGCGTGCGCGCGAACCGCGCGGTCTCCACCTTGAGCGTGAGCCCGCCGATGAGCGGCAGGCGCAGCAGCGTCTGATCCCAGGCCAGCCGGCCCTCCGCGCTGCTGGTCCACATGCGCCAGCCGAGCACCGCCGCCAGCGCCACGAGCACGCCGATCCACCAGTAGGAGACCACCGCGCCGCTGACCTCGAGCAGGATCTGCGTGGGCAGGGGAATGGCCTGGCCGAGGTCCTTGAAGATGATGGCGAACCGCGGGATGACGAACGTCATCAGGAAGATGATGGCGCCGGCTCCCACGGTGAGGATCACGGCCGGGTAGGCGAGCGCCGAGACCACGGCCTCGTTGAACGCCGCGCGCGCTTCCAGGAACTCGGCCAGCCGCCGCAGCGAGACTTCCAGCACGCCGCCCTTCTCGCCGGACCGCACCATGTTGATGTAGAGGCGGGAGAACGGCCGCGGGTGGTGCTTGGTCATCGCCTCGCTCAGCGACGAGCCGCCGCGCACGCTCCGCAGCAGATCGCTGACGATCGTGCGGATGCGCGGGCTCGGCGCCAGCTCCTCCAGGATGGCCAGGGCGCGGTCGAGCGGCAGGCCGGCCTCGAACAGCGTGGCCAGCATCTGTGTCATGGCCATGAGGTCGCGCTGGCGCACGCGCGAGGAGGTGCCGCCGCCGAACGAGAACACGCTGGTCCGCTCGCTCTGCGGCGCGACCTTGATGGGGTAATAGGAGTCCTTGCGGAGCTGCTCGGCCACGGCGCGCGCGTCCACGGCTTCCATCACCCCGTCGATCGTCTGGCCGCGCCGGTCGGCCGCCCGGTAGGTGAAAACGGGCATCGCTATCAGGCGTCTTCCTGCGTGACTCTCAGGATTTCCTCGACGGTGGTGAGGCCCTCGCAGGCGCGCTTGAAACCGTCCATTCGCAGCGTGGCCATGCCGCGCTGGATCGCGTGCTGCCGGATGTCGCGCGTGGAGGCGCGGCGCAGGATGAGGCTGCGCGCGTCCTCGTCCAGCACGAAGAGCTCGTAGATGCCGGAGCGGCCGCGATAGCCGGTGCCGCGGCACTCCTCGCAGCCCTTGCCGCGGAAGAGCGTGGCGTCGTGGCGCACCTCGATGCCGAGCGCGTCGAGGTCGGCCTTCGACGGCGTGTCCGGCACGCGGCAGTTCTGGCAGATGCGCCGCACGAGGCGCTGGGCCAGCACGCCCTCGAGCACGGAGGCGACCAGGTAGCCCTCGACGCCCATGTCTTGCAGCCGCGTGATCGCGCCGGGCGCGTCGTTGGTATGGAGCGTCGAGAAGACCAGGTGACCGGTGAGCGAGGCCTGGATGGCCGTCTCCGCCGTCTCCAGGTCGCGAATCTCGCCGACGAGGATGACGTCGGGGTCCTGCCGAACGATGTGGCGCAGCCCGTTGGCGAACGTCAGGCCGATCTTCGGCTTCACGGGGATCTGGTTCACGCCTTTGAGCTGGTACTCGACGGGGTCCTCGACGGTGATGATCTTCACGCCGGGGGCGTTGATCTTGTCGAGCGCCGCGTACAGCGTCGTCGTCTTGCCCGAGCCGGTGGGGCCGGTGACGAGCAGGATGCCGTGCGGCCGCTTGATGAGCGACTCGAAGCGCTTGAGCGTGTCCGTCGGAAAGCCGAGTTTCTCGAGCGGGTGGAACACGCTGGCCCGCTGCAGGAGCCGCATGACGATCGACTCGCCGTGCACCGTGGGAATCGTCGACACGCGGATGTCCACGCGCTGGCCGTGCAGCGTGACCCGGATGCGGCCGTCCTGCGGCAGCCGCCGCTCGGCGATGTTCATCTCGGCCATGATCTTGATGCGCGAGGTGACGGCGGCCTGCAGGCGGCGCGGCGGCGCCTCTTGCTCGTACAGGATGCCGTCGATGCGATAGCGGATGCGCAGCGTGTCCTCGAACGGCTCGATGTGGATGTCGGAGGCCTCGCTGCTGATGGCCCCCTCGATCAGGAGGTTGACGAGCCGGACCACCGGCGCCTCGAAGGCCATGTCGCGCAGGTGGTTGACGTCCTCGTCGCCTTCCCCGCCGCCGCCCTCGTCGTCCATGCCCTCCACGATCCGCTGCAGCGGCGTGGCGGCGCCGTCGTACGTGCGATCGATCGCCTCGGTGATGGCGCTGGCCGGACTCACGACGATCTTCACGTTGAGCCCGGTGGACTGCCGCAGGTCGTCGAGGATGATCGGGTTGAGGGGATCGGCACAGGCGACCGTGAGCAGCCCGCCTTCCAGGCTGACCGGGCACACCGCGTTCTGGCGCAGGTACTTCGGCGACAGGTTCTTCAGCACGGGTAGCGCCGAGGGCAGCTCGTCGGGCCCCAGGTACGGCAGGCCATGCTGCTGGGCGAGCGCACGCAGGACGTCCTCGATGGTGACGGCACCGATCGCCACGAGGGCCTCACCGATCAGTTCGCCGGTCGTCTGCGTGCGGGCGAGGGCCCCCTCGACGACGTCGGCGGTGGTGAGCCCCTCCTGTACGAGGATTTCGCCCAGAAGGCGGGAGGAGCCTGCGGTGCCCATGTTATGCTCCGCAACATGTTAGCATACCTGGCTTTTGCGGCCGTCGCGGCTGTCGCCGACGTCGCGGGGGCCGTGATCGTCACCACCGCCCACAAGCGCCGGCACGCCCCGCTGCGCTACTTCGTGGCGGCCGGGGCCGGGTTCATGCTGGCGGCGGCGTTCGTCCGGATGCTCCCCGAGGCGACCCAGGTGCCTCACGCTTTCCTGTTCGTGCTGCTGGGTTACTTCGGCGTCCACCTGTTCGAGCACACGTTCGCTCCCCACTTCCACTTCGGGGAGGAGACGCATCCCGAGGCGATGCTCAAGCGCTCATCCGGCTGGCTCGCGGCCGTGGGGCTGGGCGTGCACACGCTCTTCGACGGCGTGGCGATCGCGGCCGGCTTCATGGTCAGCCCGACGCTGGGTGGCCTGCTGTTCCTGGCAGTGATCATCCACAAGATCCCGGAAGGCTTCACGATCGCCTCCATCATGCTCGCGGCGGGCTACCCGCGCGGGGGCGCGATCGCGGCCGGCTGCGGTCTGGGTGTGCTGACGCTCAGCGGTGCGCTGCTGACCGGGCTGGTCGCGCATCAGCACGTCGGCTATGCGCTGGCGCTCTCGGCCGGCGTGACCATCTACGTCGCCGCCTCGGACCTCATCCCGGAGGTGAATCGCGAGGGCGGGCCGGCCCTGGCGTGGACGGTCTTCGCCGGGCTGCTCTTCTTCATCACCGCCGACTACCTGCTGTCGGAGTACGCCCCGCACTGACATGCGCGCGGCGCTCGTCCTGCACGGCCCCAACCTGAATCTGCTGGGCACCCGCGAGCCGGGTGTCTATGGCCGCGTGTCGCTCGCCGAGGTCGACCGGCTCGTGACCGCACACGGGCGGCGGCGCGGCGTGCGGGTGGAGTGCCGGCAGTCCAACATCGAAGGCGAGCTGATCACCTGGCTGCAGGGGGCGGCGCGCGAGAAGTTCGACGGCGTCGTCTTCAACCCCGGCGCCTTCACCCACTACTCGATCGCGCTGCGCGACGCGGTGGCGGCCATCACGCTGCCCGTCGTCGAGGTGCACCTCTCCAACATCCACGGCCGCGAGGAGTTCCGGCGCCATTCCGTGATCGCCGCGGTGGCGCGGGGCCAGATCGCCGGCTTCGGCCCCCAGAGCTACCTGCTCGCCCTCGACGCCCTCCTGACCCTCGGCGACGGCCGCGTGCCGGCGCGTGTGAATTCCCGGCGCCGCCGCGGCGTCTAACGGCCGACGGGCGGGGTGAGCTGAGCGGTGATGGACCTCGATGACGCTGCGCTCGTCGAACGATGTCGCGCGGGCGACGTGGCCGCGTTCGAGCCGCTCGTCGAGAAGTACCGGCAGCGGGTGTGGCGCCTGGCCTACAACGTCCTGCGCGACCGCGAGGAGGCGTGGGACGTGGCCCAGGAGGCATTCATCAAGGCCTACCAGGCGCTGCCGACGTTCCGCGGCCAGTCGGCCTTCTACACGTGGCTCTACCGCATCGTCATGAACGTGGCGGCGGACCGCGGGCGCTCGCGCGGCGCGCAGGGCCGCGCGTTCGGCACGGAGCGCGTGCCGGAAGAGGACTGGGAGCGCGTGCTGCCCGATCAGAATCCCGGCGACGAGTCGCCGGACGCGGCCGCGGCGCGCACCGAGGATCGCGCCAAGATCATCAAAGCGCTCGACACGCTGTCCGAGGACCATCGGCGGATCATCATGCTGAGCGACCTCGAGGGGCTGTCATACCGGGAGATCGCCGAAACGCTCGACATTCCGATGGGGACCGTCATGTCGCGTCTGCACAACGCCCGCAAGCGTCTTCGCGACGCGCTGGGACCGCTGCTCCTGCTCGTAGTCGCCATCGGCGCACTCTTTGCGCTGCTGGCGGCATCGCCGCTCCACGCGCACGCGCCGGTCGTCGTGGCCCAGGCGACGGCGCCGGCGCCGCGGGCCGGCGTCGTCCGCTTCGGCTCGCGCGTCCTCGTCGGCACCGACGGCGCCCTGCCGGCCGGCCTCAAGCCCGTCGGCGGGGAGGGCGACGAGCGTCTCACCGCGTTCATGCCCAAGCTTCGCCAGCTCTTCCGCTACAAGGAGTACTCGTCGCTCGCGCGTTACCGCGCCGAGGTGCCGGTGGGGACGCTGCAGACGTGGACGATCCCGGGCGACCGTACGCTGGAGGTGCTGCCGGAATCCATCTCCGGTGACACCGTGCGTATGCGGGTGAAGCTCACGCGCGGGACGGTCAACGAGGTCGTCACCAACATCCAGGCCGCGCGCGGCAATCCGGCGGTGATCGGCGGCCCCAAGTACGACGGCGGTGTCCTCATCATCATCGTCTGGGCGAACGCGAACCCGGAGCCCCGCTGACCGGGACGGCTACACCCGGCGGATCGTCGCGCCGCCCAGCAGACCGTGCGGGCGCGTGAACAGGACGAGGATGACGAGGATGAAGGCGGCGACGCCGCTGAAGCCGCCGCCCACCACCGGATCGACGTAGCCGGCCAGCACACTCTCGAGGATGCCCACCAGCAGCGCGGCGATGATGGTGGCCGGGATGCTGTCGAGCCCGCCGATGACCACGACCGGAAAGACCTTGAGGCCGACGATCACCAGTCCCACGCCGCTGCTCGCCACCGACGTCCACAGCGTGCCGGCCACGACCGACAGCACGCCGAGCGTGCCCCACGCGATGGCGAGATGGTGCTGGACGTCTATGCCGGCCGCCATGGCCGCGCGGTCGTCGTCGGCGATCGCGCGCAGCGCGAGACCGGCGCGGCTCCAGCGGAAGACGGCAGTGATGGCCACCACGGCGAGCGCCGCGATCGCGCCGGCCACCAGCTTGTCGGTGGACAGGAAGAGGCCGGCCACCTCGACCACGCGCTGGGGGATGGGCAGCGCGACGCCGCCGGGGATGCCGCGAAAGGCGACCGAGGCTCCGCCGCGCATCAGCGCGCCGAGGCCCAGCGTGACCATGATCACCGACACGACCGGCCGGCCGACCAGGCGGCGGAGCACGAGGTGGTTGAACAGCGCGGCGAAGGCGATCATTCCCGCGCACGCGCCGAGCAGCGCGCCGGGCAGGCCGAGCGCCAGGCGATAGACGCCGGCCGCGACGAGCACCGCGCCGAGCATCAGCCACTCACCGAGCGCGAAGTTGATGACCCGCGAGGCCTTGTAGACGACCACGAATCCGAGCCCGATCAACGCATAGATCGCCCCGGCCAGCGCGCCATCCACCACCAGCGCCACGAAGAACATCATTCAGCCATGAAGTAGTGCGCCCAATAGAGGACCGCCCCGGCTCCGCCGGGGCGGTCCGAACGTCGGGGGGGTATGGGGGGCCATTTCGGGGCCCCCCCTCTTTAACGATGCGCGCGGTAGTAGCGGATGAGCGTGTTCGTCGAGCTGTCGTGCGCCAGCTTCGGATCGCCGGCGGCGGCCAGCTCGGGGATGATCCGGTTGGCCAGCGCCTTGCCCAGCTCGACGCCCCACTGGTCGAAGGAGTTGATCCGCCAGATCGTGCCCTGGGTGAAGATCTTGTGCTCGTAGAGCGCGACCAGCGCGCCGAGCGTGGCCGGCGTCAGGCGATCGGCCAGGATCGTGTTGGTCGGCTTGTTGCCCGCGAACGTGCGGTGCGCCACCTGGAAGTCGGCCACGCCCTCGGCCTTGACCTCCTCGGACGTCTTGCCAAACGCCAGCGCCTCGGTCTGCGCGAAGAAGTTCGCCATCAGCTGGTCGTGCTGCTCCTTCGCCGAGGTGTTGGTCTTGTTGAAGCCGATGAAGTCGGCCGGAATGATCTTGGTGCCCTGATGGATGAGCTGGTAGTACGCGTGCTGGCCGTTGGTCCCCGGCGTGCCCCACACGATCGGGCCGGTCTGGTAGTCGACGCGGTTGCCGTCGAGGTCGACCGACTTGCCGTCCGACTCCATGTCGAGCTGCTGCAGGTAGGCCGAGAAGCGGCTGAGATAGTGCGAGTAGGGGAGCACGGCGTGCGTCTGCGCGCCGAAGAACTCGTTGTACCAGATGCCGATCAGGCCGAGCAGCACCGGAAGATTCTTGTCGAGCGGCGCCGTCTTGAAGTGCTCGTCCATGGCGCGGAAGCCGCCCAGCATCTCGCGGAAGTTGTCGGGGCCGATGGCCACCATGAGGGCCAGGCCGATGGCCGAGTCGTAGGAGTACCGGCCGCCCACCCAGTCCCAGAACTCGAACATGTTGGCGGTGTCGATGCCGAACTTCGAGACCTCGGCCGTGTTGGTGGAGACGGCCACGAAGTGCTTGGCCACCGCCTTGTCGTCCTTCAGCGTGGCCAGCGACCATGCGCGGGCGGCCTTGGCGTTGGTGAGCGTCTCCAGCGTGGTGAACGTCTTGGACGCCACGATGAAGAGCGTCTCGGTCGCGTCGAGATCCTGCGTGGCCTCGTAGAAGTCAGCCGGGTCGACGTTGGACACGAACCGCACGGTCAGCGAGCGATCGGTGTACGGCCGCAGCGCCTCGTAGGCCATGACGGGGCCGAGGTCCGAGCCGCCGATGCCGATGTTGATGATGTTGCGGATGCGCTTGCCGGTGTGGCCCTTCCACTCCCCGCTGCGGATGCGGTTGGAGAACGCGGCCATCTTGTCGAGCACGGCGTGGACGAGCGGCACCTGGTCCTGGCCGTCGACCATGATGGACGAGCCCTTCGCCGCGCGCAGCGCGACGTGCAGCACGGCCCGCTTCTCCGTGATGTTGACCTTCTCGCCGCGGAACATCGCATCCCGCCGCGCCGCCACCCCGGCGTCCTCGGCGAGGGCGACGAGCAGCTTCAGCGTCTCGTCGTTCACGCGATTCTTCGAGTAGTCCAGCGTCAGCCCGGCGGCGGAGGCGACGTACCGCTCACCGCGCTTGGGGTCCTGGGCGAAGAGCTCGCGCAGGTGGGCGCCCTTCATCTGCTGGTAGTGCGCCTGCAGCGCCTTGAAGGCCGGCCGGCTGGTGAGCGAGGTGCCGGTAGTCACGTTCACTCCTCCTTCTTGATCAGTGCTTGCTGAGCGTGCGAGCGCGGCCATCCTGCCACACCATCACCAGATGAGCCATGCCCACGAAGAGGCCGGTGCCGACGACGCCGGGGATGTCGAGCAGCGTGCGGTCGAGCGCGGCGGGGTCGGGGATGGTGGTCACGGCAGCGTCGAGAATCAGGTTGCCGTTGTCGGTGACCCAGGGCTTGCCGTCCTTTGGGCGGAGCTCTGGCGGATAGCCGAGCTCCGTCAGTCGCCGCGTCACGAAGGGCACCGCGAACGGCACGACCTCCACGGGCAGGCGCTTGCGGACGCCCAGCACCTTGACGAGCTTCTCCTCACCGACCAGCACGATGAAGCGCCGTGCGGCGGCGGCGACGATCTTCTCGCGCACGAGCGCCCCGCCGAAGCCCTTCACCAGGTCGAGCCGCGGGTCGACCTCGTCGGCGCCGTCGACGGCCACGTCGAGCGTCGTCGGCTCCGCGATGAGCGGGATGCCCAGCTTGCGCGCAAGGTCGGCGGAGGCGTCGGAGGTCGGTACGCCCGTGATGCGCAGCCCGTCCTTCACGGCCTTGCCGAGCGCGTGGATGAAGGCCGTCGCCGCCTGGCCCGTGCCGAGGCCGACGACCGTGCCCGGCTTCACTTCCGCGAGCGCAGCGGCGCCGAGCGCCGCGGCTTCCTGGTCCGTCATCGTCCCCTCCCGTGAGGGGACCACTATAATGGATTGCCATGAGCCAAGGCGAGGAGCGGTACCACCACGAGCGCGCGCGCATCGAGCAGGGGCACGTCAAGTACCGCGACAAGCTGCGAGCCGAGGGCAAGCTGTTCGTACGCGACCGGCTCAAGCTGCTGCTCGATCCCGGGACCGAGCTGCAGGAGGAGTGGTTGTTCGCCCGCAACCAGGAGAACGACACGCCGGCCGATGGCGTGGTGACCGGCGTCGGCACCGTCGGGGGCCGCACCGTCTGCATCATGGCCAACGACTACACGGTGAAGGCCGGCTCCTGGGGCGAGAAGACCGTCCTCAAGATCGTGCGCATCCAGGAGAAGGCCGCGCGGCTACGCGTGCCCATGCTGTACCTGGTCGACGCCGCCGGTGGCCGCATCTCCGAGCAGATCAAGATCTTCCCCGGCCGCTTCCACGCCGGCCGCATCTTCTACAACGAGGTCCAGCTCTCGGGCGTGGTCCCGCAGGTCTGCATCCTGTTCGGACCCTCGCCGGCTGGCTCCGCGTACCTGCCGGCACTGACCGACCTCGTCATCATGGTCGACGGCAAGGCCTCGCTCTACGTGGGTAGCCCGCGCATGGTGGAGATGGCCATCGGCGAGAAGACGACGCTCGAGGAGCTCGGCGGCGCGCGCATGCACTGCGAGGTCTCCGGCTGCGGTGACGTGCTGGCCGCCTCCGACGAGGAGGCCATCGAGCTGGCCAAGCGCTATCTCGCGCTGATGCCGGCCTCGTACCGCGAAACGCCGGCGCTCAAGCCGGCGGCGGAGCCGAAGGCCGGGCGCTCGATCGACGAGATCGTGCCCTACGATCAGCGCAAGTGGTTCGACATGTACGAGGTCATCGACCGGCTGGTCGACGCCGGCTCGTGGTTCGAGGTCAAGAAGCGCTTCGCCGGCGAGGTGATCGTGGGGCTGGCGCGCCTGGGTGGCCGCGTGGTCGGCATCGTGGCCAACCAGCCGAAGGTCAAGGGCGGTGTGCTCATGGTGGACTCCGCCGACAAGGCCGCGAAGTTCATCTGGCTCTGCAACGCCTTCAACGTCCCGCTCGTGTACCTCTCGGACATCGCGGGCTTCATGGTGGGGACCAAGGTCGAGCGCGAGGGCATCATTCGCCACGGCGCCAAGATGGTGTTCGCCACCTCGCAGGCCACCGTCCCGAAGTTCTGCGTGATCGTGCGCAAGTGCTACGGCGCCGGCCTCTATGCGATGTGCGGGCCCGCCTTCGAGCCGGACGCCACGCTGGCGCTCCCGCAAGGGCAGATCGCCATCATGGGTCCCGAGCCGGCGGTGAACGCCGTCTACTACAACAAGATCATGGAGCTGCCGGAAGCCGAGCGCGCCGCCTACGTGAAGGCCAAGCGCGACGAGTACGCGCAGGATCTGGACATCTACAAGCTCGCTTCGGAAATGCTGGTGGACGACATCGTGCCGGGCTCGGCGCTGCGCGACGAGCTCATCAAGCGGCTGGCCTACGCGGAGAGCAAGGCCCACGAGTTCCCCGCGCGCCGCAATCCGGTCCTGCCCGTTTAGATGGGGGGCCCCGAAATGGCCCCCCATACCCCCCCGAATGTTCGGGCCGCCCCGGCTCCGCCGGGGCGGCCCTCTAATCGGTACTTCTAATCGGTACTTCCTATAAGTTCAGGTCTTCCATCAGGGGGATCTGGTCGGCCGCGATCGGGACCTCGAAGAAGGGGCCCGTGCCGTCGGGGTCGACGACGACGGCGCCGTCGCTCTCGAAGAAGATTCCGATCTGGTTCTGGGCCGCGATCGACAGCGCGGCCACCGCGGGGTTGGCCGCGCCGATGTTCGTGAGGAAGGTGTGCGGGTTGGTCTGGGCGCCGGGTAGCGCGGCGCGCACGAGGTCGTTGCGGAAGAGCGTCCATCGGTCGTGTATGTCGCCGGCGCGCACGATGGCGCTCGAGGTCGGGTTCGGCACCGTCTGGTCGCCCTTGGCGTTCTGGATGATGAACGGCCGCGTGGGCACGCCGTCGAGCGGGATCTTTCGCAGGTGCGGTGCGTACGCGACCGGGTTGCCGGCCTGCGAGACCCACTCCGTGTTGTCGATCACCTCCTGGATCGGCATCGCGCCGGGCGCCGGCGCCGTGACGGCGGGATCGTCGCGCAGCGGGATGCTCTCCTGGAAGCACCAGAGCGGCGGGGCCAGCGTTCCGGCGTTGCAGAGCGAGGGCACGCGTGACGCCAGCGCGATGCCCACCAGCGCCCGGAAAGCGGGGCTCAGGCGGGCGATCTCGATGATGGCGCCGCCCGGGACGTTGGGCACGCCGGCGCGGATGTCGGGCTCCACCGCGATGAACTTGACGCCGTAGATGCCGCCGAACGACTGTCCGGCATAGTAGATACGCCTGCCGTTCAGGTCGGGCACGCCATCGCCATCCACGTCGACGCCGGCCTGGAGCACGCGCACGAGCTGCATGAGGTCGGCGACGGTCTGCCGCAGGCCGTCGCGGCTCCCGACGAGGCCATTGGGCGGCGCCGCGCTGGAGCCCTCCGTGGAATCGATGACGCCGTTGCCGTCCTGGTCGATGCCACGGCCGCCGTCGGGGATGGTGACCGGCGCGCCTGTCAGCGGAACGATCGTGAGATTGCCGGTGGTGCCGCCGCCGCCGTGGCCGACGACGTTGATGGCGATCGTCGCAATGCCGTGGTGCGCGAGCGTCGAGGCCACCGCGGTCGGCGCGCCCTGCTTGCTGTCGGTGAAGCCGTGGCCGAAGATCGCCACCGGCCAGCCGCCCGCGGGCGGCGTGCCGGCCGGCACGAAGAGGTTGAAGTACAGCGTGTTCACCGACTGCACGGCCGGCACGCCGGTGAGGGTTCCGACGGCGGGAATGACCTTGCCGGGCGTCTCCCAGTCGGGCGAGCTGAATCGCCCGAACACGATGCGACCCACCGCGCCCGGAAAGACGTCGAGTGCGGGCAGCGCGACGAACGAGGACGTCGTCGACCCGTTGCTCCGTGTCTGCCGGTTCCACTGGATCGCCGCCACGTTCGCCCGCGGGAAGCTGGCGAGGATCGTCGCCGGCGTCACCGGCATCGCCTTGATGCGGTCGCGGATCTTCTCGAGCACCGCCGTCGCGCTCTGGGTGCTGAAGACGCTGGCCGTGACGATCGTGGCGGGATCGAGACCCGAGGCGTCGATGGCGTCCAGCAGCGACTTGCGGTACGCCTTCAGCGTCGCGTTCTTGGTCTGGCCGAAGTTGAGATCGCGGCGGAACGTCGCGAAGGCGCCGGCCTCGACGGGGTCGCCGGCGGTGTCACGGATGCCGTTGGTGACGATGAGCGCGTAGCGCGTATGCTGGTCGAGCAGCTCGTCGGACTCCGCGTGCAGCGTCTTCGAGACCGGATCCCACACGATCTGGTTGATCCCGATTACCTGGCCGCCGGCGCCGCCGAGGGTGTCGCCGAGGCTCAGGAAGAAGACGTTGCCGCTGTTGACGCTGGCCACGTTGATGGCGCCCGAGAACGAGACCGTGATCCGCGGCTGCAGATTGAAGCCGTCGAGCACGTTGATCACGTCGATGTCGGCGCAGTCGGTCGGGCGCGCCGCGCAATTCGGCTTCGGGAGGCTGACGCGAAGCCCGGTGTTGTGGCTCGGGTCGGCGACCGTGAAGATGTTGCTCGGGAACGGCCCGGCCGACGGCGACGCGAGGTCGAAGCCCGCCTTGACGCCGCCGGCGAGCACCGGCGCCGTGACCGTGAGCAGGAGCGTGAAGGTGAGGGTAACAGCGCGGAAGCCTTGCCAAAGCGTCATGCCGGTTCCTCCCAGAGACATCGTCGTTATCTGACTGGTGATGGAACCGCGCTCGACCGCAGCGCGAGTGGCGGGAGAAGTATCACCGCCCGCCGTCGCTGTCAACGGCTGACGGGTCATTCATGTTGGGGGCCCCGACATGGCCCCCAAACCCCCCAGCGTTCGGGCCGCCCCGGCGGAGCCGTGGCAGCCCTCTATATTCGGGGCGGCGCGGTGCGGTGGTGGCGTCCCTCGATGTCCGGGTTGGCCGGGCCGATAACGGCGGTCGGCCTGCTGCTTTGGTCAGTCGATCTTGGAGGTGACCGTGATGCGTTCGCCGCAGCGGCGGCAGCGGTGGACGAGCTTCTCGTCAGCGGTCTCGCCGTCGTGGGTGGCGCTGACGAGCTCGAGGTCGGTCGATCCGCAGCGGGGACAGGCGCCTTGGCCGGTCGGGCTCATGCTCGATCCTCCAGGGAATCGAGCGAGCAACCCGGGTGCCAGCGGTCAGGCGCCGAACTGCTTGCGCGTCTCCGCCAGGCGCTGCGCGATCGACTGCGGCAGGCGCGAGCCGAACTGGCCGTAGAACTGGTCGAGATCGCGCAGGGCGTCCAGCCACTCGCCGGCATCGCAGCGCAAGGCTTCGCGCAGCTGCGCGTCGGTGAGGCCGAGGCCGTCGGTGTCGAGGGCGGACGGACGCGGGATCCACCCGATCGGCGTCCGCTCCACCTCCGGCGCGCCGCCATGGATGCGTTCGACCATCCACTTGAGCACTCGCACGTTTTCGCCGTAGCCCGGCCACAGCAATTTGCCGTCCGTGCCCTTGCGGAACCAGTTCACGCGGAACAGCTTCGGCGGCCGGGTCAGCCGCTGTTGCATCCCGAGCCAGTGCGCGAAGTAATCGCCCATGTTGTAGCCGCAGAACGGCAGCATGGCCATTGGATCGCGGCGCACGACGCCGACCTGACCGGTGATGGCGGCCGTCGTCTCCGTGCTCATGGCCGAGCCGAGGAAGACGCCGTGGGTCCAGTCGAACGCCTCGAACACGAGCGGAATGACCTGGGTGCGGCGGGAGCCGAAGATCAGACCGGAGATCGGCACGCCCTGCGGATCTTCCCAGCTCGGCGACACCGACGGGCACTGCTGCACGGGCACGGTGAAGCGCGAATTGGGATGCGCGGCCGGCGCCGAGCCCGGCGTCCATGCCCGGCCCTGCCAGTCGAGCAGCCCCGCCGGCGGCTCCGGCGTGAGGCCTTCCCACCATGGCTCGTTGGACGGCGTCAGCGCGACGTTGGTGAAGATGGTGTTGGAGCGGACCATCTTCGTGGCGTTGGGGTTGGTCTTGGGGCTCGTGTTCGGCGCCACCCCGAAGAACCCGCGCTCGGGGTTGATCGCGCGGAGCTGGCCGGCGGCGTCCACGTGCATCCACGCGATGTCGTCGCC
>JBKPRI010000222.1:0-19157 GCA_046734515.1 Candidatus Methylomirabilota bacterium | reverse complement strand
GTCAAGGGCTGAAGATGGTGCGGGACATGACGCTGCCCAGCGAGGGGTCTCCCTCGCTGGAGGCGATCATCGAGCGGTTTCTCGACGCGGGGCCGCGGCCGGTCGTGGAGGCCGCGTGCCTGGGCGTGGCCGGGCCGGTGGTGGACGGCCGCTGTCAGGCCACGAACCTGCCGTGGGTGGTCGACGAGCGCCTGCTGACCTACTCGATCCCGTCCCCACGCGTGAAGCTCCTCAACGATCTCGAGGTGGCCGCGCACGGCGTGCTCGGGCTGCCCGACGAGGATCTGCGCTCGCTGCAGCAGGGCGTGCCGCGGCGGGGCAACCTGGTGCTGATCGCGGCCGGGACCGGTCTCGGCGAGGCGCTGATCATTCGCGACGCTGACCGGCGCGTCGTCATCCCGAGCGAGGGCGGCCACGGCGACCTGGCGGCGCGCAACGACCTCGAAGACGATCTGCTGCGGTATCTGCGCAAGGAGTTCGGGCGCCTGTCTTACGAGCGCGTGCTGGCGGGCGCGGGCCTGTTCAACGTGTACCGCTTCCTGCGCGACACCGGCTGGGCCAAGGAGTCACCGGCCGTGGCCGAGCGCATGCGCAAGGAGAACCCGAACGCGATCGTGACGGAGCTGGGCCTGTCCAAGCGCGACCCACTGTGTGACAAGGCGCTCGACATCTTCGTGGCGGTCTATGGCGCCGAGGCCGGGAACCTGGCGCTGAAGGCGATGGCGGTGGGCGGCGTGCTGGTGGGCGGCGGCATCGCGCCGCGCATCGTCGAGCGGCTGGCGGCCGGCGGCTTCGTGGCCGCGTTCCGTGACAAGGGCCGCCTGGCGCCGCTGATGGAGTCGATCCCGATCCACGTCTCGCTCAACCCGCGCGCCCCACTCTTCGGCGCCGCCCACGTCGCCAGCGAGATGATCTGAGCTTCGAGGGGCGCCACGGCTCCGCCGGGGCGCCGCCGAGCCACCAATGGGGGTCTTAGGGGGCCCTTCGAGGCCCCCTAATCAATGGTTTCGCCGCCGTCGTCGCCGTCGATCTTGAGCGGCAGGGTGACCGTGAAGGTCGAGCCGGCGCCAACCGTGCTGTCCACCTCGATGCTCCCGCCGTGGCTCTGCACGATCCCCAGGCTGACCGAGAGACCGAGCCCGGTGCCGCTCACCTCCGGCTTCGTCGTGAAGAACGGATCGAAGATGCGGCTGAGCACATCGGGCGGGATGCCGGGCCCGCTGTCCTCGAAGGCGATGCGCACGAGCTCGGGCGCGGCGGTCGTGCGCACGGTCAGCTGCCCGCCGTCCTTCATGGCGTAGACGGCGTTGTTGATGATGTTGAGGAAGACCTGCTTGATGCGGGGGACGTCCATCTCGACCATCGGCAGGTCCTCGCCGTACGCCTCGGTGACGTTGACGGCGCCGAAGGCGCCCTGCCGGCGGATCATGGAGACGACCTGCTCGAGCACCATGTTGACGTCGGCCGGCTCGGGCATGAAGTCGCGCTGCCGGCTGAACTGCAGCAGGTCGCGCACGATATCGCGCGCGCGTGAGGCCTCCTCCTGGATGAGTCCCAGCTCCTCGCGCATGGGGTCTTCGGCCGGCAGCCGCTCGGCGATGAACGAGGCGAAGCCCAGCACGGTCGTGAGCGGGTTGTTGATCTCGTGGGCGATGTTGGCGGCCAGCTCGCCGATGGCGGCCAGCTTGGTGGACTGCACGAGCTGGGACTGGGTCTGCTTGAGCTCGGCCATCTGCTGCTTGACGCCCTCGTAGAGCCGCGAGTTCTCCACCGCCAGCGCGCCCTGCAGCGCGATGCCCTCGGCCAGCCGCAGCTCGTCCGGCGTGAAGCGGTGCGGCTCCTTCAGCCACAGCACCGAGAAGCCGCCGATGAGCTCTTCCTTCCAGTGGATGGGCTGGATGAGCATCGACTTGTGCGCGACGGCCTGGGCGGCCGGCATCCCGCTCCACGCCTCGCCCTGGCTGTCGGCGGCGACGATCGGGCCCTTGGCGGCCAGCAGCGCCTGGACGACGGGATCGTCGAGCTTCAGCGCGGCCGCCACCGGCGTGTTCAGCACGTCCTTGGGGATGTGGTAGCCGACCAGCGGCACGAAGTGCGTGCGATCGGGGGCCAGCAGCCACGCCACGCCCATGTCGCCGCCGACGGCGCGCACCATCTCACGCGTCGCACGGCGGAGGACCTCGGACAGCTCCAGCGTGGAACCGATGGCTTGGCTGACCGAGACCAGCGTCTCGGTATGGCGCAGCCGCGTCTGGGTCTCCTCGTAGAGCCGGGCGTTGCGGATGGCGACGGCGGCCGAGGTCGCGAGCGCCTGGACGAGCGCAACCTCTTCCTTGGAGAACTCGCGCCGCTGCCGCGAGAGGCCGACGAGGACGCCGACGGGAGAGTCTTCGAGCAGCAGCGGCACCGCCACCAGCGAGGCGAGGCCTTCGGCCTTGGCCCAGTCGCGCTCGCGCAGGCGCGGGTCGACCTGCAGGTCCTCGATCATCAGCGGCGCCAGGTGCTCCATGACCCAGCCCACGATGCCCTCGCCGGGGTTGAAGTGCAGCCGGCGATCGCCGGGTTGCTCGGCCAGGCCCGCCTGCGCATGCAAGCGGTAGTCGCCGGGCGTCTCCTGCAGCCAGATGCGCACGACGTCGAGACCGATGCGCGTGCGGACGAGCTCGGTGAAGCGCTGCAGCACGTCGGTGAGCCGCAGCGAGGAGGCCAGCAGGTGCCCGGCCTCGACGAGGCTCTGCTGCTCGGCCGCGCGGGCCACGACGCCTTCGTAGAGACGCGCGTTCTCCACGGCGATCGCCACCTGGTTGGCCACGATGTTGAGCAGCTGCTCCTCGTCGGCCTTGGCGCCCGGCGGCAGCACGTGGCGCGCCGTCATCACGCCGAGCGCACGCCCGCGCACGGCCAGCGGCAGCGTCCAGTCCACTTCGGTCCACTCATCGGCGGGTGCCACGCCGGCGCCGGCCAGCACGCTGCGCGGCCGCTCGGCCGCCTCGCCGCTCACCGCGACCTTCACGTCGTGCTCGGGCAGCTCGACGGCGAGGCTGCGCGTTCCGAGCGCGCGCGCCAGGGCGCCGAGCAATTGCTCGAGCATCGGGCTGACGCCGACCTCGGAGGTGATGTCCTGCACGGCCCGGTGGAGATCGGCGAGCTGGGTGGCGCGGCGGACGAAGTGCTGGTTGAGGCGCTTGAGCTCCTCGACCTGGTTCACCAGGCGATAGACGAGCCGCTGGTTCAGCTCACGGAGGTAGATGCCTTCCTCGCGCTCCTCCACGTGCTCGCGCTTGCCGTGCAGGAACTCCTCGACCTGGCGCGGGAAGGCGTCCACGTCGATCGGCTTCTGGATATATCCATCGCAGCCGGCCACCAGCGTGCGCTGGCGATCGCCTTCCATCGCGTAGGCGGTCACCGCGATGACCGGGGTGGTCGCGAAAGCCGGGAACGACTTGATGACCGCCACCACCTCGTAGCCGTCGATGGCCGGCAGGTTGACGTCGAGCAGGATCAGGGCGGGCTCCTCGCGGATGGCCGCCTCGATGCCGGCCAGGCCGTCCTCGGCGTCCACGATCGTGTAACCCTCGGCCTCGAGGATCGCGCGCACGAGCATGCGGTTCTCGCGATTGTCCTCGATGTAGAGAAGCTTGGCTTTCTTGGTGTCGCGCCGGCTGATCGGCATCCTCTTCCTCTATAGCTGGGCCGCGGTGAGCGGCAAAGTGAAATGGAACGTGGAGCCCTGGCTCTCGCGGCTTTCCGCCCAGATGCGGCCGTGGTGCAGCTCCACGAATTTCTTGCTGATGGCGAGCCCGAGGCCGGTGCCGTCGGCCTGCTGGGCCAGCGGATTGTCGAGACGCTGGAACGGCTCGAACAGCCGCTGGAGGTCGGCGGGCGAGATCCCGATGCCGGTGTCGGCGACGGAGACGTGCACCATCTCGGCCTCGGGGCGTACCTGCACCAGCACGCGGCCGGCGTGGGTGAACTTGATGGCGTTGGAGATCAGGTTCAGGAGCACCTGCTTGATCCGCATGCGGTCGCCGTGCACGGGCGGCAGCTCGACGGGCACGTCCTTCTCGAGCTTCACCCGCTTGTCGCGCACGAGCGGCGTCGACGTCTCCATGCACTCCTCGACGACGTCGAGCAGATCGATCCGCTCCGAGCGGATCTCGAAGCGACCGGCCTCGATGCGGGAGAAGTCCAGGATGCTGTTGATCAGCTCCAGCAGGTGGCGGCTGGAGTTGTGAACGGAGCTGACGTAGGCCTCCTGCCGCTCGGTCAGCTCTCCGTCGAGACGGTTCAGCAGCACCTTGCTGAAGCCGATGATCGAGTTGAGCGGCGTCCGCAGCTCGTGCGACATGTTGGCCAGGAACTGGGACTTGAGCCGGCTGGCCTCGAGCAGGCGGGCGTTGGAGGTGGCCAGGTTCTCGTAGAGCCGCGCGTTTTCCAGCGAGATGGCGGCCTGGGTGGCCAGCAGCAGGAGCATGTCGAGCTCCTGGTCGTCGTAGATCTCGCCGGAGAGCTTCTCGCCCAGCAGCAGGATGCCGTTGAGCTTGTTCTCGACCTTGAGCGGGACGATGAGCGCGGCCTTGATCGCCTCCAGCTCGCCCTCGGCCGTCTCGAAGTACCTGGCGATGCGCGGGTTGAGCTTGACCTCTTCCTTGACCAGCAGCCCTTCAACGGACGTCAGCCACTGCACGACCGGGCTGTCGGCGCGGATCGACTCCACCGCCGAGCCTTCCTCCAGCGTGGTCTCTTCGCGGTAGTTCAGGAAGGCGCCGGTGGCGGGGTCGTGGATCATCAGGGTCGCATGGGTGCCGGGAATCCCGCGCACGAGCCCGTGGACCAGCGTGTCGACGAGCTCGTTGAAGTTCAGGATCGAGCTCATGCGCTTGCTGAGCTGCAGCAGCGTCTCGTAGCAGCCCTGCCGCTTGCTGAACGTCAGGCGCTGGATGCGATCGTCCACGCCCTTGCCGAGCGGCGAGATGAGCAGCGTGATGATGCCGCCCATCGGCACCACCATCCAGAGCGCGCTGGCCGCCTTCAGCTCGAAGTAGTCCTCGACGAGCTTGGTGAAGATGGCCAGCGCCACCGTCAGCACCGTGCCGACCAGGGCGTAGACGGCCGTCTTCTTCACCACCACCGTCACCGCGAACAGGCGGTAGCGGACGATGGAGGTTCCCAGCATGAGGGCGAAGATCATGTTGGCCGGGATGCCGACCGGGTACACGTGGTCGGCGGCCGGCACGAAGCGCGCGAGGATGAACCGCGCGAAGTCGACGACGCCGCCGGCCAGGCTCACCATCGTGCCCAGCATGATCAGCGTGCCGCGGTTGCGCCGGAAACTCGAGTCGATGCCGCGATTGGCGCGCACGAGCTGGTACACGCCGTAGATCATGAAGAAGTTGAGGAACAGGAAGTACGGCAGGTACAGCTTGCCGGTGGCGGGCGCCCAGCCCCAGTACGTGGACTTGACCCCGGTCATGAAGAGCGGCGAGCCGGAGAGGTTGATCAGCTCGTAGACGAAGGCCACCAGGTAGGCCAGCACGAGCGACGGCCGATGGCGCGTGGTGGAGTCGAGGAAGATCAGGACGAAGTGATAGTAGAAGGCCGGCAGCGCGATGATGCCGACGTGGATGACGATCTCGGCGAAGTAGGCGGTCCACTCGTCGGGACTGCGGCGCAGGAGGAACGAGCCGAGGTTCCACAGCGCCATGCTCGCTGCGAAGTAGGCGAAGACGCGGTTGAGCCGGCTTCCCGGGTTGCGCAGGAGCGACAGCGCAGCCAGGGAGACGTTGAGGACGAACGCTACGAGCGGAAGAAGATTATGCGGGCTCACGCCCGTTCCCCTCGGGCGGATCGAGAGGAAGGTAGACCTTGTCTCTCCGGCGCACTGCCTCGATCTCGTCCTTGAGGATGCCGAAGATCACGAGGTCCCAGTAGCGCTCCCCGTCATAGCCCGCCTGACGGAGGACGCCCTCCTGGCGAAACCCGTTGCGCCGAAGCGAGTTCATGCTCAGCACGTTGTATTCGTAAACCTTGGCCTCGAGGCGCCGCAACCCGAGCACGTCCATACCATAGTAGGCAATCAGTTTAGCCGCTTCGATCCCGAAACCGCGCTTCATTGCGCGCATGTCCGTGATGATGGTTTCGAGGAACGCATATCCCTCCAACAGATGGATGTTGAAGAGGCGCACGACCCCCACGGGTTTGGTCCATCCCTGACAGGCCTCGATCATCAGGGCCACCTGGGTGGGATCGTTCAGGACGGCCTCGTAGAAGGCCGGCGACTTGTCCCAGACGTGCTTGTAGGAGTGCAGGAACTCGCTGCCGACCATGCGCTCCAGGAACGGATCGTCCACCCAGCCGGAGAGGTGCTGGAGGTCGGCGGGCGTCATGGTCCGCAGGTAGACGCGCAGCCCGCGCGAGATGACGATGCCCTGTTCGGCAGGGCGGGAGTCCGGATGGGACGGGGCGTCCGCCCCCTGGTGCTCCACCGCGTTCACATTCCAGAGCCGTGCGAGAGCGCGAAGGCGGTGATCGTCCCCGAATCCTTGAGCGCCCGGCACACGATCGCGTTGGTGCGCAGGACCAGTGTGCCGCCGGGCTGCGCAAGAAGCGTGCGATGCGCGTCGAGGAGGGCTGCGATGCCGGCCGCGTCGAGGCCGGTGACCGCCTGGAGATCGACCATCACGCGAGCCTGGCCGCGCTGCACCGCATTCCGGACCCGTGCCCGGAGCTGCGGCGCCGTTGCGGTCGTGAGCGGGCCGGCGAGACGCAGACGCGTCAGGCCCTCGATCGGCCCGACCTCATCCTTCTTCTCGATCGCGGTGGCGCTCATGGCACGGGCCTCTCGATCCAGTCCTAGAAGGTGATCTCGAACTTCACGGCTCCCCAGCCGCCGCCGAACTCGCTCGACTGCAGGGGCGCGATGTTCTTCATGTCGTCCATGAGGTAGAGCGGCCGCGTCGCGTTGACGAGGTCGTAGCGCTCCATCGGGTTCAGCGGCGTCGGCCCCGCACCGAAGACGACCGAGTCGCACCCCGGCAGCGGCGACGCGCCGCACGGGACCTCGACCGTGCCGCCCCCGCCATCGGGGAACACCAGTGGCGAGGTGAGCTGGAACGGCAGCCGGAACGTGCCCTTGAACGGGATACCGCCCTTCGTGCCCTGCGCGGTGATCTTGCCGTCGACCGAGCCGAGCGGGATCGAATGCAGGATCGCGAGGGAAAAGTCCATCTTGCCCTTGAAGGTACCGCGCATGACGACGAACTCCGGCGAGTCACTGTTGTTGTCGCCCTGAACAACCGTCGTGAAGCTGCCCGTGAAGTCGCCGAGGCCGGTCGCCAGGCTGATGTTGTCGGAGCCCGTGGCGTTGATGGTGCAGGACGTCGCGCCGGGGGCATAGAGCTCGACCAGCGCCTTGGGACAGAGCGGCGTGCCGACGTCGGCGGTGCCGATCAGCTCAGAGGTCGCCTTGCGACGCTCGAACTTGCCCTTCGTGAGCTTCATGTTCTCGGTCATCTCGTAGAGCCGGGCACCGCCCGCCCCCGCGGCTGCCGGGGCGTATGCCATGGCGACGATCGCCAGACCCGCCACGGTGATCATCCGCATCGTCCTCGACCTCGACCTCATCTCGCTCTCCTCTTCCCGCACGCGGCGCGCCCGTCGCGAGACATCATCGGCCCGCGCGAGGCGAGTCCAGACGGTAGAGCAATGGGGGTACCAAACTCGTGGTAGCCACGCAAGTGGCTACAGAATAAGGCGAAGCCCTCTCCATTGCCGTGTGCCGGGGGCCTGCTGCGGGTGATTCCTTACCGACCAGCAGGGGCGCGATGGCACGAACGGAGAGAAAGTGATCAGGCTCACCCGGTGGTCTTGTCCTCGGCGGCGCGCGTCCACGCCAGCAGGCTGATGCCGGCCAGGAAGGTCTCGCGCGTCTCGAGCACTTCGAAGCCCGCGGTGCGCAGCGCGCTCGTGAACTCCTCGCGCTTGAGATAACGCGGTCGCACGTTGCGGAAGAGGTCGAAGAGCGCTGTCGGCAGCAGCCACCGCAGCGAGCGCATCGCCTCGAACCAGCCGCAGCGCTCGCGCACGTCTGCGAACGTCCGGCGCACGTGAGCCGGTCGCTCATACGTGAGGAACACGGCGTGACCACCGGGGCGCAGCGCGCGGCGGCACGCGGCCAGCAGCGCCGCCGGGTCAGGGTGCCAGTACAGCGTGTGCATGCTGACGAGCACGTCGAAGGTGCCGGTGCCGGGGACACTCTGGGTGGCGAGGTCGGCGTGGTGGAAGCTGAGCGACAGCCCGCTGTCGCGATGGTGTCGGCGCGCAACGTCAACGAGGTGCCCGATGGGGTCGGCGGCGACCACCGACCAGCCGCGCCGCGCCAGCCGCTCAGCGACGGTTCCGATGCCGCAGGAGACGTCGAGCACGCGCGTGCGGCTCGACGGACCGGGCGTGGCCGCGCCGCCTACCAGCGAGACGATCTCGTCCAGGAGCGCCTCGTAGGGCGCGAATCCTCGGACGATCGCGTCGTAGGTGAGGCCGTAGCCGACCGCGATCAGCCGTTCCATCGGAGGCTGTCCCGGCGCCGGTTGCCCCATCGAGCCCGCCAGCTCCATGCTCCCGCTACTCCGCGGCCTTGCGCGCCCACACCAGTACGCTGGCGCCGTTCAGGAACGTGCGCCGCGCCTCGAGCACCGTGAAGCCGGCCGCTTTCACATTGGCCGCGAACTCCCGCTCGTCCCAGTAGTGCGGACCGATGCGCCGGCGCGCCGCCTCGAAGAGCGAGTGCGGCAGCAGCCACAGGAACAGGCAGCGCAGCGCCGCGCCGACACCCTCGCGCCGCCGCAGCTCCGAGAAGGTGCGGCAGATGTTGGCGCGGCGGGTGTGATTGACGAACACGGCATGGCCGCCCGGCTTCAGCACGCGGTGCACGTGCGTCAGCAGCGCACGCGGATCGGGATGGGCATAGAGCGAGTGCACGTTGACCACCTGATCGAACGAGGCGTCGCGGATCGTCTTGTTGGTGTAGAGGTCGCCGTGATTGAACGCGAGGTTGGCCAGGCGCTTGGCGCGGCGCTTCTCGCGCGCCAGCTCCACCAGCGCGCCGTACGGCTCCAGGCCGACGACCGAGAAGCCGGCCTCGGCGATGATGAACGTCAGGTTGCCGGGCCCGCAGTCGACATCGAGAACCTGGACCGCGCGCCGGTCCGGAGCAGCCTGAGCCGCGGTGTCGACGAGCTGCAGGACCTCGGCCTGCAGCTTCTGGTAGGGGCCGAACTGCTCGAAGATGTAGTCGTAGAGTAGGCCGTAGCCGACCGACAGCATGCGGTCGACTCCCCACTGCAGGCCTCCGTGCAGGGAGCTCATCACCACCTCCGCGGTGGCCGAACCTCGAGCGTCGGCGCTTGGGTGCGGCTGCATGGGGGTCTCCGATCAGCCGCGGTCCGCCAGGACCTTCTCGACGGTCCCGCGTAACTCGTCCGACGTG
The DNA here is from genome assembly GCA_046734515.1 of Candidatus Methylomirabilota bacterium. Lineage (GTDB taxonomy): Bacteria > Methylomirabilota > Methylomirabilia > Rokubacteriales > CSP1-6 > AR5. The sequence goes on along the minus strand of JBKPRI010000222.1, from coordinate 9,673 downwards.
AATGGTTTGAGCAGGATCGCCTGGAAGCCCATCCGGTTCGCCTCGTTGATGATCTCCGGCGTGCCGTGGCCGGTAACCAGCACCACGGCCATGTCCGGATGAAGCGTCCGTGCCTGCTCGAAGACCTCGAAGCCTGACATGCCCGGCATCTTGTAGTCGAGGACCATGAGGTCGAAGGGTTCTTTGCGCAGGAGCTCCACCGCGGTCTCGCCGCGATTGGCGCCCTTGACGGCGTAGCCGAGCGCCTGCAGCACGTTGACGCAGAGGACGACGACCGGCCCGGCGTCGTCCACGACGAGGATCTTCTTCCTGGGGGCGTTCAATTTGCCTGGGCCAGAGCCGGGGTGCCCATCGCACCGCCGCTCGTCAGATGTTCATAGTGGCGGTTGATCTCCTCCAGCCGGGCCACCGGAATCCGGAGGAACGCCTCCGCCACGACGGGATCGAAGTGACTGCCGCAGCCTCGCGCGATCTCCTCGCGGGCCGCCGGCAGCGGCAGCGCCGTCCGGTAGGGCCGGTTCGAGGTGATCGCGTCGAACACGTCGGCGACCGTCACGACCCGCGCGACCATCGGGATGTCCTCCCCCCGCAGGCCGTCCGGATAGCCGGTACCGTCGAAGCGCTCGTGATGATGACGTACCGCGCACGTCTCGCGCTGCAGGAAGCGCAGCGGCTCCAGGATCTTGGCGCCGACGACCGGATGGCTCTTGATGATGGTGAACTCCTCCGCGGTGAGCCGCTCGGGTTTGCTCAGGATCGTATCCATGATGGACAGCTTGCCGAGGTCGTGCAGCATCGCGCCCCGGCGGACGACGTCGACCATCTCGCTCGTCATGCCCAGCGTTTGGGCGATCTCGCCCGCGTAGAGCGCCACGCGCGCCGAGTGACCCTTGAGGTAGCGGTCCTTGGACTCGATCGCGTTGACGAAGGCCGTGATGGTGTCGACGAGGTTGCGCTCGACGTTCTCGCGCAGGATGAGCTTCTGCAGCGACACCGCGGTGGTCTGCGCGTAGCCCAGCAGCAATTCACGCTCGTCGGGCAGGAACCCGCCGCTGGCGGCTTCGCGAGCCAGGCAGACCACACCCATCGAGTGGCCCACGCCCGGGATTACCGCGGCCACCGCCTCCACGGCCTCGCCGCCGGTCGTCAGCGGCAGGAGCTCCTTGCCCCCGGTGGCGATGAGCTCGTCGAAGGAGTGCTGCAGCATGGACAGCAGCCGCGTGACCAGCGTGGCCTCGCCCTGCTGGCTCGAGCTGAAGCCTCCGTGCTCGTCGCGCAGCAGCACGAGGGCGGCGTCGCTCTTGATGCTCTGCACCACCAGCTTCAACACCTCATCGACGAACGCGGCGGTCTCCAGCCCCTGCAGGGCGAGATCGCCGATGCGGAAGAGGACCTCCACGCCGAACTGCCGCCGCGCGAGCTCCTCGGTGAGCCCGGCCGGCAGCGGCACCTGTCCGTCCCACTTCTGCCTATCACTGCGTACGCGCCCCAGAAGCTGCTGGATCTCTCGGATCGAGAATGGCTTCGGCAGGTAATCGTACGCTCCGTGGCGTAGCCCGAACACGGCCGAGTTCACCGAGGGATTGCCGGTGATGAGCACCACCGGCGTGCCGGGCTGCTTGCCCTTCACCGCGCGCAGCAGGTCGAGTCCCGACAGACCAGGCATCTTGATGTCGGATACGACGAGGTCGTAGGCCTGCTCGGTGATGAGCGACAGCGCCTGCTCGGCGGCGGCAGCCTGGCTCACGGTACAGCCGTTCGCCGAGAACGCCGAGACGAGGAAGCGGAGCAGGGACGCGTTGTCGTCCACGACGAGGACGCGGAGCGCCTCGGGAGCGGCGACGGTCGGCACGGGCGAGGCCATGGGGTCCTTTCCTACTACTTCGTGGTCGACATTTGACTGAGAAATTCCATCCACTGACGCGTCAGGACACCGTCGTTCGGGAACTTCAGCCCCTCGAACTGGAGCGGCAGCGCCGCGGCCGGCTGCGGCGTCTGCGGCGCGGCAGCCGACGCGGCCGGCGCCTCCGGGAGCGCGCTCTTGATCAGGGCTTCCACGGTGAGCGCGGGCTCGAGCTCGGCCACCGCCTCCGCCATCGCAGGGCTCACTGGCTCGGCCACGACGTCGGCCGGCGTCTCGGCCGCGGCGAGCGCGATCAGCTCGGCGAGAGCAGGCTCAACGGCCAACGCCGGCGCGGGCTCGGGAGCCGGGGTCAGTGTGACTGCGGCTGGCGCCGGGGTCGGCGTTGCAGGCGCAGCCGGGGTGGCCTGCACCGGCGCCGATCCCAGCAGGGCGGCGGCGAGGTCCTTGAACGACACGCGCGGCTTCTGAGCGTCAGCGGCAGGCGGCACGGCAGCGGCGACACCGGGCGCCACCCGCGGCACGGCGGAGGGCGAGGGCGTCGGGATTGGCGCGGGGCGCGGCATCGCGACCGGCGCGCCGGGCCGCAGTGACAGCTCCGGCAGGCTGCGCAGGCTGATGCGCTCGCCGCTCAGCGAGGGCACGCTATGTACTGGCTCGCTCGGCGCGACAGCGGGCTCGTTCGTGACGACCACGCTCGCCTCGGGCTCGACCGCCAGCTCCAGCTTCGGCTCGATCGCGAGCGTCGGCTCCGCGTCGGAGATGAGGGTCAGCCTGGGCTCCTCCACCGGCGCCGGCTCGACCACCGGCACTGGCTCGGCGGCGATCTCGAGCTCCAGCCTGGGCTCGAGGGCCAGCGTGGGCTCGGCGACGGCGGGCTCCTCGCTCGCGTCCGGCGTGTTCGTCTCCATCCTGTGGTCGAGCGCCGCCAGCGCGCGCTCCAGCTGCGCCACGAGATCGGCATCGGATGCCGGCGCGGCCGGCTCCTCCTCGACCGAAGCCTTGGGAAGCACGATGGGCTCCGGCGTCACGATGACCGGCACGGGCGCCACGACCACCGGCTCCGGCGTGGCGATGATGATGGGCTCGGGCGTCACGATGATCGGCCCGGGCACGAGCACGGGCTCGGGCACGACGGCCGGCGCCGCGTCGACGATCGGCGCGGGGGCCATCATGGGCGCGGGCTCACGCAGCGCCACGGGCTCGGGCCGCGGCCGCTCCACGCGAGGTGCGCTCGCGGCGGCCTGGCGACTCAGCATGCTCACCACCGAGGCCGGCTCGCGCGACGGCGTCACGGCCCGCTCGCTAGCGCGCGGTGCGCTCTCGGCCACCGCCTGGTTGAGCAGCTTCTGGAGCTTCAGGCTCGTCGCGCGGGCTGCGACGGGCCCATGCATCGCGATGACGTTCTCGCTGTCGGCGGGCGCATCCGCCGGCGTCTCGGCGGGCGCGGCGGCGGGCGTCACCGCGGGGCGCCGCAGGCGCAGGATCGACTCGAAGTACACGGCCGGGGCTCCCTCGACGTCGAGGAGGCGGAACTCCACGCAGTCGACCTCCGGGAAGCCCAGCTGCTTGATCTTGCGATGGAAGGCGTCCGGCACGCGCTCGACGACGAAGACGAGCCGCGGCGGCCGCTCGTCGGAGATGACGCACGTTGGATAGAGCCGCTCGAGTGACTGGGGATACTCGCGGCACCACGAGTACGCCTCGACCGCCTTCAGCAGCATCTCTTCGTTGGCGGTGACGCCGGTCGCGATCAGCACGAGCGCGCCGTTGACGTCGAGACCGACGACGTCGATCGTCGCGTGGCCGAGCAGCAAGCGCGAATCGAGCACCACGAGCCCAGGCTCGATGGCGTCAATGTTCTCTGCCACCAGCATCTGCAGCTTCGCGGCGTCGTCGATCTGCAGTTTCCTGACGGCCACTTTCATCGTTCGCTCGCTCCCTCGTTTCAAGGCCGGTACTCACCGGCTCCCTCGATGCGGCTGCTATTGAGCAAGGCGAGTACCAAAGCCGACTGTGAGGTATAAGCGACTGATCCACAAAGATTTTTCGCCCGCCGCGGAGACGCACTGAAGGCCTCTCCGGATGATTTGTGACCGCCCTTGGGTGTGGCCCCCCGGGGCGGTTGGTCAGAAAGAGTCCAGCCGCCTAGGAGGCGGCTTCCGTGAGTTTTTTGCGGAGGGTCTGGCGGGTGATACCGAGGATCTTGGCTGCCTCGCTCTTGTTGCCGTTGACCTGGCGGAGGACCTTCAGGATATAGGCCCGCTCCACGGCTTCCAGCGTCCGAGGCTCGCGCGAGACCTCCTCGGCCAGCGGACTGTCGGGTGAGCCCGCGAACGGCATGGGCAGCTGGTCAGCCTCGATCGTGTCGCCCGTGCTGAGGATCACGAGCCGCTCGATGAGGTTCTTGAGCTCCCGCACGTTGCCGGGCCAGGCGTAGGCCAGCAGCAGCGTCTCCGTCTCGGTGGCCAGGCGCTTCACAGCCTTGTGGAAGGTGCTGTTGGCCTCGGCGAGGAAGTGTCGCGCCAGCGGCAGAATGTCCTCCCGCCGCTCTCGCACCGGCGGGATCGTCAGCGGGATCACGTTGAGGCGGTAGAAGAGGTCCTCGCGGAAGCGCCCCTCCTTGACCATGGCCTCCAGCGACCGGTTCGTTGCTGCGATGACGCGCACGTCGACCTTGAGGTCCCGGGTGCCGCCGACCCGCTTGAACGTGCGCTCCTGCAGGCAGCGCAGCAGCTTGGCCTGGCTGGCCAGCGGGATCTCGCCCACCTCGTCGAGGAAGAGCGTCCCGCCGTCGGCCAGCTCCATCAGTCCCTTCTTGGTGGACTTGGCGTCGGTGAACGCGCCCTTCTCGTGGCCGAACAGCTCGCTCTCGAACAGTGTCTCGGTGATCGCCGCGCAGTTGACCTCCATGAACGGCGAGTTGCGGCGCGCGCTCTCGAAGTGGAGCCCGCGCGCCACGAGCTCCTTGCCGGTGCCGCTCTCGCCCTGCACCAGGATGGTGTGCGCCTCGCTCTGGGCGAGCTGCGTGATGACCTCGCGCAGCCGGCGGGTGGAGGTCGACTCGCCGATGATCTGATTCGTCCGGTACTTGCCCTCCTGCATTCCCTGCAGGCGCGTGATCTCCCGGCGTGCCTTGACCTCTTCGAGCGCGCGGGTGACCGAGATGCGCAGCTTCTCGAGGTGCTGGAAGGGCTTCTCGAGATAGTCGGTGGCGCCGTTCTTCATCGCCACCACCACGCTCTCGATGTGGCCGAACGCGGTGATCATGATGACCGCGGTCTGCGGGTGGCGCGTACGGAGCTCGCGCAGGACCTGGATCCCGTCGGTGTCGGGGAGCCGCAGGTCGACCAGGGCGAGGTCGGGCCCCACCTGATCGGCGAGCTCGAGACCTTCCTTGCCGGTCCCCGCCGTGTGGACCTCGATGTTCTCCTGGCCGAGCACCCGGGAGACGAGGGATCGGATGTTGCGTTCGTCGTCGATGACCAGCACGGAATTCATGGTCAGACGATTGTAGGGGGCCGTTAAGAAAATCACCAAGTGGAAACGAATCGCCCGGGGCCGGATTCTGCTCGAGAGCCCGGCAGCGGCAAGAAGGACTGTACCCACCACAGGTTGCGGGCAGTAGACGGCGTGGCACGGGCCTCGCAGCCTCCACCCGCCGATGAGCAACCACGTGATCGACCACCCGAAGCCGGGCCGCAAGCCGTCGGTGAATCAGCTGCTGAAGCAGCTGATCCAGGTCGGCATCGCGCTCACGAGCGAGCGTGAGCTTGGCACGCTCCTCGAGCGGATCGTGGTGGAAGCCCGGACATTCACGAACGCCGAGGCCGGCACCCTGTATCTCCGCGACGGCGACACGCTGCGCTTCGCGGCGGCCCAGAACGACATCCTGCGCGAGCGTATAGGTGAGCGGGAGATGCGCCGTCAGCTGACCGCCCAGCCGCTGCGTCTGTCGCAGCCGAGCCTCGCGAGCTACGTCGCGCGGACCGGGCGGCCTCTCTGTCTGCCCGATGCCTACGGTGTGTCGAAGAGCCGCCCCTACGTCTTCAACCAGGACCTCGACCTGCGCTTGCCGTATCAGACCGGGTCCGTGCTCGTCGTGCCGCTTCTCGACCCATCGCGCGACATCATCGGCGTGCTGCAGCTCATCAACGCCCGCAACGAGGCGGGGGAAGTCGTGCCGTTCGACGCCGAGCTCGAGAACATGATGCAGGCGCTGGCCGCGCAGGCCGCGGTCGCCATCCGCAACGCGCGCCTGGAGGAGCTGTCGTTCAAGGATCCGCTCACCGAGGTCTACAATCGCCGGTACTTCACGCTCCGGCTCGAGGAGGAGGCCCGGCGGCACGCGCGGTTCGGCGAGCCCGTCTCGCTGGTGCTCGTCGACGTCGATCGCTTCAAGGCGATCAACGACGAGCTCGGTCACCGCGCCGGCGACGACGCCCTGCGGGAGACCGCGCAGGTCATCCTCGCCAACTCGCGCTCCTTCTCCATCGTCACCCGCTACGGCGGCGACGAGTTCGCGGTCCTGCTCGTCAACACCCCGAAGGCCGGCGCCCTCACGTACGCCCAGCGCATTCGCCACGTCGTCGAGCGTCATCGCTTCGCGCACGGCGCGCTGACGGTGAGCGTCGGGATCGCCACGCTGCCGGATGACGTGCTCGCCTGGCAGGACCTCGTGCCGGCGGCCGACCGCGCGCTCTACGTCGGCAAGCGTCTCGGTCGCAATTCGGTCGAAGTCGCATAGCGACCTCGGAGGGGGGCTTTGCCCCCCTTCCGACGCTCCTCGCTCGCCGAGGCGTGCTCGTCGCTGCCTCCCCCCAGACCACCGATGGCGCCGGCGGAGCCGGCGCTCGAAGCGGACTGATCTCTCCCGCTCTCTGCTGCTACCCCGACTTATCGTCGAGCCGAGGCGATGGGGAGTGGGACGTATACTCCGGGCATGGCGGGGCGGCGGCGCGCGAAGGGAACGGCATCGGGGCCGGACGCCGGCGGCGGGGGCGATGCGCCGGTCGTGGCGGGTGGGGAGTTTCCGGGGGTCGAGCTGCCGATAGCGCCGGGGTATCCGCCGATGGAGGCGCTGGCGACGACCGTGCTGCCGTCGGGCGAGGGGTGGCTGTACGAGCCGAAGTGGGACGGCTTTCGGTGCCTCGCCTTCCGGGACGGGCAGACCGTGGTCCTGCAATCGAAGGCCGGGCAGCCGCTCACGCGGTATTTCCCGGAGATCGTCGAGGCGGTTCGCGCCCTGCCGGTCGATCGCATCGTCCTCGACGGTGAGCTCGTGCTCTTCACCGACGGGCGCATCGACTTCGACGCGCTGCTGCAGCGCATCCATCCCGCCGCGAGCCGTGTCCAGCGCCTGGCCGCCGAGACACCGTGCACGTACCTCGTGTTCGATCTGCTCGTGGACCACGGCGGTACCGCGCTCACCGCGCACCCGCTCGCCGAGCGCCGGCAGCGGCTCGAGACGTTCTTCGAGCGGCTGGCCATCGACGGCACCATCCGGCTCTCGCCGGCCACACCCGTGCGCGACGTGGCCGAGGGGTGGATGGCCAGCCTCGGGGGCAGCGGGCTCGACGGCGTGGTCGCCAAGCGTCTCGACGCCGGCTATCGCTCGGGCGAACGCACCGGCATGCAGAAGGTCAAGCGGCTGCGCAGCGCCGACTGCGTGGTCGGCGGCTTTCGCTACGCGAAGGACGGTGTCGAGATCGGCTCGCTCCTGCTCGGTCTCTACGACGACGAGGGCAAGCTGAACCACGTCGGATTCTCATCCAGCTTCACCGCCGACGAGCGCCGCGCGCTCAAGCCGATCGTCACGCCGCTCGTGGAGGCGCCGGGCTTCACCGGCGACGCGCCCGGGGGACCGAGCCGCTGGTCGACCGAGCGCACGGGTGAGTGGCAGCCGCTGCGGCCCACGCTGGTGTGCGAGGTGCGCTACGACCATTTCTCCGGCGGGCGCTTCCGTCACGGCACCAAGTTTCTCCGCTGGCGCCCCGACAAGGCGCCGGCGCAGTGCACCTATGCCCAGCTCGACGCGGGCGGCGATCCGGCCGCGCTCGTGCCCCCGAGTCGCAAGGCCGGATGACCGAGCTCGAGATCCTCGACCGCATCCAGCGCCGCGTCCTGTGGCTTTCGGCGTGGATGGTGCACTCGGCCAACGCGCGGCCGAGCGTGGATGGCCTCAAGGTCGGCGGCCATCAAGCCTCCTCCGCGTCCGTCGTGAGCCTGCTCACGGCGCTGTACTTCCAGGCGCTCCGGTCGGATGACGTCGTCGCCGTCAAGGCCCACGCCTCGCCGGCCTTCTACGCGATCCAGTACCTGCGCGGCCGTCTCGCGGCCGCCGATCTGGAGCAGCTGCGCGTGTTCGGCGGGCTGCAGGCCTACCCGAGCCGGCGCAAGAACGCGGCGATCGTCGATCTCTCGACCGGCTCGATGGGGCTCGGCGCCGTGGCCGCCACTTTCGGCGGTCTTGCCGCGCGCTATCTCGGCGACCACGGAGGCGCGGCTGCGCCCGGCCGCTTCGTCGTGATGGTCGGCGACGCCGAGCTCGACGAGGGCAACGTGGCCGAGATGCTCGGCGAGGAAGTCGTCGGCCGCCTCGGCAACGTGCTGTGGATCGTCGACGTCAACCGGCAGAGCCTCGATCGCGTGATGGCCGGGACACGGCCGCGGCAGCTCGCCGATATGTTCCGCGCGGCCGGCTGGCGCGTGCACGAGCTGCGGTGGGGCCGGGCGCTGCAGGCGCGCTTCGCGCGGCCCGGCGGCGAGGGCCTGCGCACGCGGCTGGAGAGCCTGCCGGCCACGGAGTACCAGCGCCTGCTGCGATCGCCCGCCGGCGGAGTGCGCAAGGCGCTGGTGACCGCCGCCGGCGGCGGCATCGACACGGCGCTCGACCGGTTACTGGCCGACGTGGCCGACGACGCGCTGGCCGCGCTGATCGCCGACGTCGGCGGGCACGACCTCGCGCTGATCCTCGACGCGTACGCCGCGGCGGCGCGCGATCGCACACGGCCCTCGGTGATCTTCGCGCACACCATCAAGGGCTGGGGGTTGCCGTTCGCCGGCGATCCGCTCAATCACACCATGGTCACCAGTGCGGCGCAGATCGAGGCGCTTCGCGACGCGCTCGGGGTGGCGCCCGGCCGTGAGTGGGCGGGGTTCGCGCCCGACACCGTCGAGGGCCGCTACATCGCCGCTCTGCCGCCGCTGTTCACGCCGCCCTCTCCGGCGCCCCCGGTCAGCGTGCCCGAGACCCTCGACGAGCCGTATCCCGAGCAGGCCTCCACGCAGGAGGCGTTCGGCCGCGTGCTGGCCGCGCTCGGCCGGTTGCCGGCGGGTGATAGCGTGGTCACGGTCTCCGCCGACGTCGCGGTGACGACGCACCTCGCCGGCTGGATGAATCGCAAGGGCATCTACTTCCCCGAGGCGCGGGTCGATCCGTTCGCCGACGCGCCCCAGACGCTCAAGTGGCGGGAGGGTCCCGGCGGCCAGCACGTCGAGCTCGGCATCGCCGAGCACGATCTCTTCCTGATGCTGGCGGCGCTCGGGCTGACCGCCGAGCTGTCGGGCCGGACGCTGCTGCCGATCGGGACGCTGTACGACCCCTTCGTCACGCGCGGGCTCGATGCGCTCTATCACGCGCTCTACGCCGGGGCCCGCTTCGTCGTCGTCGCCACGCCCTCCGGCGTGAGCCTGGCGCCCGAGGGTGGCGCCCACCAGTCCGTGATCACGCCCGGCATCGGCGTGGCGCTGCCCGACCTGGCGTACTACGAGCCGGCGTTCGCGCAAGAGGTGGAGTGGATCCTGCTCGCC
>JBKPRI010000221.1:0-2603 GCA_046734515.1 Candidatus Methylomirabilota bacterium | reverse complement strand
CCGCCGGAGAGCGTGTCGGCGCGACGCTCGGCCAGGTGTGCGAGCCCCACGCGTGCGAGACACTCGCGGGCCAGCGCCCGATCGCCGGCCGGGAACCGGCCGGCGAGGCTCGGCAGCGATGCCACCCAGCCGAGGCGGCCGGCGAGCACGTTGTCGAGCACGGAGGCGCGGCGCACGAGGTTGAACTGCTGGAAGATCATCCCGATCCGGCGGCGCGCCGCGCGCAGCTCGGCGGGCGCGGCCCCGGTGACGGCGCGGCCGGCCACGCTGACGCGGCCGGCCGTGGGCTCGACCAGGCGGTTGAGGGCGCGCAGGAAGGTCGTCTTGCCGCTGCCGCTGCGCCCGAGGATGACCACGAACTCACCGGGCGCGATCGCGAGGTCGATGCCGTCCACGGCCACGACGTCCGGGGGCAGCACGACACGAAGGCCGGCCACCTCGATCATCGGCGCGCCGCGGGCGTCGGCGGGCAGGGCGCTCAGCGCGGCCGGACGCCCAGCAGCTCGATGGCGGCCCGTACCGGCTCGTAGTCGCGATCGTCGGCGGGCGCGAACCCGTCGATCTCGTAGAGGCGCTTGAGGAGCTCGGCGTGGGCCGGCCCCTTGATCTGCAGCAGCGCCGCGCGCACGCGCCCGATCACCGCGGGGTCGAGACCGTCGCGCGCGCAGATGCCGGCCTCGGGAATCTCTGGCGTCTCCGCGACGAACACGATCCGCTCGCGCTCGGCCGGATCCTTCAGATACTGCTCGCGCGCGACGTCGAAGGAGGCGATGGCGTCGACGTGGCCGTTGAGCAGCGCGCGCATGCTCGCATCGTGCGCGCCGGAGAACACGACCTCCTTGAAGAAGGTCTTGGGGTCGCGGTTCTTCACGAGCCCCTTCTGGATGAGCAGGACCATCGGGTAGATGTAGCCCGACGACGAGGCGGGGTCGACGAACGCGATCGACTTTCCGCGCAGGTCCTCCACGGTCTTCACGCCGGAGTCCTTGCGGACGAACAGCCGCGAGGTGAAGGCGGACTTGCCGTGCCAGAGGTTGCGCACCACGATCCGCGCCTTGGCCTCGCGACTGGCCAGCACGTAGCCGCCCGGGTGCACGAAGGCGAGGTCGGCGGTGCGGTTGCGCAGCGCCTCGATCACCGCGGCATAGTCGGACGCAACCGTCGCCCGCACCGGGATGCCGGCCAGGCCGCCCAGCACGCGCGCGAACTCCTCGCCGGTGGCCAGCAGGTCGGTCGGCTTCTGGGACGGCGTGAGCACGAGGTGCAGCGACGTCTGCGCGGTCGCCGGGAGGGCGAGCGCCACCGCCAGGGCGAGGACGATCGTCAATGACGTGAACGTTCGCATCGCCGCTGAGGATAACATTGGGACCGTGCGGGAGATTCTCATCGTCGACGACCACGACATGGCGCGCGACGCGCTGGTGGGCATGGTGGAGCACGCCGGCTATCCGGCGGTCGCCTTCGCGAACCCGGCCGGCGCGCTGGCGCGCATCGCGGAGCAGCGCCCCGCTCTCGTCCTGCTCGACATGATGATGCCGGAGATCGACGGCGCCGACTTCCTGCGGCGGCTGCAGGGGATCCAGGACGGCGCCGCGGTGCCGGTCATCGTGGTCTCGGCCATCGGCCACCTGCTGCAGGGCATGCGCCGCGGCGACGTGCACTCGGCGGGCGTGGCCGCGGTCCTGTCCAAGCCGGTGACCTACACCGCCCTGATCGAGGCAATTGCGCGTATTGTCGGCCCTCCGGAGAGCCCCGCCCGAGAAGGTTGACCGGGACCCGCCCTTTGGGGACAATCGGGTGCCGTGTCCACGACCCCGGTCGCGCGGAAGCGAAAGGCCAGCGCAAAACCGGCGCGCAAGCGCTCGGTGGAGCGTCACCAGGACCGTGCCAAGATCGTGCGGCTGCCGCGCCGCACGGTCGAGCGCGTCGGCTGCGTGAAGTGCGGGAGCCTCTTCATCGAGATCGAGCCCGCGTTCGTGCATTGCCGCTACTGCGGCTCGCTCTACCGCATCCGTGGCACCTCGCTGATGGCGCAGGAAGAGTACGAGATGCGCTCGGGTCTGCGGCTGGCGTCGTAATTCCCGCCTAGTCACAGCGCCTCCTCACTGGTACGCGGTTCGCATCCTCTCCGGAGGCTCAGGGGGAGGTTACCCAACCATGAAGCTCGAACGTACCGCGATCGCCCTCGCTATCGCCGCAGCCCTGGCACTGCCGCCGGCCGTGATGGCGCAGCAGCCGCCGCCGGCGAAGCCGGCCAAGACCGAGCAGGGCGGGCTGGCCTCGGCCGACCGCAAGTTCGTCATGGAAGCCGCCCACGGCGGCATGGCCGAGGTCGAGCTCGGCAAGATGGCCGCCGAGAAGGGTGCCTCCGACGCCGTCAAGCAGTTCGGCAAGCGCATGGCGGACGATCACGCCAAGGCGTCGGACGAGCTCAAGCAGTTCGCCCAGCAGAAGGGACTGACGCTGCCGACCGATCTCGACTCCAAGCACAAGCAGCTCCGGGATCGCCTGGCCAAGCTCAATGGCGCCGACTTCGACAAGGCCTACGCCAACGAGATGGTGAAGGACCACAAGAAGGACGTGGCCGACTTCAAGCGCCAGGC
>JBKPRI010000220.1:0-17547 GCA_046734515.1 Candidatus Methylomirabilota bacterium | reverse complement strand
GGCGACGTCATCCTGTTCCCGCAGGGCGACGGCCACGTCATGTCCAGCGCGCCGGGCCTCAAGTCGTCGGGACCGACCAAGGGATTCCTCTTCCTGCCGCCGCCGCCGCAGCTGCCCTCGGCGGTGAGTCTGCACGGCGCGGAAGTCACGACGGCCCGGCTCGACGGCGGCGGGCGCGACCGCACGATGCTGGTGTGCGGCTTCCTGGGGCTCGACGCGCGGCCGTTCAACCCGCTCATCGCGGCGCTCCCGCGCGTGCTGCACGTGTCGGGCAAGACGCTGGGCCCCGACTCCTGGGTGGCATCCTTCCTGCGCGCGGCCGTGATCGAGTCGAATCAGCGCCGTCCCGGCGGCGAGGCCGTCCTCGAGCGGATGAGCGAGATGCTCTTCGTCGAGGTGCTGCGCCGTCACGTCGACGCGATGCCGCCCGGCCAGGCCGGGTGGCTGGCGGGAATGCGCGACGCCGCGGTCGGCCGCGCGCTGGGGCTGCTACACGAGAAGCCGGACGTGCCGTGGACGCTGGAGCGTCTGGCCGACGACACCGCCGTGTCGCGCTCGACGCTGCACGAGCGCTTCGTGCACTTCATCGGTCAGCCGCCCATGCACTATCTGGCGCAGTGGCGCATGCAGGTTGCCACCGGAATGCTGCGCGACACGAACGCGAAGATCCTCGACATCGCCCTCGGCGTCGGCTACGAGAGCGAAGCTGCTTTCTCGCGCGCGTTCAAGCGCGCCCTCGGCGTCGCGCCCGGCGCCTGGCGGGCGGGGCGGCGCGCGCCCCTGCCCGCGTAGTCAGGGCCGTCCCTCCACCGCCACGTCCAGCACGAAGGGCCGCCGCGCGCCCAGCGCCTTCTCGATCGCGGGGCGCAGATCCTCGGGCTTGCTCACGCGCGCGCCGTCCACGCCCATGCCGCGGGCCAGCTCGACGAAGCCCAGGTCCGGCGTGACGAGATCCATGTGGGGATAGCCGCGCTCGGGCTTGGCGCCGAAGCGCTGGCGGTATGTGTCCATGTTGTGCTTGAGGATGCGGTACTCGCGGTTGTTGAGGATCAGGAAGACGACGGCGAGGTCGTGGTGGGCGGCGGTCCACAGCGCCTGGATGCTGTACATCGCCGAGCCGTCGCCCGAGACGGCGAGCACCGGACGCTCGGGGTGCGCCAGCTTCACGCCGAGAGCGCCGGGCAGGGCCTGGCCGATGCCGCCGCCGCGCGCGCCGACGTAGTCGCCGACCCGCTCGAACTGCACCGTGCGCGCGAGGTCGGGGCCGGCCGTGATGGACTCGTCGACCAGGATCGCGTCCGGCGGCAGCGCGGCCTCGATCTCCGCCATCGCGCGGGGAACGGCGATCGGCGAGCGATCCCAGCGCTTGGCGGCGCGAGCGCGCTGGGCCTCGGCATCCTGGGCCTTGAGGGCGCGCAGCGCCTCGTGGCGTCGCGCGGCGCCGGCGGGCGCCGCCGGGACGGCGGCGAGCAGCGCGATGAGTGCCGCGCGCGGATCGCTCACGATCCCGACACTCACGGGCCAGTTCGGCGCCAGGCGCTCAGCCGAGGACTCCACGTGGATGACCCTGGCGCCCGGCGGCAGCGGCGAGCCGGGCGCGTACCAGACTTCCTCGAAGAACGGACCACCGATCAGCAGCACGACGTCCGCCTCCTCGAGCGCCTTGCGAATGGCGACCGCGTCGAACGGCAGCGCGCCGCGGAAGCTCGGATGCCCGCTGGGCAGCACCTGGTGGGTGCGGATGCCCTCGCACCAGACGGCCGCGCCCACACGCTCGGCCAGCGCCCTCAGCTCGGTGGACGCGCGCGCGGTGTCGTCGCCGGCGACGATCACCGGCTGACGCGCGCCGAGCAGCAGCTCGGCGGCCGCGCGGATGCCGGCGGGGTCGGGCGCCGGCGCGCGATAGAGCGCGCCGGGGACAAACGGCTCGACGTCGGTCTCCTGCTCCATCACGTCGATCGGGAGGCCGACGAACACCGGGCCGGCCGGCGGATCGCTCGCGATCTTCAGCGCGCGATGCATGATCGGCGCGACCTCATCGGCACGCTCGATCTGCACGCTCCACTTGGTCAGCGGAGCGGCCATCGCGACGAGGTCGTGGCCGAGGACCGGGCCGCGCAGCCGCAGGCGCGTGTCCTGCTGGCCCGCGGTCACCACCACGGGGGCGCGCGCCTTGAGCGCGTTGTAGAGCATGCCGAGCGCGTTGCCGAGGCCGGGCGCCACGTGCACGTTCACCACCGCCGTCGTGCCGGTGGCCTGCGCGTAGTAACTGGCGGCGCCGACGGCGACGCCCTCGTGCAGCGCCACGATGTACTCGAGCTGCGGGTAGTCGAGCAGCGCGTCCAGGATGGGACTCTCGGTGGTGCCGGGGTTCCCGAACATGTACCGCACCCCGTGCTGGACCAGGCTCTCCATGAAGACCTGACGGCCGCGCATGCGCTGCCTCCCTAGCCCGACGCGCGCACGCCGTCGAGCCCCTTCCAGTCGAACTCGATGCCGTGGCCCGGGCGGTCGGGCGCGAGCGCGAGCCCGTCGCGGATCACCAGCGGCTCGGCGATGAAGCGGTCGAGACCGAAGCCGTGCGCTTCCAGATAGGAGCGGTTCGGCGCCGCCGCCAGCAGATGCACGGTCAGGTCGTGGGCGCCGTGCGAGGTGACCGGCAGGTTGAACGCCTCCGCGAGGTGGCAGATCTTCATGAACACCGTCACGCCGCCGCAGTTGGTGACGTCGGGCTCGGGATATGTCACGCCGCCGGCCGCGATGAGCGCGCGGAACTCGTGGAGCCCTCGAAGATTCTCCCCGGCCGCGATGGGCAGGCCGCCCCCCTCGCGCACGATGCGCACGTGGCCCGGCACGTCGTCGGGGATCGTCGGCTCCTCCAGCCACACCAGCCCCAGCGGGCCCAGCGCCCGGGCCGCGCGGATGGCCTCGTCCACGCTCCAGCGCATGTTGGCGTCCACCATCAGCGGAAACTCCGGCCCGAGGTGCCGGCGCATGGCCGTCACGCGGGCGACGTCGTCGGCCAGTGACGGCCGCCCGACCTTCATCTTGATCGCGTGGAATCCGCGCTTGACGTTCTCATCCGTCTGGCGGAGCAGCGCGTCGAGGGGGAAGTCGAGATCGATGCCGCCGGCATAGCAGGGCACCTGCGGATCGAAGCCCCCCAGCACGCGCCAGAGCGGCGCGCGCTGGCGGCGCGCGCGCAGGTCCCACAGCGCGATGTCGACGGCGGAAATGGCCAGCACCTGGGCGCCGCCGCGGCCGCCGTAGTGCAGCGCCCACCACATCCGCTGCCACGCGTCCTCGATGCGCTCCGCGTCCCGGCCGATCAGCAGCGGGGCGAGCTCGCGTGAGAGCAGCGAGTGGATGGCCGCGCCGCCGGTGCCCACCGTGTAGGTGTAGCCCACGCCCTCGGCGCCGTCGGCGTCGCGCACGCGCGCGGTGACCAGCTCGAAGGCGGGAATGCTGCCGTGCGTGCTGTCCGAGAGCACGACGGGCAGCGGGATGCGGTAGTGATCGGCGCGGATGTCCCGGATCAGCATCGGGACCGTATACTACCCCCGCTGACAGCCACACCAGAGGAGGATGTCATGCGGATCGTCTCCGTCGCGCTCGTCGCGCTCGCCACGCTGCTCGCGCTCGCCGCCGTCGCACCCGCGCCCGCCCAGGACCTGCCCAAGGTCACCGTCGCCATGAGCGGGTGGACGGGCTTCGCGCCGCTGACGCTGGCCGAGAAGAGCGGCATCTTCAAGAAGCACGGCGTGGACGTGACGATCAAGTTCATCCCGCAGAAGGACCGCCACCTGGCCATCGCCTCCGGCGACGTGCAGTGCGCGGCCACCACGGTGGAGACGTGGATCGTGTGGAACGCCAACGGCGTGGCCACCAAGCAGGTGGTGCAGCTGGACAAGTCGTACGGCGCCGACGGCATGGTGGTGCGACCGGCGATCACGAAGATCGCCGATCTCAGGGGCAAGACGGTGGCGGCCTCGGCGCCGGGCACCGCGCCGTACTTCACGCTGGCGTGGTTCCTCAAGAAGAACGGGCTCGGCGTGAAGGACGTCAAGGTCGTCACGCTCGAGCCGGGCCCGGCCGCGCAGGCGTTCATCGCCGGCCAGAACGACGCGGCCATGACCTACGAGCCGTACCTCTCGAGCGTGCGCGAGAAGCCCGAGGCCGGCAAGATCATCGCGACCACGCTCGACTATCCGATGGTGATGGACACCTTCGGCTGCACGCCGAAGTTCATCAGCGAGCAGCCCAAGCTCGTGCAGGGGATGGTCGACGCCTACTTCGACGCGGTCGAGCAGATCAAGAAGGACCCCAAGCCGTCCTTCGAGGTCATGGGCTCGGCGGTGAAGCAAACCGGCGAGGCGTTCGAGAAGTCGCAGTCGTACCTGCGCTGGCAGGACCGCGCCGCCAACCAGAAGTTCTTCGCCGGCGAGATCCAGGCGTTCAGCAAGGAGGCGGCCGAGCTCCTGCTGGAGCTGGGCATCATCAAGAGCGTGCCCGACACCGCGGCCATCATCGACACGCGCTTCATCAAGTGAGGCCGCTGGTCCCCGTCGGAACATCGGCCAAGGCCGTCCTCGGCGTCGCGTTCTTCGTGCTCTTCTTCGCGGTGTGGGCGGCCGCGACCCTCGGCGGCTACGTCAACCGGACGTTCCTGGCCGATCCGATCACGATGGTGCGCGCGGGCTGGCGGCTGCTGACGGTGCACCACTTCTACGAGGACATCGGCGTCACCATCTGGCGCGTGTTCGGGGGCTTCGCGCTGGCCGCGGCCGCCGGCGTCCCGCTCGGCATCGTGATGGGCGCCTACAAGCCTATCGAGGCGTTCTTCGAGCCGTTCATCTCGTTCGCCCGCTACCTGCCCGCCTCCGGCTTCATCCCGCTGCTGATCCTGTGGGCCGGCATCGGGGAAGCCGAGAAGCTCGCGGTCATCTTCATCGGCTCCTTCTTCCAGCTCGTGCTGATGGTGGCGGTGACCGTCGGCAGCACGCGGCGCGACCTGGTGGAGGCCGCCTACACGCTCGGCGCGCGCGCCTCCGGCATCGTGCGGCGCGTGCTGCTGCCGTCGAGCGCGCCCGTCATCGCCGAGACGCTGCGCCTGGTGCTCGGCTGGGCCTGGACCTACGTGATCGTGGCCGAGCTGATCGGCGCCGGCAGCGGCATCGGCCACATGATCACCGACAGCCAGGCGCTGCTCGACACCGGGCAGATCATCTTCGGCATCGTGGTGATCGGCGTCATCGGTCTCGTCACCGACTACCTGTTCAAGACGCTGAATCAGCGCCTCTTCCCCTGGAGCCTGGCCTGAGCGAGCCCGCGTGTCGCGTCTCGTCATCGAGGCGGTGAGCCGGACGTTCCCCGGCGTGCGGGGCGGGCCCGCCACGCGGGCGCTTGAGCCCACGTCGCTCGCCGTCGCCGACAACGACTTCATCTGCGTGCTCGGCCCGTCGGGCTGCGGGAAATCGACCCTGCTGCGGATCGTCGCCGGACTGGACATGCCCAGCAGCGGCCGCGTGCTGCTCGACGGCGCGCCGGTGACCGGACCGGGGGCCGATCGCGGCATGGTCTTCCAGTCCTACACGCTGTTTCCCTGGCTCACCGTCACCGAGAACATCTGCTTCGGCCTGCGCGAGAAGGGCGTGCCGGCGGCCGAGCAGGCCCGCCGCGCCGCGCACTACATCGAGCGCGTGGGCCTCGAGGGCTTCGAGCGGCACTATCCGAAAATGCTCTCCGGCGGCATGCAGCAGCGCACCGCGCTGGCGCGCGCGCTCGTCAACGATCCCAAGATCCTGTTGCTCGACGAGCCGTTCGGCGCCCTGGATAACCAGACGCGGAGCCTCATGCAGGAGCTGCTGCTCGGCATCTGGGAGGCCGAGCGGAAGACCGTGCTGTTCGTCACCCACGACATCGAGGAGGCCATCTTCATGGCCAACCGCGTGGCGGTGATGACGGCGCGGCCCGGTCGCATCAAGACCGACCTGGCGATCGACCTGCCCCACCCGCGCCACTACACGGTCAAGACCTCTCCGGAGTTCTCGTCCTACAAGGCGCGCCTCACCGAGGAGGTGCGCGTGGAGTCGATTCGCGCCGCCACGATGCGGTAGTCTCTACGGACGGAGGATGCCGGGATGGCGATGTACTGGCGCGAGATCACGGTGAACTGGGGTGAGTCGGATCCCTTCGGGCTCGTCTACTACCCGCGCATCGTCGCCTGGTTCAACGACACCGAGCACGAGCTCTGGCGGATCATCGGCTACCCGATCGAGCACATGATCCGCAACGATCGGACCACGTTCGTCATGGGCGAGATCCACTTCCGCTTCATCGGCCCCGCCGCCTACGGCGACCGCATCGTCACCACGATCACGCTGGCCGACATCGGCGAGCACACGCTGCACTGGAACTGCAAGGCCAAGAACGCGCTGACCGGCGCCGCCGTCAGCGAGGGCCGCGCCACGCGCGTGTACGCCCGGATCATGGAGGACGGCACGCTGAAGGCCCACCCGATCCCCGACGTGATGCTGAAGGCGTTGCGGGAGGTGGGTGACCTCAAGCACCTGCGCGCCAACAGCGCCACGCGGCTCCCGAGCGATCCTTGACGCGGCAGGCGCGGGCCGGAACGATGCCGCGCTGGCAGCCGCCGAGCACACTGCCCCCGCTCTACGCGGGGTGGATGGCCGAGCTCCTGGACGGCGCCATCCCGGCGGAGACGGCCGCCACGTGCGAGCAGTGCGCGATGTGCTCCGTGGGCGAGGAGTCGCGGGGGGCGCTCGAGTTCTTCAATCCCGCGACGAAGTGCTGCACCTACATCCCGTCCCTGTCGAACTTCCTCGTCGGCCGCATCCTCGACGATCAGAGCCCCGAGGCGGCCGCCGGGCGGGCCTCGGTCGAGCAACGCATCGACGCGCGGGTCGGCGTCACCCCGCTCGGCGTGCAGACGCCCCAGCTCCAGGCCTTGCTGTACGAAGCTGGGAGCGTCTCCACCTTCGGCCGCGCGCGGACGCTGCGCTGCCCGCACTATCGCGAGGAGGCGGGCGGCGCCTGTGGCATCTGGCGCCACCGCAACGCCGTGTGCAGCACGTGGTTCTGCAAGCACGTCCGCGGCGCGACGGGCCAGCGGTTCTGGCATGCCCAGGAGCAGCTGCTCGCCACGATCGAGCGGGAGCTGGCGCGCTGGTGCCTCGTGCGTCTCGACGTCGAGCCCCAGGTGCTCGCGCGGTTGATGCCCCGTGGCACCGACCGGCGCGCCCGGAGCGAGACGCTCGACGCCGCGGCGACGGACGGGCGCGTCGACGAGGCCGCCTTCGCGGCCTCGTGGGGCCGCTGGCACGGCCGCGAGCGGGAGCTGTATCGGGCCGCCGGCGCGCTGGTGGCGGAGCTCGGCTGGGCCGACGTCCTGCGCCTCACCGGCGGGACCGGAGCGGCCCAGGCGCGCGTGACGAGCGCCGCCCACCGCGCGCTGCTCGGCGAGGACATGCCCAGGCGTCTCGTCCCCGGTCCGCTGCGAGTGATTGCGAGCGGCCGCGATCACGTCCGTGTGGCCGCGTACAGCGACTTCGATCCGCTCGATCTGCCACGGATTCTCTTCGACGTCCTGCCGTCCTTCGACGGCCGGCCCACAGCGGACGTGCTGCGGGCCATCCGCGCGGAGAAGCGTCTGAACGTGGAGACCGCGCTCGTGCGGCGGCTGGTCGATTTCGGTGTGCTGGTGGAGGCCCGCGCTCAGGGCCGCCGGCGGTCCGGCTCGCCGAGCGTCTCGCGCAGCTGACGGATCGGCTCGAACGCGTAGGAGAGCAGAGACCGCCGGCCGATCACGATGTCCGCACGGCCGCCCATCCCCGCGATCAGCGGCCGGCGCTCGCCCTTGACCTGGACCGATTGCTCGTCCACCGTGGCCACGACGCGGAAGACCGCGCGATCCTTGACGGTGACGCTGGCGGGGCTCACCCACTGCACCGTCCCGCGCTGGATGCCATAGCGCTGGTACGGAAACGCGTCGTACAGCAGGCGGACGATCTGCCCCGGCTTGACCTGGCCCGCCCCCGCCGGCGGCACGCTCACCTCGGCCTGCAGACGATCGCCACCGCAGGCGAGATCGGCCAGGACGTCGCCCTCCTGCACGACGGCCGCCTGGGCGTTGACGACCAGGCGCACCACCGTGCCGCTGCACGGCGCGAAGACCGACAGCTCGCTGCCCCGGCTGTGCTTCAGCTCGTCGTTGAGCGCGGCGCTGCGAATGCGGGCCTTGGCGGCGTCCTCGTCGAGCCGCCGCACGAGCTCGCGCTGCTCGGCGTCGCGCACGGCCCGCTCCTGGAGCAGCTTGGCGAGCGATCCCTGCGTCTCACGCCGCTCCGCCTCCAGCCCGGCCACCGTCAGCTTCCACTCGATCTCCTGGGCGTCGTGCTCGCCCCGCAGCTGGTTCATCTTGAGGCGCGCGTTCTCGACGACGCGGTCGAGCTGCTGACGCTCCACGGCCAGCTTCGTGGCGTCGAGCCGGCGATTGTTGTACTCGAGCCACGACAGCATCCCGGCGCGGAACAGCGGCTCCATGCGCGCGACCAGCTCGCTGGCCGTCTCGTGCTGCGACTTCTTGAGCTCGCTCTCCTTCAGTCCGATGTCGATCTCGTTCTGCTGGATGTCGAGATCGCGCCGGTATCGCGCCTCGCGCACGTCGCGCAGCGTCCGCTGCTCGTCGAGCTTCCGGGTGAGGAGCCCGGCGCGCTCGGTGAGCCGGCGCGCCTCCTCGTCGTCGGCCCGCCGCTGGCTCTCGTAGCGCTGCCGCACGTTGCGGCTGCTCTCGTCGGCGCCGCCGAGCTGGGTCTCCAGGCTCCGCAGCTCGGCCGAGCGGTCGCCGATGGCCCCGGAGCGAATGACGAACAGCGGATCGCCGGCGGTCACCGCCTGCCCGTCGACCGCGCGCACCACGGACACCACGCCCGCGCGCGGCGCCCGCACCGGGTCCATGCCGTGCGCGGGGACGAGCATGAAGGTGCTCGTCACGGTGTCGGGGAGCGTGATGACGATCGAGGCGATCGCCGCCACCACGACCACCGACAGCACGAGCCAGGCCAGTCCGCGCGCCAGCCAGTGCGGCGGCTCGGACTCGAGGAAGGGCACGCGCTCGTCGTCGGTCGAGGCAGAGGGCTTCATAGCGCCAGCTGCTGGCTCACGAGGTAGAAGTAGAGGCCCTGGCGCGCCATCAGCTCGTCGTGGGTGCCCTGCTCCACGATCCGGCCGCGGTCGAGGACGACGATGAGGTCGGCGTCCCGCACGGTGCTCAGGCGGTGCGCGATGACGAAGGAGGTGCGGCCGTCGAGCAGCCGGTCCAGGTTCTCCTTCACGGCGCGCTCGGATTCCGTGTCGAGCGAGCTGGTCGCCTCGTCGAGGATGAGCACGGCGGGGCGGTGGTACACGGCGCGCGCGATGGCGACGCGCTGGCGCTGGCCGCCCGACAGCGACAGCCCGGACTCCCCGATCCGGGTGTCGTAGCCGAGCGGCAGCTGGTCGATGAACTCGTGGGCGTTCGCCACGCGCGCCGCCCACAGCACCCGGTCGAGATCGGGCTCGTCGGCCCCGAAGGCGATGTTGCGGGCGATCGTGTCGTCGAACAGATGATTCTCCTGGAGCACGAAGCCGATCTGCCGCCGCAGGTCGCGATAGTTCAGGGTCTTGAGGTCCATGCCGTCGAACAGGATCGCGCCGGAGCTGGGCTCGAGCAGCCCGGCCAGGCACTTCACCAGCGTCGTCTTGCCGCAGCCGCTGCGTCCCACGATCGCGACCATCTTGCCGGCCGGCACGTCGAGCGTCAGGCCGTCCAGGATCGCCGGCGATTCCGGGCCGCCGTAGCGGAAGCCGAGCCCGCGGAGGGTGACGCGGCCCTCCAGGCTGCGCACCGGCACCAGCCGGCCGTGGTCGGCCCCCTGCTCCGGCTCCTGCTGGAAGACGTCGTTCAGCCGGCCGACGAGCACGGTGGCCAGCTGCAGGGAGTCCCACAGCCGCAGCAGCGTCGTGATCGGCCCGTTGGCGAGCGCGACCAGCGCGTTGAACGCGACGAGCGCGCCGATGGTGAGATGGCCCCCGAGCACCTGGCGCGCGCCGACCCACAGGAAGAGCGTCGTGCTGAGCACGGTGACGGTGCTCACGGCGCCCTCGTACCCCATCGCCGTGAAGTCGGCCCGGAACTGCCGCCGGGCGATGCGATGGAACTGCCCCAGCAGCATCTCGCGGAACGCCGACTCCGCGCCCATGGCCTTCACGGTCTCGATGCCGCGAATGGCATCGATCTGGTGCGAGGCGTAGCGGCCGAAGCCTTCCTCGAGGTCGTCGAAGATCGGCCGCAGGCGCTGGGACGAGAAACGCATGAGGCCGATGTAGATGGGTGTGGTGGCGAGGAAGACGGCGCCGAGCAAGGGGCTGTACACGAACATCAGCGTGAGGCCGGCCACCAGCTGCATCGCCGCGCTGAGTCCCGTCGCCGAGCTCTGGACGAGGAACTCGCGGACCTGGCGCAGGCCCTGCAGCCGGCGCTGGATGTCGCCGGTGCGCCGCGCCGAGAAGTACGTCATCGGCAGGGCGAGCAGCTTGCGCGTCAGGAAGTCGAGCGTGGCGGCGTCGATGCGCACGGCCACGAAGCTCAGCAGGTAGCGCTGGACGAGCAGCGCGATCATCATGAAGCCCAGCGATACGACCATGGCGCCGGTGAGCACGTGGAGCAGCCCGATGTCCTGCTCCACCAGCACGCGGTCGACGATGATCTGGGTGAAGACCGGCAGGATGAGCTGAAGCACGCTGGCGACGAGCGCCAGGCCGACCACCCGGCCCAGCGTGGAGGTGAACGGCCGCACGAACGGCCACATCCAGGCGAGGCTGGCCGTCTCCTCCGGCGCCTGCTCGAGCGCCTCGGTGTAGTCGAACAGCGCGGTGTAGCCCGACCAGCGCTCCTCGAACTCGCGGCGGGGCACGGTGCGCAGCCCCAGCGCGGGGTCCGCGATGCGCACGGCCGTGTCGGTGGCGTCGTAGAGCACCACCCAGTGGTTGCCTTCCCAGTGCACGATGGCCGGCAACGGCATGCGGGTCAGGTTGCGCGCGGAGGCCTTGACGGCGCGCGCGGCGAGCCCCACCTCCTCCGCGGCCCGGCAGAGCGCGCGCAGGCTCGTGCCGTCGCGGCTCGTGAAGCAGAGCTGGCGAATACGCGCCAAGCTCACGGCGCGGCCCCAGTGGCGGCACACCATGGCCACGGCGGCCGCGCCGCAGTCCATCTCGTCGAGCTGGCGGACGAACGGGAACCGGCGGATGCGCCGCGCCCGCTTCCGGAAGCGGCCCTCGGCGGTGGCGAAGGGATCGCCGTCGTCCTCGGCCTGGTCCTCGTCCGAGCGGTCGACCTGGCGCGGACCGACCGTCTCCTCCACGGTGCTCGCCGCGGGAATCAGCTCCTCGGCGAAGTCGAGCGGCACCCGCGCCACCGTCTTGTAGTCGTACTGCGCGATCCGTTCCTCCAGCTCGGCCCGGAACTGCGGGTAGGCCTCGAGCAGCCGGGCGAAGCTCTTCTCGGTCAGCCGGAGCAGGCGGCACGGCGACACGGTCTCCACGCTGGAGGACCGGGGCTCGCCCTTGAACAGCGAGATCTCGCCGAAGAAATCCCCTCGCCGCAGGTAACGCAGGTAGCGGCGGGTCCCGTCCGCCTCCGTGAAGACGCGGAGGCGACCGTCCTCGACGATGTACATGGGCCCCGGCGGGTCGCCCGCACGAATGAGCACCGTTCCCGCCTCGACAGTCACCGGCTCCAGGTCACGGAGCATCGTCGCCAGCGCGTCGAGCGGCAGGCGCGCAAAGGCCGTGTAGACGCGCAGGAAGTTCGCGACGCGCCGCTGGGCGGCCTGCAGCTCGAAGTACTGCTTGAGATCGGGGAACTCGGCCAGCAGGTCGTCGAAGGCCGCGCGGTCGAGACGCAGGAGATCTACGTCGCTGCTGGCCCGCACGGTGGCGTTGCGAACGCCGCGCTCCAGCAGCGCCATCTCGCCGAAGCTGTCGCCCGGCCGCAGCGAGTTCAGCGCGATCTCGTCGCCGGCCTCGGTCTGCTTGACGACGCGCGCCCGGCCGGACACCAGCACGTAGAAGGCATCGGCGGGATCGCCCTCGCGCACGATCACGCTGCCGAACGCCTGCGTGACCGGCACGAAGCGCGCGATGACCTGCGCGCGCATCTCGACCGGCAGCTGCGCGAGCAGCGGCAGGTCGTCGAGGCGGACGCGTCCTACAGCTTCTCGTGCCATGTGACGCGGTCCGGGATCTCGCGCGCGACGAGACGATCGAGCAGGGCCCGCTCGGCGCGTTGCCGCACCTCGGGATCGCTCTCGGCCGGCAGCACCTTGCCCAGCACGGCGATGAGGATGAAGCCCTGCTCGATCGCGAGGGGCCCGAGCAGGTCGCCGGGCCGTGCGGCGACGAGCGCATCGCGCAGGCGCCCATCGGTCTCGCCGACGAACCACGTCGCCTCGGTCACCCGCGGACCGGCCTGGGCGCAGGTGGCCAGGAAATCCTCGCCGTCGTCGCGCACGCACAGCGCGATCTCGTTCGCCACGTCGCGCGTGGCCACGGTGACCGTGCGCACGGTCAGCCGGATCCAGTCGAGACGGTTGGTGTCCACCAGCGAGCGCAGGGCCGTCGGGGTCAGCTGCGTCTCGGCGAAGCGCCGCCAGGCGAGCTCGAGCTGCGCGAGCCGCTCGAGCCGCTGTCGGCACGTCTCGGCCGGCAGCCCGGGCAGCCCCTCGTCGAGAACCGATCCGGACACGGCACCGAGCAGCGTCTGGACGTCCGCGTCGGCGGCAGCGTCACCCGGGTGGGCCTGCGCGAGGCGGGCGTGGATGGCCGCCCGCCCGGCAAGCCGGGTGGCGAGCGATGCGGCCACGTTCGTGCAGATGGCCTCCGCGTCCATGGCCGCCTCGACATCGTCCGGCTCGGTCGCGAACTCCTCGGCAATCGCGTCGAGGTCGTCGGCCCATTTCGCCAGCAGGAGGCCGCGCCGGAGGCAGTCCAGCCACCCATCGGCGTCCAGGCCCCAGTGCTCGAGCCAGGCTTCCATGTCCTCGGCCGCCACGAGGTCCCGCGCGTAGCGAAACTCCTCGGCGGCGGCCTCGACGTCCTTCTCGTCGAGCTCGTCGGCGTCGCCTTCCTCGAGCTCATCGAGCCGCGCGAGACAGGCCATCCCGGTCGCGACCCGCTGCTGCAGGGCGGGCCAGTCGCCCCAGAGGTGACCGCAGAGCACGAGGTCCTCCCAGTGGTACGTCGCGTCGCCCACCGTCAGGATCGGCCGGCCGGCCAGTGCTGCCATGGCTGCATACTATATAGCCGCTCCGGCCGGGTCATGGCCGGCGCGGCCTGGTTCGCCGTTGCGAGGCTTCGTGAATTGCGCTAGAAGGGCGAGTACGCCGTCGGCGGCGAGAACATTCCACGTCTGGAGGATGAGGACATGGCCAAGAGCAAGGCGGGCAAGCGGTCCAAGAAGCTGTCGACGAAGCGGCGCTCCGTGAAGGACCTCAGCGCCTCCAAGGCGCAGGGTGTCAAAGGTGGCCAGCTCGGCGGCTCCGAGAAGTTCGCGATCAAGTTCTAGGCAGGGGCTGGGCAGGGCCATGCGCACGCCGAGCGTGACGCTTCTCGTCATGCCCTGGTATCCACTGGCCCTGCCTTCCGTCCAGGCCGGCACCCTGGCGGCGGTCCTCCGGCAGGCCGGGATCGCCACCGAGACGCGCTGGCTGACGCTCGACTTCATGGATCACTGTGCGGCCGAGGGCCTCAGCGTCGCCGCCTACAAGGCCGTGTCCGAGAAGCAGCCGGGGCTGGGCCTGCGCGAGTGGATCTTCTCGGTCCCGCCGTTTCGCGATGCGCCGGCCGAGGACGAGGCCTACCTCGGCTATCTCCGGCAGCAGCAGGTCGACGAGGCGGAGATCGCCAGCGCGCGTCGCATGAGGGCCCTCGTGCCGGGATTCCTGGAGCGCTGCGTCGAGACGGTGCTCGCGGCGGGGCCGCGCGTGGTGGGGTTCACCTTGACCTCCCCCTTCAGCGAGGGTGTGCCGGCACTCGTGCTGGCCAGGATGCTCAAGGCGCACGATGCCTCGCTGTCCACCGTGTTCTTCGGCACGGACTGCGACGGCCCCATGGGGGCCGCCCTCCATCGAGCCTTCCCCTGGGTGGATGTCGTCGTGCGGGGCGAAGCCGAGCCGGTCCTCGCCGGCCTGGTCAAGGACCTCTTCGTCGGCGGCCCCATCCGTCCGACTCCCGGGCTTTGTTACCGCGACGGCGGCCGCTCGATCGCCGTGCCGCAATCCAGCGCCGTGGCGTCCATGGACGACATCCCGACGCCGGACTACGACGAGTACTTCGAGCGGCTCGAGCAGGCGAGCTTCGTCGAGGAGGTGACGCCCGAGGTGCGGCTGCAGCACGAGACCTCGCGCGGCTGCTGGTGGGGCGAGAAGTCGCACTGCACCTTCTGCGGCCTCAACGGCACGAGCATGGCCTATCGCAGCAAGAGCCCCGACCGCGTGGTGGCGGAGCTGACGGCGCTCGCGCAACGCTACCAGCGCTTCGACTTCCACTGCGTGGACCTGATCTTCGATCCGGGCTACCTGCGGCAGGTGCTGCCTCGGCTGCGCGACGCCGCGCACGACTTCGGCCTGTTCTACGAGATCAAGAGCAACCTCCGCCGCGAGCACGTCGAGCTGCTGCGCGACGCCGGGACCCACTTCCTGCAGCCGGGGATCGAGAGCCTCAGCACGCCGATCTTGCAGCTGACGCGCAAGGGCGTGACCGCGTTCCAGAACGTCCGGCTGCTGAAGTGGTGCGCCGAGTACGGGATCCGGGTCTACTGGAACATCGTCTGGGGCATCCCCGGCGAGCCGCCCGAGGAGTACGCGCGGATGGCGGACGCGATCGCGTCCCTGACCCACCTCACGCCGCCCACGCTTTGCCGGCTGGTGATGCACCGCTTCAGCCCATATCACGACCGCCCCGGCGAGTTCGGCCTCGAGAAGCTCGGGCCGCTGCCGTGGTACCGCCTCGTCTATCCCGTCGGCGACGACGTGCTGGCCGACCTCGCGCACGATTTCGATTACCGGTACGTGGACGGTCGCGATCCCGAGGCCTACGTGGCCCCGCTCCGGGAGGCCGTCGAGGCCTGGCAGGCCGCCCCCGCGGGCTACCGCAGCCTGCGCTACCGCCGCGGGCCGGGCTTCGTGGTCGTCCAAGATCGCCGGCCGGGCCTGGCCCCCGCGGACTACACGCTCGAGGAGCGCGAGGCCCAGATCTTCCTGGCCTGTCGCGACGGCGCGACCGTGGCCCAGGCCCACGCCGAGCTGCAGCGCCAGGGCACGGACGACCTCGACGTGGAGGATGTGAAGGCCTACCTGGACGAGCTCGTCGGCCTTCGCCTGCTGTACGCCGAGGACGGTCGCTACCTCGCCCTGCCCCTGCCGGCGAACCTGCCCGAGCTGCCCTAGATCGCGCTCGCCGCGATGTTCACGGTCAGCGCCAGCAGGGTGGCGTTGAACACGAACGACACCACGCCGTGCGCGGCGACGATGCGGCGGATTCCCCGGTTGGTGACACCGATGTCGGAGACCTGCGAGGTCATGCCGATCACGAAGGAGAAGTAGACGAAGTCCCAGTAGTCCGGCTCGCGCTCGTCGCCGGGAAAGGCCAGGCCGCCGCCGATCTCCGCGTCGTAGAACTCGTGCGCGTAATGGACCGCGAAGATCGTGTGGATGAACGTCCAGGAGAGCAGGATCGTCGCGCAGGCCAGCGCGATGTGGAGCGGACGGCGGCCGGTCTGCGCGCCGAGCTCGGCGAAGATCGCCGCCAGGCTCGCCAGCGCCGCCGCCACCGTCAGCACCAGGATGGTCACCTGCCCCTCGTCCTCAGCGGCGGCCCGCTGTCGGATGTGCTCGATGGTGGAGCTCGCCATCAGGTGGGCCACGAGCACCAGGTAGAGGCCAATGAACACGTCCCACGCCACCAGCATCCGCGTGGCCGGACGCCAGGTGGTGGCGACGGCGAGCACCAGCGCGACGGCGACGCCGACCAGGAACGAGCCGAACAGGCGCGGCCGGACCCGCACCATGCGCAGCGGCCAGAGCGTGGCGCTCACGACGGCTCCAGGAACCGCTGCACGCGGTCCATCACGTCGTCCCGGTGCGGCTGGTGGAGCCCGATCAGCGCCCGGGCGCGCGTGAGCGGGTCGCTGGCGAAGAACCGCTCGTAGAGGACCTGGCGGCTGCCGAACGAGCTCCCCGCGATGTCCCAGGCCAGCCGGAAGAGCTTCACGCGATCGCGCGCGCTCGCGGTGTCGGTGGCCAGGTATTGCTCGATGTCGGGCGCCAGCGGCGTCGCGAAGTCCGCCTCCGTCGGCGTGATCAGGAAGCTGCTGGAGCCGAGCAGCTCGAGGATCTCGGCCATGCGCGGATAGGCGGTCATGAACAGATTGCGGGTGAGCTCGATCTGCAGCGGCACCGGGCACATCACGCCCCACTGATCGAGCGTGGCGTCGGCCTCGGCCGAGCGGATGCACGCGCGCATCAGCTCCGTGTACATGATGAGCTCGGCCAGCCGCTCCTCGGAGTGCGGCAGGTGCGCGTTGCCGAGCGTCTGCGTCATGTGCAGGGCGACGCCCAGCACGAACTCGCACTTGGCCAGGTTCTTGGCCGCGCCCTGATGCGCCGTGTGGGCCGCCGAGTGCGTCGTCATGGCGGTGCCGTTGATCAGCTCCACGTCGCCCAGCACGAACACGCGCTCCCAGGGCACCAGCACGTCGTCGAAGAAGACGACGCAGTCCATCTCCTCGAAGCGCGAGCCGAGCGGGTGATCGAAGCGCGAGCGGCCGAGGTCGAAGCTCTCGCGGCAGAGGAACTTCAGCCCCGGCGTGCCGCACGGGATCGCGAAGTTCATCGCGAACGGGCTGTGCTTCTCGGTGTGACGCGCCACCCGCGGCGAGTAGACGGCGATCTCGTCGGCCATCGGGCCCAGCGTGGCCAGCACCCGGGAGCCGCGCACGACGATGCCGGCGTCGGTCTCACGCACCACGGCCAGCGCGGTGCCCGCTTCGAGATTGAACACGCCGGTGATGTTGCGGCTGCGCTGAAGGTTGATGAGCGAGTGGGTCAGGGTCAGGTCGTGCTCGCGGATGTACTCGTAGTAGCGGCGGATGTTGTCCCCGAACTCCGGCCGGCCCTGGGCGAAGTAGCCGGCGGCGGCGGACCAGGCGGCGTACGTGACGTTCATGAAGTCCGGGGAGCGGCCCATCATCCCGCACGTGGCGCGCGCCCACGCGAGCATCATGTCGCGCCGCCGCTCGAGCTCCTCACGCGTGCGCGGCACGATGAAGGACAGGCCCACCCGCTCGCCGCTGGTCGGTGACACGTAGGTCATCGCCTCGCGCAGCGCCGGCTCGTGCTGCATGTCGTAGAGCGCGGCGATCGCCTGCACGCCGTGGGCGAGGCCCGGATGGGTCGTCACGTCCTTGACGCGCTCGCCGCCCAGCCACACCTC
>JBKPRI010000219.1:0-5092 GCA_046734515.1 Candidatus Methylomirabilota bacterium | reverse complement strand
CTCGAGGGCCGTTGCGCCGCGCTGCCCGCCCCGCGCGACTTCGAGGCCGCGCTGCGCCCCGCCGGCCGGCCGGTCGCCCTCATCGCCGAGGTGAAGAAGGCCTCGCCCTCGCGCGGCGTGCTCAAGGGCGACCTCGACCCGGTCGCCCTGGCCGCGACCTACGCGCGCCACGGCGCCGACGCCATATCGGTGCTCACCGACGAGAAGTACTTCCAGGGGCACCTCGACCTGCTCGCGGCCATCCGGGCGCAGGTGAGCGTGCCGCTGCTGCGCAAGGACTTCACGATCGACGAGTGGCAGCTCTGGGAGTCGCGCGCGGCGGGCGCCGACGCGGTGCTGCTGATCGTGTCGATCCTCGACGGCGCCCTGCTGGCCGACCTGCTGGCCGCCGCCAAGGGGCTCGGCCTGGCCGCGCTCGTCGAATGCCACACCGCGGCCGAGGTCGACAAGGCGCTCGGCGCCGGCTGCCGTCTGCTCGGCATCAACAACCGCGACCTGGCCACCTTCGAGACGCGCATCGAGACGACGCTGGCCCTGCTGCCGCAGATTCCGCCCGGCCCGATCGTCATCAGCGAGAGCGGCTTCTTCACCGGTGACCAGGTGCGCCGCGTCGTCGACGCCGGCGCCCGCGCCGTCCTCGTCGGCGAGGGCTTGGTGAAGGCCGAGGACACGGCTGCCAAGGTGCGCGAGCTGAGGCTCGAATGACGCGGGTCAAAATCTGCGGCATTACCAGCCTCGAGGACGCCCGGATCGCCGTGGAGGCGGGGGCGGACGCGGTCGGCTTCATCTTCGTGGAGAACACGCCGCGGTTCGTGACGCCCGAGCAGGTGGCGCCCATCGTGCGCTGGCTGCCACCCTTCGTGACGCCCGTCGGCGTGTTCTGGGACCACCCGTCCGGTCACGTCAAGGCGGTGGCGGAGGCGTGCGGCCTGCGCGCGCTACAGTTCCACGGCGACGAGCCGCCGGAGACGCTCAGCGGCTACTCGCTGCCGGTGATCAAGACCATCAAGCTGCCCCCGGCATCCACCGTTGAAGGGCTGCCGGAGTTCCGCGTGGGGGAGCTGTTCGGCGCGCTGAAGTATCGCCCGGTCGTCTCCGCGGTGCTGCTGGATACGGCGGTGCGGTGGAGCGAGGGCGAGCGCCGCGAGCCCATCGAATGGAAGCGGATCTCTGCCGCCGGGATCCTGCGCGGGCCCGGCACGCGGATGCACGTCATTCTCTCCGGCGGGCTGGTGCCGGAGAACGTCCGGCAGGCGATCGAGATCGTCCGCCCGTTCGCCGTGGACGTGAACTCCGGCGTGGAGGCCCGGCCCGGCAAGAAGGATCCCGACAAGGTGCGCCGCTTCATGGCGGAGGCCAGGCGGTCGTGAAGACGCTGCCCGACGCGCGCGGCCACTTCGGGAAGTTCGGCGGGCGCTTCGTGCCGGAGACGCTGATGGCGCCGCTCATCGAGCTGGAGAAGGCGTACGCCGCCGCCCGGCGCGACCGCAAGTTCCGGACGCGGCTCACCGAGCTGCTGACCGATTACGCGGGGCGTCCGACGCCGCTCTACCTCGCTGCGCGCCTGAGCGAGCACTGCGGCGGCGCGCGCATCTGGCTCAAGCGCGAGGACCTCTGCCACACCGGCGCTCACAAGGTGAACAACGTGCTCGGCCAGGCGCTGCTGGCGGTGCGCATGGGCAAGAAGCGCGTGATCGCCGAGACCGGCGCCGGGCAGCACGGCGTGGCCAGTGCGACGGCGTGCGCGCTGCTCGGCCTCGACTGCGAGGTCTACATGGGCGCCGAGGACGTCGAGCGCCAGGCGCTCAACGTCTTCCGCATGAAGCTGCTCGGCGCCAAGGTCATCCCGGTCGAGTCCGGCAGCAAGACGCTGAAGGACGCGGTCAACGAGGCGCTGCGCGACTGGGTCACCAACGTGCGCACCACGTACTACCTGCTCGGCTCCGCGCTGGGGCCGCATCCCTATCCGATGATGGTGCGCGATTTCCACACGGTGATCGGTAAGGAGGCGCGGCGCCAGGCGCAGCGCGCCTTCGGCCGGCTGCCCGACGCGCTGGTGGCGTGCGTGGGCGGCGGCTCCAACGCCATCGGCCTGTTCCATCCGTTCATCGGCGACGCGCGCGTGCGCATCGTCGGCGTCGAGCCGGGCGGCCACGGCGTGGCGACCGGCCGCCACGGCGCCACCATGACGGCCGGCCATCCCGGCGTGCTGCACGGAGCCATGAGCTACCTGCTGCAGAGCGACGACGGCCAGATCGCGGTCGCGCACTCCATCTCGGCCGGCCTCGACTACCCGGGCGTCGGCCCCGAGCACTCCTATTACCGCGAGAGCGGGCGCTTCGAGTTCGTCTCCATCACCGACGACGAAGCGCTGGAAGGCTTCCAGGCGCTCACGAAGCTCGAGGGCATCATGCCGGCGCTGGAATCCGCGCACGCGGTGGCACACGCGATGCGCCTGGCCAGGACGCTGCCGCGCTCCAAGACCATCGTGGTCGGCCTCTCCGGCCGCGGCGACAAGGACGTCCACGTCGTGGCCAAGGCGCTCGGGAAGTCGATCGAATGAGCCGGATGGAGACGACGTTCGCGCGGCTGCGCGAGCGGGGCGAGCGCGCGCTGATGCCGTACTTCTCGGCCGGCGATCCCTCGCTGGCCGAGACGCGCCGGCTGGTGGCCGCCGCCGAGCGCGCCGGCGCCGACGTGGTCGAGCTCGGCGTGCCCTTCTCCGACCCCATCGCCGACGGCCCGGTGGTCCAGCGCGCCGGCGCCCGCGCGCTGGCCGCCGGCGCCTCGCTGCCGCGCGTGCTGGAGCTGGTGGCCGGCCTGCGCGCCGACGGCGTGAAGCTGCCGATCGCGCTGATGACGTACTACAACCCGGTGCTGGCCTTCGGTCTCAAGAGCTTCGCGCGCACCGCGATCGACGCCGGCGCCGACGCCGTCATCGTGCCCGACCTGCCGTACGAGGAATGCGATCCGCTGCGGGCCGAGGCCGAGCCGGCCGGGCTCGACCTGGTGCAGTTCGTGGCGCCGACCTCGCCGGCGGCGCGCGTGAAGGCCATCGCGCGGCTCGCGCGCGGCTTCATCTACGTGGTCTCGGTGACCGGCATCACCGGCGAGCGGCGCACGCTGCCCCCCGGCCTGGACGCGCAGATCCGCACGCTGCGGCTGGTGACGACCAAGCCGTTGTGCGTCGGCTTCGGCGTCTCCACGCCCGAGCAGGTCGGCGCGGTCGGCAAGCTGGCCGACGGGATCCTCGTGGGCTCGGCCATCGTGCGCCTCATCGAGCGTCACACTGGTGACCCCAGCCTCATCGACGAGGTCGCGAAGTTCATCGGCTCGTTGAAGGCCCCTCTGCGGGGCGGGAGCTGACCTGGTGGCCTGGTTTCGTCGCACGCCCGGGGAGACCGAGGGAACGCCGAAGAAGGTCGTCATCGCCGAGGGGCTGTGGATCAAGTGCGAGTCGTGCAAGGAGATCGTCTATCGCGCGGAGGTCGAGCGGGCCGGGCGCGTGTGCCCGAAGTGCCGCTATCCCTTCCGCATCTCGGCGCGTGAGCGCATCGGCCTGCTGACCGACGCCGGCACCTTCGAGGAGCACCAGGCCGCGCTCTCCAGCGTGGACCCGCTGAACTTCAAGGACACCAAGCGCTATCGCGACCGCCTCAGGGCCGCCAAGCAGAAGACGTCCTCCGAGGACGCGGTGGTCACCGGCCTGGCACGCATCGGTGGCTACCCGGCGGTGCTCTGCGTGTTCGAGTTCGGCTTTCTGGGGGGCAGCATGGGCTCGGTCGTCGGCGAGAAGCTGGCGCGCGGCATCGAGCTGGCCATCGACAAGCACGTGCCCGTCATCATCGTGGCCGCCTCCGGCGGCGCCCGCATGCAGGAGGGCATCCTCTCGCTCATGCAGATGGCCAAGACGTCGGCCGCGCTCGAGCGCCTGGGCCGCGCCCGGCTGCCCTATCTCTCGGTGCTCACCGATCCGACCACGGGCGGCGTCACCGCGAGCTTCGCGATGCTGGGCGACGTGATCCTGGCCGAGCCGCGCGCGCTCATCGGCTTCGCGGGCCCGCGCGTGATCGCCGAGACGATCCGCCAGCCGCTGCCCGATGGCTTCCAGCGGGCCGAGTTCCTTCTGGAACACGGCCAGCTCGACATGATCGTCGAGCGCAAGGAGCTCAAGGACACGATCCGCCGCCTCCTCGCCTTCTTCGCGGACCAGCCGACGCCGCCCGCATGACCTACGCCGAGGCGCTGGCCCGGCTCCTCGCCCTGCGCGGCGGGGAGCACACCGGGATGCGCCCGGGTCTGGAACGGATCGAGGCGCTGCTCGACGCGCTGGGCCGCCCCGAGCGCGCATACACGATCGCGCAGATCGGCGGCACCAACGGCAAGGGCTCGGTGGCCGCGTTGCTGGCCGCCGCGCTCCGCGCGCAGGGCCGGCGCGTGGGACTCTTCACGTCGCCACACCTCGTGTCGTTTCGCGAGCGCATCCGTGTCGACGGGCTGGCCATCTCCGAGGACGCGCTGGCCGACGGGGTCGAGGCGCTCGGCACGCTCATCGCCCGCCTGGACGCCAGCGTGTTCGAGGCGACCACCGCGCTGGCGCTCGACCACTTCGCGCGCGAGGCCGTCGACGTGGCTGTGCTCGAGGTGGGTCTCGGCGGCCGCTACGACTCCACCACGGTCGGCCGGCCGGCGGTCAGCGTGCTCACGTCCATCGACCTCGATCACCAGGAGTACCTCGGCGACACGGTCACGGCCATCGCGGACGAGAAGTCGTACATCATCCGCTCGGGCACGGCGATCGCGGCCGCGCAGGCGCCGGAGGTCACCGCGATCCTCGAGGCGCGCGCGGCCGCGGTCGGCGTGCCGCTGCTGCGCGAGGGCCGCGATCTCGGCGTGACACTGCGCGCGCGCGGCCTCGACGGCCAGCGCCTGGATCTCGCCGGGCCGGGCTGGCGCCACGACGACGTCGCCATCCAGCTCCTCGGCGCCTATCAGCCGACCAACGCGCTGCTGGCCGCGACGGCGGCGCGTGTGCTCGGGGCGGACGAGACGGCCATTCGCCGCGGGTTCGCGCGGGCGCGCTGGCCGGGAC
>JBKPRI010000218.1:0-5518 GCA_046734515.1 Candidatus Methylomirabilota bacterium | reverse complement strand
GCGTAAGACTCCAACGGGATGCGGAGCGCGTTCGTGACGAACGAGACCATGTGATAGAGGCCCGCCAGAGCCACCAGCTCGATGAGCTGGGCCTCGGACCACTCGGCGCGCAGCGCCTGCCAGAGCTCGTCGCTCACCTGGGCGCGATCGTGCAGCGCATCGACGAGGCGCAGCAGCAGCCGCTCCCGCAGCGCGAAGGCCGTGGCGTCCGGATCCGGCGTCAGCGTGCCGGCCACCTCGGCCTCCGTGAGACGCGCGCGCTCGGCGAAGAAGCTCACGTGCACACCCCACTCGTACTCCGAGCCGCAGCGGGCGCACGTGCGGTCGATGACGATCTCGCGCTCGCGCAGCGTGATGGTCCCACGATCCAGCAGGGCGCCGGCCATGAACCGCAGGAAGACGCGCTCGTTGACCGCCAGCGTGCGGAACAGCGCGAGCGGCGGCACGCCGGGCGGCATGATGCGCTGCAGGGCCTCGGCGACGGCGGGCGAGAACGGCGGCTCCAGGGCGGCGATGCGGGGATCCATGGCGGGCCTCCGGTGCTATGCTTTCAGTAGCAGCGACGATACCGCTACGTATTCGGTAGCGCAAGGGGCCGATGGCGAGATATCCGAAGGCCGGACGGGCGGTACGCGGGTCGCGCACGGGGCGGCCGATCATGGCGCTGCTCGACCTGCTGGGGCAGCGCTGGACGCTGCGCGTGATCTGGGAGCTGCGCGCGGGCCGCCTCACCTTCCGCGCACTGCAGGAGGCGTGCAGCGGCATGAGTCCCACCGTGCTGAACGGCCGGCTCAAGGCGCTCCGGGACAGCGGGCTGGTCGATGCGGAGGGCGGCGGCTACGGGCTCACACCGCTGGGGCGCGAGCTGCTCGAGGTCTTCATGCCGGTCGTCGAGTGGGCAAAGCGCTGGGCGGGACGAGGCT
This sequence comes from Candidatus Methylomirabilota bacterium, assembly GCA_046734515.1. GTDB lineage: Bacteria > Methylomirabilota > Methylomirabilia > Rokubacteriales > CSP1-6 > AR5. The sequence continues at coordinate 4,595 of JBKPRI010000218.1, read as the reverse complement.
GATGGGCCGCCCCGGCATGGCCGGGGCGGCCTCTTCAACTTACGACGCGGTGCGCACCGTGCTGTGGATCTCGACCCACTCGCCCACCTTGTACTTGCCGCCATCGGCCACCAGCACCTGGATGGGGCCGGTCGGCGATTCGACCACCAGGACCCCGCCCGGGTTGACGCCGATGATGCGGCCGGTGATGACCGCGTGATCACCCGGCTCGCTGGTCGGCGAGGCGGCGGGGGTAGTGGCCGGCGCGGGCTGACCCGCGGCGACAGGCCTGGCGTCCACCGGCTGCACGGTCATCTTCACGCTCACCGGCGCGCCCTTGGTGAAGCGCTGCTCGGCGCCCGAGGCGGCCCACACGTGGACGGGCCCGCGGTCGCTGGTCACGGCCATGCGGCCCTGGGGATCGACGCTGGCCACGGTGCCCTTCACTTCCATGCTCTCGGCCTGGCCGCGGGGGACGAACGTCACGGGACCTGTGCTCGTCACCACGAGCAGATCGGCGGGCGGCGCCAGCTCACCGGTCACCCGCGCCTGCTCGTGCAGGCGCAGCGTGCGCATCTCGGCCGGGCTGATCTTCACGCGCTGGATCTGGCCGCTCTTGTAGAGCGTGACGATGTTGTTGGGCTGGTCCCACGTCCAGACCTCGCCGGTATAGACCTGGGCGCTGGGCGCGGGGGCGGTGGTGGCGCACCCGGCGAGGAGGAGAAGGATTGCGGCGGTCGTCAGAGCTCTCATCACGCACCTCCGGTGGTTGGTCGACTGGCGCCCAGGCAATTGCGGCGGACAAAACATACAAACGCGGTGCCAGGACGTTACGCCGCGGATTTCGGCACCGCCCGGGCCGGCAGAGGGAAGCAGACTACCGAGAAGTGGTCGCCGACGCGTTGACAACCCCCGGCCCGACCCGTATCACGGAGGGGCGACGAGCGGGAGGGGCGATGAGCAACATCGTGGAGGAGATCCGCACGGCCTACGGCCGTGTCGGCATCACGCTGGACCAGCCGGCCACCTACGGCACCTATTATCGCCTGCTCTGCGCCGGCTGTGGCCGGATGGTCGGTAACGTCGGCGACCGCCTGCTGCCCAACATGGCCGCGGCGCTGGTCGAGCAGCAGTTCGATCTTTACGCCACGGGGGGACTCGGCTGCCCGTGCGGGCACCAGCGGCAGGTCACCCGCGGCCTCGACGCCGCGCGGTGGGAGGTGGCCCAGCGCCGCCACGGAGGAGCCGCATGAGCGACCGGGTGACCGGGGACATGGCCGAGATCGACGAGGCCGAGGCGCGCGGCCGCACCGAGCTGTGGCCGTTCTGGCGACGGGTCTACGCCCAGGGCGATCCGCTGCCACGCTTCGCCGCGCCGGCGAGCCGCGCGCCGCACCGCTTCGAGGAGGGCGATCCCCTGCCCGAGGAGTATCGCGGCCTGCTGCTCAAGATGCTGCGTCACGAGGGCGAGCGCGCGGGCAACAAGAGCTTCCTCGGCTTCATGGCCACGTGCCTGGACCTGGCCGAGGCGATATTCCCGGACGCGACCTCCAAGCTCATCAAGGCCGAGTACCTGGCCGAGGAGCTCAAGCACGCGATCATGTTTCACCGCCTGGCCGTGGGTCTCGAGCGCGACTTCGCGCTGAAGGACGTCCCCTACGCGCACTACGCCTTCCACCTGCCTCGCGAGACGTGGGCCGACGACGCGTACTTCCACTTCTTCGTGGATCTCAACGGCGCCTTCCACGCGCGCGACTGGCGGGAGTCGTCCTACGTGCCGCTGGCCAAGATGTCGGCCACCGTGGAGCGTGACGAGCTGGGTCATTCGGAGATGGGCTACTACTTCCTGCAGCGCATCTGCGAGACGCCGCGCGGCAAGGCGGTGGCCCAGCACCTGCTCGGCAAGTGGTATCCGGCCGCGCTCGACATGTTCGGCCGTTCGGATTCGCCCAACGTGCCGAAGTTCATCGGCTGGGGGCTCAAGTCCGTCGGCAATGCCGAGATCCGCGACGCCTACAAGACCTACGTGGATGGAAAGCTCGTCACGCTGGGCCTCGACCTGCCCGACGAGCGCGCCAACCGCCGCTTCCTGTGACGCCGTTCGACTCCAAGCGGCTGCCCGCCGAGCCCGACGCCATCGCGCCCGACGGCTCGGCGGTCCGCGTGCTCCTGGCTCTCACGCGCGGCGGGCTCGCGCACTTCCAGCTGGAGCCCGGTCAGACTTCGCGCGCGGTCGCGCACAAGAGCGTGGAGGAGATCTGGTACTTCGTGGAAGGCCACGGGGAGATGTGGCTCAAGACCGGCGAGCGCGAGGAGATCGTGACCGTGGACCCCGGCATCTGCGTGTCGATCCCCGCCGGCACGCACTTCCAGTTCCGCGCGCTCGGCACGGATCCGCTGGCCGCGGTCGGCGTGACGATGCCGCCGTGGCCGGGCGCGAGCGAGGCGTACCCCGTCGAGGGCGCGTGGCGCTGAGTCAGGGCGTCTTGAGGCGCAGGTCCTCCCAGGACGGAAACGGCACGAGGTGCAGCGTGTCGAGCATGTGATCGGCCACGCGCGGCCCCACGCCGCGCAGCGTGCGGTAGTCCATGATCGGCGCGAACATCACCCGGTCCATCGTGAGCTGCTGGATGCGATGCAGCAGCGCCTCGCGCTTCTTGGCGTCGCGCTCGCGCGCCTGCTGCACGAACAGATCGTCGATGTCCGGATAGCCGCCGTAGGCATAGCTGCCCTTGGAGTAAATGAACTCGGCCACCCGGCTGGCCGCGTTGCCCGAGTTGCCCGCCGCCACCATGAAGAGCCCGCGCAGCTTCTTCTCGCGCCAGGCGGCGTAGAAGGTGGCGCGCTCGAGCGTGCGGAGGCGCACGCGGATGCCGACCGCCGTCATGTAGTTCACGGCCGCCTCGGCCGTCGCGAAGAACGGCGGCGTGGGCACGAAGTCACCGGCGTCGATGCCGTTGGGATAGCCGGCTTCGGCCAGCAGCTGCCTGGCCTTGCCGGGATCGTAGGGGACCGGCGAGGTCTGCAGCGCGAAGTCCATCACGCGCGGCACGATGTTCGCCGTGGGCGGGCAAAAACCGAGGCACGTCGCCTCGTTGATGGCCTTGCGATCGAGCGCCAGGTTCAACGCCAGGCGCATGCGCCGGTCGTGCCACGGCGACCTGGCGTCCCATTGCTCGGCGAACTCGATCCAGTAGATGGACGCGTGCTTGGACGGCACCAGCTGCAGCTTCGGATCGCGACGCACGTTCTCGGCATCCTCGCCGTCCAGCGCGAAGGCGATGTCGGCTTCCTGCTTCTTGAGCATCGCCACGCGCGTCGTCCCCTCGGGGACGCTCTTCATGACCAGGCGCTTGACGCTCGGCACGCGGCGCCAGTAGCCGGGGAAGGCTTCCAGCACGACCTCCACGCCGGGCGCGTGGCTCACGAACTTGTAGGGACCGGCGCCGATCGGGTGCCGGCGGAAGCCGTCATCGCCGACCTGCTGCACGTACTTGCGGGGGACGACGAGCCCGGCCGCGGTGGCCGAGGTGCCATAGAAGGTCATGAAATCGGGCCACGGCTCCTTCAGCTGGATGCGGAGCGTGCGCGCGTCCACCGCGTCCACCTGCCGCACACGCGCCTGCAGCTCGGTGGCGCCGGCGCCCTTGTAGCGCTCGAAGCTGAACTTGGCATCGTCCGCCGTGACGGGCTCGCCGTTGTGGAATCGCGCGCCCGCGCGGATCTTGAACTCGTAGATCAGCCCGTCCGCGCTCTCCGTCCACGACTCCGCGAGGCTGTTGCCGACCTTCTGGCCCGGCAGCGGGCGGACCAGCCCATCGTGCAAGGCGTAGAGCATGCCGAACGGCGTGATGTTCGGCGGCGCCGTGGAGGGATCGAACCACGCCGGCGCGATCGTGACATGCCAGGCGATCACCGCCTCGCCGGCGGGCGCCTGCGCGGCCGCCTCCGGCGCACGCGAGAGCGCCAGCACGAGGAGCGCGAGCAGCAGCCTCGGCGTTCTCATGGCTCATCGTCCTCCCGTTGATGTAAGGTCGCCGTCATACCCTCGCCAGGGAGGCCCCGATGATGGACCAGGCGTTCACGCTCGACAAGAAGGTCGCCCTCGTGGTCGGCGCCGCCAACGGCATCGGCCGCGCCACGTCGCTGGCCTTCGCCGCCGCCGGCGCGCGCGTGGCGTGCGCGGACGTCGAGGAGACGGGCGCCAAGACGACGGCCGCCGACATCGACAAGGCCGGCGGTCAGGCTTTGCCGGTGCGCCTCGACGTCACCGACGGCGCCAGCTGCGGCGCGGCCGTGGCGGTCGCGGTGCAGCGCTTCGGCGGCCTGGATGCGCTTATGTACGGCGCTGCGGATCACGACGCCGCCGCGACCGTGCTGGAGATGGACGAGGCCGCATGGGAGCGCACGATCCGCATCAATCTCACGGGGGCGTTCCTGATGGCCAAGGCCGCGCTGCCCGCCATGGTCGCGCGCGGAGGGGGCAGCGTGATCTTCATCGCCTCACAGCTCGGCCACGTGGGCTCGGCGGGACGGCCGGCCTACTGCTCGACGAAGGGCGCCCTGATCCAGCTCGCCAAGGTCATCGCGGTCGACCACGCCGCCCAGGGCATCCG
>JBKPRI010000217.1:0-6655 GCA_046734515.1 Candidatus Methylomirabilota bacterium | reverse complement strand
CGGCGGCGGGATGTGCACGTGGATCCCGTGCTCGTCGGCCTCGGCCACGAGCGCCGCGCGCAGCGGGCCATTCGCCGCCACGCCGCCCGTGAGCAGCACGCGCCTGACGCCGAGGTGCTGCGCCGCACGCACGGTGCGCCGCACCAGCGTCTTCACCACGGCGGCCTGGAACGAGGCGGCCACGTCGGCCACCTGCGCCTCCCCAAGCGGCCCGTGACGCTTCACGTAATGCGAGACGGACGTCTTGATGCCGCTGAACGAGAAATCGCGGCTGCCGTCGGTGAGCTGGGCGATCGGGAACTCGATCGCGCGCGAATCGCCGCGCTCGGCGGTCTTCTGGATGATCGGTCCGCCCGGAAAGCCAAGCCCGAGCAGCTTGGCCACCTTGTCGAACGCCTCGCCGGCCGCGTCGTCGCGCGTCTGCCCCACCAGCTCGTACGCGAGCGGCGAGGGCGCGTGGTAGAGCGCGGTGTGCCCGCCGGAGACCACCAGCGCCAGGAACGGATACTCGGGCGGATCGTCGGTGAGGTACGCGGCGTAGATGTGGCCTTCCAGGTGGTTCACGCCGACGAGCGGCAGGCCGTGCACCCAGGCGAGCGCCTTGGCCATCGAGCAGCCGACCAGCAGCGAGCCGACGAGGCCGGGCCCCTGCGTGACCGCGATGCCGTCGAGGTCGCCGAGGGCGACGCCGGCATCCTTCAGCGCCTTCTCGACGACGGGCACGATCACTTCGAGGTGGCGGCGTGAGGCAAGCTCGGGCACGACGCCGCCGTAGGGCGCGTGAACGTCGTCCTGCGAGGCCACCACGCTCGAGAGCACACGCCGGCCGTCGACGAGCACGGCCGCCGCCGTCTCATCGCACGAGCTCTCGATGCCTAAGACCAGTTTGCCCATATCTGCTTAAATCCTGTGCACCGGGCGCTAAAAATACGAAAGGCGATGAAGGCCGGGCGCCGCGGCGCCCGGCCCCATCGCCTTGGGCGTCGCGGGGTCAGTTCTTCGCGGCTTGGCGCGTGCCCATCTCGTAAGCCGTCTTCATGGCCTTGATGACCTCGAGCGCCTTCTGGACCTGGATGTCCTTCTTCAGGTCGTCCAGCGGGTTCTCGGAGGGCAGCGGCCGCTCCTTCGGTGTCGGCGTCACCGGCTCCTTCGGCACCTCGACCACCACGTCCGGCGTGATGCCCTTGCCGTGGATCGAGCGGCCCTTCGGCGTGAAGTACTTCGCCGTGGTCAGGCGCAGGCCGGAGCCGTCGGAGAGCGGGATGATGGTCTGCACCGAGCCCTTGCCGAAGCTCTGCGTGCCGACGATCGTCGCGCGGCCCCAGTCCTGAAGCGCGCCGGCCACGATCTCCGAGGCCGAGGCGCTGCCCTGGTTGATGAGGATCACCATGGGCATCTGGGCGTACCCCTTCTTGGCGTGGGCCGAGAAGCGCATGTTCTGGTTGCGCACGCGCCCTTCCGTGTAGACGACCAGCTTGCCGTCGTCGATGAACTTCTCGCTCACCTCCACGGCGGCGGTGAGCAGGCCGCCCGGATTGTTACGCAGGTCGAGGATCAGCGCCTTCATGCCGTTCTTGGCGAACTTCTCGAGCGCCGCGTCGAGATCGTGCGGGCTCTGCTCCTGGAACTGGCGGAGCTTCAGGTACTCGATGCCGTCGCCGAGCTCGACCGCCTTGACCGACTGCACCCGGATCTGCTCGCGCGTGATGTCGAAGTCCTTCGGCTCGGCCCAGCCCTCGCGCACCACGCTGATCGTCACCTTGGTGCCGGGCTTGCCGCGCATGCGCTTGACGGCGTCCGCCAGCTGCATGTCCTTGGTGCTGAGCCCGTCGATCTTGATGATGCGATCGCCCGTGTGCAGCCCCGCGCGATAGGCGGGCGTGCCGTCGATGGGCGCCACCACCGTCAGGATGTCGTCCTTGAGCGTGATCTCGATACCCAGACCGCCGAAGCTGCCCGAGGTCTCCACCTGCATGTCGCGATAGCTGTCGGGATCGAGGAAGGAGCTGTGCGGATCGAGGCCGCGCAGGGTGCCCTTGATGGCGTTGTAGATGAGGTCCTTGGGCGGCACCTCGTCCACGTACTGGTTCTGCACGATCGACAGCACCTCGGTGAACAGACGGAGCTGTTCGTAGGTGGCGGCGTTGTCCGTCACCTTGCTGGCGGCCGATCCGCCCAGCGAAAGGGTCAATACGACGAGCAACGCGCCGGTCACGAACGCCTTCTTCATGGAATCCCCCTGGCTCCTTCTTTCAGCCCTCAGCTCCGTGAGCGGAGCCACTGCTCGGGATCCTGGGGCTTGCCCTGGAAGCGCACCTCGAAATAGAGGCGCGGCCCCTCCAGCGAGCCCGTGTCCCCGACCGTCCCAATGCGCTGCCCCTGGCGCACGTCGTCCCCCTCTTTCACGAGGATGTCGGCGATGTGCGCGTAGAGCGTGTAGTAATCGTTGTCGTGGTCGAGAATGATCAAGTTGCCGTAGCCCTTGAACCACCCGGTGTAGATGACGTGCCCGCCGTAGACGGCGCCCACCTCGCGTCCCTCGCCGGCCTCGATGTCGACACCATTACGGAAGGTACGCGTGCCGAAGCGCGGATGGACCTGGGCGCCGAAGGCCGCGATGATGCGCCCCTCCGTCGGCCACGGCAGCCGCCCGCGGAGCGTGCCGAAGCCGACGCCCGGTGGCTCGATGCCCGGCTTGGCCGGCGGCACCTTGGCGACGCGGCGCTGCTTGGCCTGAAGATCGCGGATGAAGGCTTCGAGCTTGCGCGTGGCCTCGGAGAGCTCGCCGACCATGCGCTCGTGATAGGCGCGCTCGTCGCGCACCTTGGCGAGGAGCACGCGACGCTTGGCGGCGTCGCGGTCGACTTCGGCTTGTTCGCGCTGCGCGTCGGATTTGAGATCGGCCAGCTCCCGCTCTCTGATTTCTTCCCGGCGTCGGCGGTCGTCTAGCCGGTCTGACGTTCCACGATACTCCTGGATGAGGCGGGCGTCCAGGGCCGCTAAGCTCGCGAGATGTCTGACCGCAACGGCCCTGGCCACCGGGTCGTCCCCGGAAAACAGCAGCGGCAGCGCACCCCCCTGGGCGTGGACCTTGTACATGGCCCTGAGGCGCCGGGCCAGGGCTTCCTCCTGCCCGCCGCGCTGCCGCACGAGCCCCTGGACCTCCCCGCGCAGCGAGGTGACGTCGCCCTGGGCCTTCTTGATGCGCCCGTCGAGCCGCACGATGTCGCGCTGCTTGTCCGCCAGCCGCTGCTCCACCCGGTCCAGCTCGGCCAGGATGGACGTCTCCTTCTCGCGGGCCTCGGCGGCCTTGCGGCGCTCCTCCTTGAGCTGCTGCTCGGCCTCGCGCAGCTTGCGCTGCTCGCTCTGCAGCGGATCGTCCTTCTTCGGCGCCTGGGCCAGCGCGTGGGACGAGGCGAGCGCGCCGGCGAGGACCAGCGCGACGAGGGCGCGCCGCCTCATGCCTCGGGCCGGCCGCGCGCGAGGAAGCCGCCGATGCCGCCGAGCAGCGTGCCGGCCGCCATCAGCGCGATGATGTTGTGCGGGCGCAGGAACGTCAGCCGGGCCACACCGAGCGTTTCGCTGATGAGCGGCTCGATGCGCGGACCGATGAGGGCGTAGCACGCGACCAGCACCCAGATGGCCAGCATCGCGCCGAGCAGCCCCTGCATCATGCCCTGCAGGAGCAGCGGCAGCCGCACGACGAGCTCGGGCGCACCGACGAGGCGCATGATCTCCATCTCGTCACGCCGCGCGTGCAGCACCAGCGTGGTGGCCGTCGTCACCGTGAGGATCGCCGCCACCGCCAGCACGGCGCCGACGCCGAGCGCGAACAGCCACAGCAGCCGCTGGCCCTGGGCGAAGCGCTCCATCCACTCGACGCCGCCGCCCACCTCGTCGGTCTCGGGCAGCGCGCTGAGCCGCGTGACCAGCGCGCGGGCGCCTTCCAGCGTGGCGCCCTCCGCGGTGGGCGTGACCTCGAGCGAGGCGGGCAGCGGATTCTGGGGGATCGAGTCGGCGACGGCGGCGTCCTTGCCCAGCACCTGCTTCAGCGTGCCGAGCGCCTCGGCCTTGCCCACGAAGCGCACGGCGGCGACGCCGGGCATCCCCCGCACACGCTCCACGAGTGCATTGGCGTCCAGCGGCGAGGGCTCGCGCTTGAGGTAGACGATGAGCTTCACGCGCTCGCGGAACTGCGTGACGGCCGCGCTCATGTTGGAGGACAGCAGCCAGAAGGCGCCGAGCGCGGCCAGCGACAGGGTGATGAGCAGGATCGCGCTGACCGCCACGCGGCCGGCGCGCCGAAGGTCCCGCAGGGCTTCTCCGAGGAGGAAGCCGAACACGGCGCCCTAGCCCTCGTCCTTGACCAGGCGTCCGTTCTGGATCGTGAGCGTGCGCTGCTTGAGGGAGGCGCCCAGCGCGGCCTGGTGCGTGGCGAAGAGCACCGTGGTGCCGCCGGCGTTGATGTCCCGCACGATCTCGATGACCTCCGCCGCCATGCCCTCGTCCAGGTTGCCGGTGGGCTCGTCGGCGATCAGCAGCAGCGGCTTGCGCGCGATGGCGCGCGCGAGCGCGGCGCGCTGCGCCTCGCCCTGCGAGAGCTGGGCGGGGTAGGCCTGCGCACGCGCCGACAGCCCGACCGCGCGGAGCGCGTCGAACACGCGGCCGGTGATCTCCCGCCGCGGTGTGCCCAGCACCCGTAGCACGAAGGCCACGTTCTCGTAGACGGTGCGGCCGGGCAGGAGCTTGGAATCCTGGAAGACGATGCCGATCGAGCGCCGCAGCGCGGCCACCTCGCGACGGCTGAGCGAGCTGACCTCCTGGCGCAGCACCTCGACCTCGCCCTCGGAGGGGACCTCGTCGCGGTAGAGCAGGCGCAGCAGCGTGGTTTTGCCGGCGCCGCTCGGCCCGCAGAGCGTGACGAACTCGCCCTTGGACACCCGGAAGGAGACATCGGAGAGCGCTGGGACCTTCACCGGCCCGACGGCGTACACCTTCCAAACGCGGTGAAGCTCAATCATGGCGGGCGCTTCGCCGATTATAGCCGCCTGGGTCACAACTTAGAGAGTTTCTCCTGCACCAGGCGATCGACCATGCCGGGGTTGGCCTTGCCGCCGCTGGCCTTCATCACCTGCCCGACCAGCGCCTTGGCGGCGGCGGTCTTGCCGGCCTTGAAGTCGGCAACCGCCTTGGCGTTGCCCGCGATGGCCTGATCGACCAGGGCCTCCAGCGCGCCGGCATCCGCCACCTGGGTCAGCCCTTCGCGCTTGACGATCGTGCCGGCGTCCTCGCCCGAGGCGAGCATACGCCCGAAGACGTCCTTGGCGATCTTGCCGCTGATGGTCCCGTCGTCGATGAGCTTCACGAGGCCGGCGAGATGCTCCGGCGGGATGCCAAAGCTTGTCACGGCCGCTTCGTCGGCGGCGTCCACCTTGCTCAAGACCTCAGTAGTAATCCAGTTCGCAATCCCCTTGGGATTGGTCGCATGGATGCGAACCGCCCTCTCGCAGTAGTCGCCGAGCGCGCGAGATTGGGTCAATAGATCCGCATCGTGCGGCGGCAGGCCATATTCCGCAACGAAGCGCTCACGCCGCGTGCGCGGCAGCTCTGGAAGCTCTGCGCGCTGCCGGTCGACCCAACCCCCGTCGAGCTTCAGCGGGACGAGGTCCGGCTCGGGGAAGTAGCGATAGTCGTGCGCGTACTCCTTGGTGCGCATCGACTGCGTGATGCCGCGCTCGGCGTCGAAGAGCCGCGTCTCCTGCACGATGCGCTCGCCCTTGTCGAGCGCGGCGCTCTGCCGCTTGATCTCGAATTCCAGCGCGCGCTGCACGTTGCGGAACGAGTTCAGGTTCTTGATCTCGACCTTGGTACCGAGCTCGGAGGCGCCACGCGGACGCAGGGAGACGTTGGCGTCGCAGCGCAGCGAGCCTTCCTCCATGTTGCCGTCGCAGACGCCGAGGGCCAGCAGCACCGCGCGGAAGGCGCGCAGGTAGGCCGCCGCCTCCTCGGGCGAGCGGAGCTCGGGCCTGGAGACGGTCTCCATCAACGGCGTGCCCGCGCGGTTGTAGTCGACCAGGCTGGCCTGCGCCGTGGCCAGGTCACCCTCGTGGACCAGCTTGCCGACGTCCTCCTCGAGGTGCAGGCGCTGGATCCCGATGCGGCGCGCGCCGTCGGGCCCGTCGATCTCCAGCGCACCGTCCTCGGCCAGCGGCTCCTCGTACTGGCTCGTCTGGAAGTTCTTCGGCATGTCCGGGTAGTAATAGTGCTTGCGGGCGAAGCGACAGGCCGCGTTCACGCGCAGTCCGAAGGCCAGCGCCGTGCGCACCGCGTATTCGACCGCCGTGCGGTTGATCACCGGCAGCACGCCCGGCATGCCCTGGCAGATGGGGCACGTCTGGCTGTTGGGCGGCGCGCCGAACGTGGCCGGGCAGCCGCAGAACATCTTCGAGCGCGTCGCAAGCTGCGCGTGCACTTCAAGCCCGATGACGGTTTCGTACCGGCCGTCAGCCAAGGCTCGGCCTCTTCGCGTGCCACGGGGTCGCCTGCTCGTAGGCGTGGGCGGCGCGCAGCAGCGTGGGCTCGTCGAGCGTACGTCCGATGAGCTGCAGCCCGATCGGCAGGCCGCCGGCGTTGAAGCCGCACGGCACGGAGATGG
>JBKPRI010000216.1:0-5012 GCA_046734515.1 Candidatus Methylomirabilota bacterium | reverse complement strand
GCGCCTGGTCGTGCCGCGATTGCGCGGCGGCCGGCAGGCTGAGCGCGGCCAGCAGCGCCACGGCCACGGCAGCCGTCCTCACGGCGCGTAGGCCTCGTTCACCGCGCTGGCAGCGAAGCCGGGCTCGGTGCCGCCGGCGGGCACGTAGACGCGCGATCCGATGACGGCGGCGCCGATGCCGTGCCGCGGTGTCGGCATGGGCTCCTTGGCGATCCAGCGGTTGCCGGCGACCTCGTACATCTCGCTGGCGCTGAAGATGCGCAGCGGGGCCTCGCCGCCGAAGACCAGGATGCGGTCGGGCAGCGCCACCGCGGCCAGCCCGCCGCGTCCGACCGGCAGCGCGGGGCCGGTGCGCCAGGAGTCGGTGGCGGGGTCGTAGATCTCGACGTTGCCGTACTGCTCGCCCATGAACGAGGCGCGCCCGCCCAGCGCCCACACGCGCCCCTGGAAGGCCACGGCCGCGAGGTGATCGCGCGCGGTCGGCATCGGGTTCGCCGCCGCCCACCGGTTGGCGGCGACGTCGTACACGTCGTGGGCGTTGCTCACGCGGTCGCCGCTGCCGCCGAGGGCGTGAATGCGTCCGCCGAGCACGGCGACGGCCAGCCCGCCGCGCGGCGTCGGCAGCGGCGCGCGCGCTTCCCACACGCCGCGCGCGCCCACGAATTCATAGTCGGGATCCTGCGGCGTCCACCGCACGCGCCCACCGGAATAGCCGCCCACGACGAAGAGGCGATTGTCGACAACGGCGGCGGCCGCGTGGTGGACGGGCGCGGGCAGCGAGGGCCAGGTCTCCCAGACGTTGTGGGCCGGATCGTAGCTCTCGACCGTGGCGACGGGCTCCGCGTTGCTGCCGAAGCCGCCGATGACCCACACCTGGTCGCGCCAGGCGGCGACGGCCACTTCCTGGCGCGGCGCCGGCAGCGGCGTGAGCGTCGTCCACCGCCCGGGCGCCGATTGATCGATCGGCGCCGGGGAGTCGGTGACGCGCCCGAGGCAGCCGGCGAGGAGGAGCAGGCCGGCGAGGCCGGCGATACGGCGAAGGCCAACCATCAGGCGCCTATGATGCCCGACGGGTCAGGGCGAGGAAAGCGGCTTCGTCGAGCACCGTCACGCCGAGTCGGCGGGCGTCCGCCTCCTTCTTGCCGGCGTCCTCACCGGCCACCACATAGTCGGTCTTCTTCGACACCGAGCTGGTCACCCGTCCACCGAACCGGATGATCAGGTCGGTGGCGGCGTCGCGCGTCAGGGTCGGCAGCGTGCCGGTGAGCACGAACGTCTTACCGTCGAGCGGCCGCGGGCCCTCCTCGAACGACGCCTCCGTGAGGCTCACGCCGGCCTCGCCCAGCCGGCGCAGCACGCCGCGGTTGCTCTCGTCGGCGAAGAACTTGGCGACCGACGCCGCGATGCGCTCGCCGATCCCGTGGATCTCCGCCAGCTCCGCCTCGCCCGCGTGCTGCAGGCGCTCGAGACTGCCGAAGCGCGTGGCCAGCAGCTGCGCCACGCGCTCGCCCACCATCGGGATGCCGAGCGCGTTGAGCAGCCGCGCCAGCCCGCGCGTCTTGCTGCCCTGGATCGCGCTCACGAGGTTCTCCGCCGATTTCTCGGCGAAGCGCTCGAGCTCGGCGACCTCCTCGGCGCCCAGATCGTAGAGATCGGCGAAGCTCTTCACGCGCCCGCGGTCGACGAGCTGCTCGATGGCGGCCTCGCCGAGCCCCTCGATGTCCATCGCGCGCCGCGAGCCGAAGTGGCGCAGCCGCTCCTTGAGCTGGGCGGGGCAGGCGGTGTTCTGGCAGCGCCAGTACACCTCGCCCTCGGGCCGGAACGCCACGCCGCCGCAGGCCGGGCACGCGTCGGGAAACCGGTACTCGGCGCTGTCGGCCGGCCGCCTGGCCACCACGACCTGCACGACGTAGGGGATGACGTCGCCTGCGCGCTCGATCAGCACGGTGTCGCCCACGCGCACGTCCTTGCGCCGGATCTCGTCCTCGTTGTGCAGGCTCACGTTGCTGATGACGACCCCGGCCAGCGGCACCGGCTCCAGCTTGGCCACCGGCGTGAGCGCGCCGGTCTTGCCCACGTTGACCTCGATGGCCTTGACCACGGTGGTGGCCTGGCGTGCCGCGAACTTGAAGGCCACGGCCCAGCGCGGGTGATGCGTCGTCGAGCCCAGCCGCCGCTGCAGCTCGAGCGCGTCGACCTTCACCACGACGCCGTCGGCGTCGTAACCCAGCGCGTCGCGGTCGGCCTCGAGCGCCGCGCAGGCGGCGATCGCCTCGTCGATCGAGTCGGCCCGTGCCGAGCGCGGGTTGGTGCGGAAGCCGGCCGCCTGCAGCGCCTCCAGCGCCTCCCAGTGGCTCGTGAACGTCACGCCCGGCGACCACGACACGTGATAGAGGAAGGCCTCCAGCGGCCGCTGCGCGGAGATCGCGGGGTCCTTCTGGCGCACGGCGCCGGCCGCGGCGTTGCGTGGATTCGCGAAGGTGGCCTCGCCGGCGGCCTCGAGCCCGGCGTTGAGCTGGGCGAACTCCGCGCGCGGCATGTAGACCTCGCCGCGCACCTCCACCTCCTCGGCCTCGGCCAGGCGGCCGCGCAGGCGCATGGGCAGGCTGTGGATCGTCTTGAGGTTGGCGCTCACGTCCTCGCCCACGCGCCCGTCGCCGCGGGTGGCGCCGCGCACGAAGCGGCCGCGCGCGTAGAGCAGGGCCACGCCGAGGCCGTCGATCTTCGGCTCGCACACGTAGCTCGGACGCTGGCCGGGCAGCGCGCGGGCGATGCGCGCCTCGAACTCGCGCAGGTCGTCCGGGCCCATCGCGTTGTCGAGCGAGAGCATGGCCACGCGGTGCTCGACGGGCTGGAAGGCCTCGACGGCCGAGCCGGCCACGCGCTGGGTGGGGCTGTCGGCGGTGACGAGGTCGGGAAACTCGGCCTCCAGCGCCTTGAGCTCGCGCATGAGCGCGTCGTACTCGGCGTCGGTGATCTCCGAGGTGTTCTGGACGTAATACAGGTAGTCGTGATGATGGATCTGCTCGCGCAGCTCGGTGATCCGCTGCGCGGCGTCCGCGCGCGTCATGGCGGTCAGGATAACACCGGCGATTCGGGTATACTGGGCGCGTTGCGAACCGGGGACAGTCACACCACCGCTTCGGTACAGGATTACCTGGCGGCGATCTACGATCTCGCCGGCAGCGGCAAGCCCGTCATCGGCGCCCGCCTGGCCAAGCACATGGGCATCTCCGCCCCCGCGGTCACCGAGTCCATTCACCGCATGACCCCGGGCGGCTACGTGAAGGTCGGCCGGGGCAAGGCGCTCACGCTCACCACGAAGGGGCGCGGGATCGCCGAGGTGATGGCGCGCCGCCATCGCCTGCTCGAGCGCTGGCTCACCGACACGCTCGGCCTCAACTGGACGGACGCGCACGAGGAAGCCCACCGCCTGGAGCACGCCATCTCGCCGCGCGTCGAGGATCGCCTGGCCGAGCTGCTCGGCATGCCGTCCACCTGTCCGCACGGCAACCCGATCCCCGGGATGCCCAAGCCGCTGACCCGCGTGGAGCCATTCCCGCTGGCCCAGGCGACGGTGGGTGCCGTCGTGGTGGTGGAGCGCATCACGGAGGAGGCCGAGGCGGACAAGAATCTGCTCGAGCACCTCTGGCGCCACAACGTGCGGCCGGGCCGCCGCCTGAAGATCACCGAGGTGGCGCCGTGGGCCGGCACCATCACCGCCTCCGGCGACGGGCAGTCGATGACGCTCGGGCTGCCGGCGGCGGCGAAGATCTGGGTCTACCTGCCGAAAGACGCGGGGTGAACGTCAACCACTCGGAGGGGCGACGCTCATGAGGCTCGTCTTCTGGGGAGTCGTGGCGGTGGTGGCACTGTACCTGGCGTACTCCGGGATGATCGCCGTGTCGTCCTGGATCTCGGTCAACAACGCCGTCGACGAGATCGTCTCGACCGACGGCGTGGAGACCATTCCCTCCCGCGAGCTGAAGAGCAAGGTGATGAGCGCGGCCAACGCGGCCGGCGTGCCGCTGGCCGACAAGGACGTGGTCGTCACCAACGCCGGGCAGGGCGTCAACATCGAGGTGCTGTGGACGGTACCGGTCGTCGTCGTGAACGGCGACGCGGTGTTCGCGGTCCCGCTGGCCGTCCGCCGCAGCTCCGCGAAACGCTGAGCCGGGCCTAGCGGATCTTCGTCCCGCCCTTCGCGCGGGCCTCGGCGATCTTCTGCTGCACGCGGTCGTGGTCCTCGCCGGCCGGCGTGACGGCCAGAAACTTCTCCCACGACTTGATCGCGCCCGGCGCGTCCTTCTTCATCTCGTAGAGCACCTGCCCGCGGTAGAGGAGCGCCGGCGCATAGTTCGGATCCTTGGCCAGCGCGCGCTCGAAGAGGCCCAGCGCGCGGTCGGTCATCTCGGGGCCGTGCTCGTTGCCCTGCGAGGCGATGGCGGCGATGAGGCCCATGTGCGTGAGCGCGTCCACGTTGTCGGGGTCGCGCTTGAGCACCGCCGAGTAGGCCTGCATGGCCTGGCTGTACTGGCCCTCGAACAGCGCCCCGCGGGCGGCATTCAGCATGCCCTGCAGCATCTGCGGCGTCACCGGGCCCTTCGGCGCATTGGCGGCGCTGGGCGCGTCCGTTCCCGCCATGGGCCCCGCCATGGGACGGCTGCCCGGCATGGGGGCGCCGGCGTTCGGATCGGGCTCCGTGTAGCGCACGATGCCGACGCCCAGTCCCACGCCGAAGGTGACCAGCGCGACCGCCCCCGCCGCCAGCGCGGCGGGATGACGGAAGCCCGAGCGTGGCGAGGTCGCCGCCGCGGCGGCCGGCGCCGTCGGCGCGGTCTTCGGCACGCCGAGCCGGTCGAGCTCGGACAGGATGGTGGCCGTCTCGGATTCGTAGCGCGCGCGCAGGTCGGCGTAGTCGGCGTCGGAGACGTGCCCGGCGCCATGCTCGAACTCCAGCTCGCGCAGGGCGCGCAGCTGTCTCTTATACACATCTCCGAGCCCACGAGACA
>JBKPRI010000215.1:0-8053 GCA_046734515.1 Candidatus Methylomirabilota bacterium | reverse complement strand
CTCGCGGAGCGCGCACAGGGCGGCGAGGCGCTCGTGTGGGCGGAGGCGATGCGCGCCAGCATCGCCAGCCACGCGCGCGATCTGACGCTGATGCAGTCGCCGGAGGGCTGGGCGGGGCTGCGGGTGCGCCTCGAGCGCGTGGCCGGCATCGCCGACACGCTGGTGGCCGGCATGGACTTCCGCAGCCTGTTCGACACGCAGCGGCACCTCTTCTCGCTCGGCTATCGCGCCGGCGAGGGCGCGCTCGACCCGGGCTGCTACGACCTGCTCGCCTCCGAGGCGTGCCTCACCAGCTTCGTCGCCATCGCCAAGGGGGACGCGCCGGTGTCGCACTGGTTCCGTCTGGGGCGGTCGCTGACGCCGGTGGCGCAGGACTCCGTGCTCGTCTCCTGGTCGGGCTCGATGTTCGAGTACCTCATGCCTGGGCTCGTCATGCGGGCGCCGGCCGGCAGCCTGCTCGATCAGACGGCGCGACTCGTCGTGCGCCGGCAGATCGGCTACGGCGCGGAACGCGGCGTGCCGTGGGGCGTCTCCGAGTCCGCGTACAACGTGCGCGATCTCGAGATGACCTACCAGTACTCGAACTTCGGCGTGCCGGGCCTGGGCCTGCGGCGCGGGCTCGGCGAGGACGTCGTGGTGGCGCCCTACGCGACGGGCCTGGCGGCCATGGTCGATCCGGCGGCGGCCGTGCGGAACTTCGAGCGTCTGGAGGAGGCCGGCGGCCGCGGCGCCTACGGCTTCTACGAGGCGCTCGACTACACGGGCGAGCGGATCCCCGACGGGGAATCGCTGGTCGTCGTGCGGGCCTACATGGCGCACCACCAGGGCATGCTGCTGCTGGCGATCGCCAACGCCCTGCACGACGGTGTCGTGCGCGCATGGTTCCACGCCGACCCGCGCGTGCGGGCGACCGAGCTGCTCTTGCAGGAGCGCACCCCGCGCGACGTCGCTGTGGCCCGCGTGCGCGCGGATGAAGTGGGGGCCGCCGCCGACGCCCGCGAGCTCGCGCCGCCGGCCATCCGGCGGTTCACCTCGCCGCACTCCGCGACGCCGCGCACGCACCTGCTGTCGAACGGGCGCTACGCCGTGATGCTGACGGCCGCGGGCTCGGGCTACAGCCGCTGGCGCGACCTGGCAGTCACCCGGTGGCGCGAGGACACCACGCGGGACGCCGGCGGCACGTACGTGTTCCTGCGCGACGCGCAGAGCGGGGAGACCTGGTCGGCCGGCTACCAGCCGAGCGGGCGCGAGCCAGACGACTACGAGGTGACGTTCTCGGAGGACCGCGCGCAGATCATCCGCCGCGACGGATCACTGACCGTCACGCTCGACGTGATCGTCTCGCCGGAGGACGACGCGGAGATCCGGCGCGTCTCGCTCACCAACGGCGGCAGCCGCCGCCGCGACGTCGACGTGACGTCGTACGCGGAAGTCGTCCTGGCCGAGCAGGCCGCCGACGTCGCGCACCCGGCGTTCTCCAACCTGTTCGTGCAGACCGAGTGCGTGCCCGAGCTGGACCTGCTGCTGGCGACGCGCCGGCCGCGGGCGCCCGAGGAGCACGCGCACTGGCTCGCCCACGTCGTCGTGGTCGAGGGCGAGACGCTCGGCGAGCTCCAGTGGGAGACGGACCGCGCGCGGTTCCTCGGACGCGGCCGCGAGGTGGGCCGCGCGGCCGCGGTGAGCGACGGCCGGGCGCTCAGCAACACCACGGGCCCCGTGCTCGATCCCATCGTGAGCCTGCGGCGGCGGGTGCGCATCGAGCCGGGCACGACCGTTCGCATCGCCTTCTCGACGCTGATCGCGCCGAGCCGGGAGGCGGCCGTGGACCTCGCCGACAAGTACCGCGATCCGGCCACCTACGCGCGCGCGGCCACGCTGGCGTGGACGCAGGCCCAGGTCCAGCTCCACCACCTCGGCATCGGCGCCGACGAGGCGCATCTCTTCCAGAGCCTGGCCGCGCGCGTGCTCTTCTCGGACCGGATGCTGCGGCCGCCGGCGGCCGTGCTGAGCCGGCAGTCCGGCGGACCGGCCGCGCTGTGGGCGCACGGCATCTCCGGCGATCTGCCGATCGTGCTCGTGCGCATCGACGAGCCGGAGGACCTCGGCATCATCCGGCAGCTCCTGCGCGCGCACGAGTACTGGCGGATGAAGCGGCTCGCGGTCGACCTGGTGATCCTCAACGAGCGCGCGCCGTCCTATGTTCAGGATCTGCAGACCTTCCTGGAGACGGCGGTGCGGCGCAGCCAGTCGGCCGTGCCCGCCGAGGGGCCCGGCCCTCGCGGCAGCGTGTTCATCGTCCGGGTCGATCGCGTGACGGCCCCGGAGCGCGACGTCCTCGAGACCGCGGCGCGGGTCGTGCTGTCGAGCCGGCAGGGCTCGCTGGCCGAGCAGCTCACCCGGGCCAATCGCGCGGAGCCGAGCGTGAGCGCGGCGCCCGCGCGCGCGGCGGCCAAGCCCGCCCCCGTCGTCGCCGTTCGGCTCCCCGACCTCGAGCTCTTCAACGGCCTGGGCGGCTTCGGCGACCAGGGGCGCGAGTACGTGACGATCCTCGAGGAAGGCCGGCGCACGCCGGCGCCCTGGATCAACGTGGTGGCGAACCCGAGCTTCGGCTTTCAGGTGTCCGAGTCGGGCGCCGGCTACACGTGGTCGCTCAACAGCCGCGAGAACCAGCTCACCGCGTGGTCGAACGATCCCGTCAGCGATCCGTCCGGCGAGACGCTG
The DNA here is from genome assembly GCA_046734515.1 of Candidatus Methylomirabilota bacterium. Classification (GTDB taxonomy): domain Bacteria; phylum Methylomirabilota; class Methylomirabilia; order Rokubacteriales; family CSP1-6; genus AR5. The sequence continues at coordinate 5,332 of JBKPRI010000215.1, read as the reverse complement.
TACGTGCGCGACGAGGACAGCGGTGAGGTGTGGGGCCCGACGGCGTCGCCGATCCGCGTGGAGGGCGTCCGGTACCTCGCCAAGCACGGCCAGGGCTACAGCCGCTTCGAGCACGACTCGCACGGCATCCGCCTCGATCTGCTGCAGTTCGTGCCGCTCGAGGATCCCGTCAAGATCTCGCGGCTCGGGCTCACCAACCACTCCGGCCGTCCGCGACGGCTGTCGGTGACGGCCTACGTCGAGTGGGTGCTCGGCGCCTCGCGCAGCGCGGCGGCGCCGTTCGTGGTGACCGAGATCGACGCGCAGACGGGCGCCCTGCTGGCGCGCAACACCTGGGGCCGCCACTTCGCCGGGCGCCTGGCCTTCGCCGACCTCGCCGGCGTGCAGACGACGTGGACCGCGGACCGCACGGAGTTCCTCGGCCGCCACGGTACGCCCGAGCGCCCGGCCGCGCTCGAGCGGCGCGAGCCGCTGTCCGGCCGTGTCGGCGCCGGCCTCGATCCGTGCGCCGCGCTGCGAACGACCCTCGAGCTGCCGCCGGGCGGCCACGCCGAGGTCGTCGTCGTGCTGGGTCAGGTGGCCACGCGCGAGGAAGCGCGCGCGCTGATCGCGCGGTATCGCGGCGAGGACCTCGACGGGACGCTGCGCGCGGTGAAGACGCACTGGGACGCCGTGCTCGGCGCCGTACAGGTCGCCACGCCCGATCGGCCGCTCGATCTGCTCCTCAACCGGTGGCTGCTCTACCAGACGATGGCCTGCCGGCTCTGGGCGCGCTCGGCGTTCTACCAGGCCAGCGGCGCCTACGGCTTTCGCGATCAGCTCCAGGACGTCATGGCGCTCGCCGTGGCTCGCCCGGACCTCGCGCGCGCCCACGTGCTGCGTGCCGCCGCCCGGCAGTTCGTCGAGGGCGACGTGCAGCACTGGTGGCACCCGGCAGCCGGCCAGGGCGTGCGCACTCGCATCTCCGACGATCTGCTCTGGCTGCCCTACGTCGTCGCCCATCTCATGGCTGTCACCGGCGACACGAGCCTTCTCGACGAGATGGTGCCGTTTCTCGATGGCCCGCCGCTGGCCGCCGGCCAGCACGAGTCCTACTTCGAGCCGCGCGTCTCCGACGAGCGCGCCACCGTGTTCGAGCACTGCGCGCGGGCGCTCGATCGCAGCCTGGCCGTGGGCGACCACGGCCTGCCCCTCATGGGCACCGGCGACTGGAACGACGGCATGAACCGGGTGGGGGCGGGGGGGCAGGGCGAGAGCGTCTGGGTCGCACAGTTCCTGCACGCGATCCTCGGCACCTGGGCCGCCGTGGCTGAGAGGCGCGGCGAGCGGCCGCGCGCCGCGCGCTGGCGGGACCACGACGTGGCGCTGAAGGCGGCGATCGAGAGCGAGGGCTGGGACGGCGACTGGTACCGCCGCGCATACTTCGACGACGGCACGCCGCTCGGCTCCAAGGGCAACGACGTCTGCCGCATCGACTCGATCGTGCAGTCCTGGAGCGTGATCTCCGGCGCGGCCGAGCCCGAGCGGGGGCGGCGCGCGATGAGCGCCGTCGACACGCACCTCGTGCGGCTCGACGCCGGCCTGCTGTTGCTCCTGGCGCCGCCCTTCGATCACACGCTGCTGGAGCCGGGCTACATCAAGGGCTACCTGCCGGGGGTGCGCGAGAACGGCGGCCAGTACACGCACGCGGCCGCGTGGGCCATCATCGCGTTCGCGGCCCTCGGCGACGGCGACCGCGCGGGTGAGCTGCTGGCCGCGCTCAACCCGATCAACCACGCGCGCACCGCGGACGCGGTGGATCGCTACAAGGTCGAGCCGTACGTCGTGGCGGCCGACGTGTACGCCGAGCCGCCGCACACCGGGCGCGGCGGCTGGACCTGGTACACGGGCTCGGCGGGGTGGATGTATCGCGCCGGGCTGGAGTCGCTGCTCGGCGTCCGCGTGCGCGGGGAGCGCCTGGAGATCGACCCGTGCATTCCGCGCGCGTGGGACGGTTTTCGCGTCACGCTGCGCCATCGCACCACGCAGTACGAGATTCGCGTCGAGAACCCGCGGGGTGTGTCCCGCGGCGTGGCGGCGCTGACACTCGACGGCCGCGCGCTCGATGCGCCGGCCGCAGTGCCGCTCGTCGACGACGGCGCCGTGCACCAGGTGCACGTCGTGCTCGGCTGAGGAGTCACCAGGAGGACATCATGACGACCGTCAACAACTGGAACGAGCTCGACCGCGAGCAACAGGTCCGCCGGCTCGCGGCGAAAAAGGACCACGCGGCGAAGCCGGCCGTGCCGCTCGGGCGCGGCAGCGCGGTGGGCTACACGGGCGCCTACCACGAGGTCAGCGAGGTCGAGCTGGAGGACGTGGTCGCGCAGCAGAACGCGCGCGGCCCGGAGTAACTACGCGGGTGAGGACGCCGGCGTGGGGGTGGGCGCCGGTTTGGTCACCAGGCCGCAGTCCACGATCTTGTAGAGCAGCGCCTTGTAGCTGATGCCCAGCATCCGCGCCGCCTTGGCGCGATTCCAGTGCGTGCGCTCCAGCATGTCGGCGATGGCCAGGCGCTCGGCATCGCGCGCGGCGCGGCGCGCGATCTGCTTGAGGCCGAGCGTGGCCACGGGGGCTACGGGGGCCGCGGGCGCTGCGGGGGATGGCACGGGCGCCGCCCCGGGCGCCGTCACGAGCACGGCGTCGAGCGAGGACGCGTCGTCCAGCACGACCAGGCGCTTGACCACGTTCTGCAGCTCGCGGATGTTGCCGGGCCACGCGTGCTCGAGCAGCCTACGCCGAACGGCGGACGGGATTTCCACGGTGCGCCCGTACTGGGCGTTCGCCGCCGCCAGGAGCGCATCGATGAGCGCGGGAATCTCCTCGCGGCGCGCGCGCAGCGGCGGGACGTGGATGGCGATGACGTTGAGCCGGTAATAGAGGTCTTCCCGGAAGCGCCCGGCCTCGATGGCGCGGACGAGGTCGCGGTTGGTCGCGGCCAGCACGCGCACGTCGGTCTGTAGCACGCGCTCGCCGCCGACCCTGGCAAACTCGCCGTCCTGCAGGATGTGCAGGAGCTTGGCCTGCAGCCGCAGCGGCACCTCGCCGATCTCGTCGAGCAGGATCGTGCCGTGCTCGGCCAGCTCGAACTTGCCCGGCTTGTCGCGATAGGCGCCCGTGAACGCGCCCCGCTCGTGGCCGAAGAGCTCGGACTCCAGCAGGTCGCCCGGCAGCGCGGCGCAGTTGACCTTCAGCAGCGGCCGGTCGGCCCGCTGCGAGGCGCGATGGATGGCGCGCGCGACGACTTCCTTGCCCACGCCGCTCTCGCCCGTGAGCAGCACCGTGGCATTCGTGTCCGCCACCTGCGCCACCAGCTCGCGCACGGCGCGCATGGCGGGCCCCGTGCAGAGCTCCAGCTCGTTGATCACGCCCGAGTGGTGGACGGCCACGCTACGGCCGGGCCAGCCGCATCGCGCGCAGGAAGCCCAAAATCGTCTCGCCGCGCCGTGGCCCGACGACCGTGTCGTGCGGGAAGACGCCGAGGAAGCGGCGCGCCGAGTGCTTGCCGGCATCCGACTGCGCGTGCTTGAGGCTGCGTACCCAGAAAGGCCCCCGGCGCATGCAGAAGACGGAGCGGCACGCCCACACGGCGGTCGGCGAGAGGTCGCCGGTCGCCCAGGTGCCGTTGCTCGGGCTCTTCTCAGCCATCAATAGACCTCCACGGAGCTGCTCGAGGGAGCGCTAGATTACAGGAAGTGGCCGGCGCGCGTACGAGAAGTGTTCGAGGAGTGGAGACATGCCGGCGCGTGTGCTATTAGAAATTCGCTATGACCACTCCCGAACGCCACGAGTTCCAGACCGAGGTCCGCCAACTGCTGGATCTCATGATCCATTCCCTCTATTCCCACAAGGACATCTTCCTGCGGGAGCTCATCTCCAACGCCTCGGATGCCCTGGACAAATTGCGCTTCGAGGCCCTCACGCGCCCGGAGCTCTCGCCGGCCGGCGAGCTGGAGATCCGCCTGGAGGCGGACCCGGCGGCCCGCACGGTGAGCGTGTGGGACAACGGCATCGGCATGACGCGCGAGGAGATCGTCCAGAACATCGGCACCATCGCCCGCTCGGGCACGCGCGAGTTCCTGGAGGCGGTGCGCGCCCAGAAGGGCCAGGTGGCCCCCGAGCTCATCGGCCAGTTCGGCGTGGGCTTCTATTCGAGCTTCATGGTGGCCGACCGGATCACCGTGGTCACCCGCAAGGCGGGGGAGGAGACCGCCACGCGCTGGGAGTCGGCGGGCGACGGCTACGAGCTGGCCGAGGCCGAGCGCGAGAGCGCCGGCACCACCGTGACGCTGCACCTCAAGCCCAAGGACGAGGAAGACGGGCTGCGCGACTACACGGATGCGCACGTGCTCCGCGGCATCGTCAAGCAGTACTCCGACTTCGTCGGCTATCCCGTGCGCCTGAAGGGCGAGACGCTCAACTCCATGAAGGCCATCTGGGCGCGGCCGAAGGAGGAGGTGAGCGAGGAGCAGTACCGCGAGTTCTACAAGCACCTCACGCACGACTGGAACGACCCGCTCGAGCACGTGCTGGTGCGCATCGAGGGCACGGTGGAAGCCCGCGCGCTGCTCTACATCCCGTCCAAGGCGCCGATGGATCTGTTCGTGCGGGACGCGCGGCGCGGCGTGCAGCTCTACGTCAAGCGCGTGTTCATCATGGACGACTGGGAGGCGCTGCTGCCGCCGTGGCTGCGCTTCGTGCGCGGCGTGGTGGCCTCCGACGATCTCTCGCTCAACGTCTCGCGCGAAATACTCCAGAAGGACCGCCAGATCCAGGCGATCCGCAAGCACCTGGCGCGGCGGCTGCTGGGCGCGCTCAAGGAGCTCAAGGAGCAGCGCATCGAGAAGTACCGCACGTTCTGGACGGAGTTCGGCGCCGTGCTGAAGGAAGGCCTGGTGGGGCTGGACGAGAACCAGGACCGGATCCTGGAGCTGGTGCTGGCGCCGTCCACGCAGGGCGAGCTGACGTCGCTGGCCGACTACGCGGGGCGCATGAAGGAAGGCCAGGACGCCATCTACTACATGACCGCCGCCACCCGGAGCGCCGCCGAGCGCTCGCCGCATCTCGAAGCGTTCCGCGACAAGGGCTTCGAGGTGCTGTTCTTCACCGACCCCGTGGACGAGCTGTGGCTGCGCATGAGCCGCGAGTTCCAGGGCAAGAAGCTCGTGAGCGTGGCCGCGGCGGGGGTAACGCCGGCCGGGGAGTCGCCCGAGGCGCCGCCCGCGGAGGAATGGCAGCCCCTGCTCGACAAGCTGCGCGCCCTGCTGCAGGACCACGTGAAGGACGTGCGCGT
>JBKPRI010000214.1:0-16085 GCA_046734515.1 Candidatus Methylomirabilota bacterium | reverse complement strand
GGCTGGCTCCGGACGTCGCCAGCAGGTTGACGGCGTCGAGCCCGGCGGTGTCGAGGGCGCGAAGCAGCGTCGCCGCGGACTCGCGCGCGTCGAGCACCACCACGCGGAAGCGCTCGGCCAGCCGCGCGCGCGCCGCCTGCGAGCGCGCGCCGGGCTCCACCAGGTGCACGAGCGGGGCGCGGTCCGTCATAGATCGCGGATCCGTGGCAGCACCTTGCGGCCGAAGAGCTCGAGCGCGCGCATGAGCGGGTCGACGTCGTTCGAGCCCGGCGGGTGCAGCGAGAGGTCGAGCACGCCGGCGCCCACGATCTCCTTGCAGCGGCGGACCTGCTCGACGACGGTGTCGGGGCTGCCGATGAAGGTCGTCGGCAGCGCGCCGCTGACGATCGCCGAGCGCGCCTCGCCGGCGATGTTCCGGGCATCGAGCGTGGCGACCGCGCTGCGCACGCCGGCGCGCATCTCGAACGGCGCCCGGTTCGGCTGGGCCTTCAGCAGCGCATGGGCGTCCTCGTCGGTGTCCGCCACCAGCATGTTCGCGCGGTAGACGATCTGCTCCGGCGTGGGGGTCCAGCCGTGACGCGCACACGCCTCGCGGTAGTAGCGCGTGGCCTTGGCCATCACCTCGAAGGGCCCGTAGGACACGCCGCACCCCAGGCGATGGCGCGCGGCGAACTCGCACGACTCGCGGCTGGTGCCGAGCGCGTAGGTCGGCGGGTGCGGCTGCTGCAGCGGACGCGGCCAGATGGACACCGTGCGGTACTGGAAGTGACGGCCCTGCCAGCCGAACGGGTGCGGCTCCGTCCACGCTTTGAGGATCAGCTCCATGCCCTCGTCGGTGCGCTCGCGCGCTTCCTGCGGGTTCAGGTCGTAGGTGAGCGCCTCGTTGGCGGTGCCGCGCAGCAGGCCGACCACCAGGCGTCCCTGGGCGAGCGTGTCGAGCATCGCCAGCTCCTCGGCCACGCGCACGGGATTGCTGTGCGGCACGATCGGGCCGAGCAGCGCGATCGTGATACGGCGCGCGCGGGCGGCGAGAAACGCCGCGGTCAGGATCGGCGAAGGCGTCAGGATCCGCGGTGAGTAGTGATGCTCCGAGACGCTGACCCAGTCGAAGCCGAGCTCCTCGATGTACTGCAGCCGCTCCAGCATGCCGCGGTACGCCTCGGCGCCGGCGGCGGGATCGTAGGCGCCCGAGGGCACGGGCCACTCCGCGGGCAGCGGCGTCGGCGAGACGTAGCGGGCGGTTTCGAAGAACGAGAGCTTCACGAGCCTTGCCGACTACGGCGCGGGCGGCGCGACCGAGACTCCCTGGGAGTTGTTGCGCTTGATCGCTTCGCCCACCACGCCTGAGGCCTTCACGTCCTCGACGAACGTCCGGAGGAACGCGGCGCCGGCCTCGCGCGCCTTCGGCGTGCCGATGGCCTGCTGGACGGCGCTGAACTGACCGTCGAGGATGCGCGCGCCCGGCAGCTTCTGCACGTCGGTGAGCAGGCGTGGCCGCAGACCGGAGAGCACCTCCAGACGCTCGTTCACGAACAGGTCATAGGAGGCATCGATGCCCTGCGTCCGCATGAGCGTGGCGTGCTTGATGTTCCGGCTCAGCCAGAGCTCGTACGCGCTCTTGTCCGACACCGCGATGCGGATGCCCGGCTTGTCCACGTCCGCGAGCGTGCGGATCGGCGAGCCGGCCGGCACCAGGTAGGTGGCGGGGATCTCGAGATAGGCCGCGGTGAATGCGATCTCGTTGGCACGCTGCGGCTCGGCGCCGAGGAACGCCACGTCCCACGCGCCGGTCTTCACGCCGTCGGCGAGCTTGCCGGCCGTGTCGTACTTGCTGAACTCGATCGGCACACCCAGGCGCCTGGCCAGCTCTCGGGCCAGGTCGGGCGCCACCCCCTTGGGATCGGACACCGACGAGCCCGGAGTGACGAGCAGGAAGTTCTGGTGGTTCAGGCCCACGCGGAGTGTCCCGCTGGGGGCGAGCTCGGACCGGACGGCGGGCGTGATGTCGTTGGCCATGACGCCGGACGTTAGCACGAAGAGGCCGAGGCAGGCGAGGGCGAGTCCGCGCATCGACGAGTAGAGTATGCTCTCGCGTCAAGGAGCGCCATGAGTCCCCGGCCCACCGTGCTCGAGATCGACCTGGCCGCCGCCGCCGGCAACGTGCGGGCGGTGCGCCGCATGGTCGGCGCCGAGCGGAAGATCTACGCGGTCGTGAAGGCCGACGGCTACGGCCACGGCGCCGCCGAGATGGGCGCGACGTTCCTCGCCGCCGGCGCCGACGCCCTCGGTGTGGCGGACCTCGGCGAGGGCATCCGTCTGCGGCAGCGCGGCATCACCGCGCCGATCCTCGTCTATCCCAACGCGCTGCCCGAGGCCGCGCCGGAGGCGCTCGCACACGGGCTGACGCCGGCGCTGGTCGACCTCGAGTCGGCGGAGGCCTACTCGCGCGCGGCCACCGGCCCCTGCGACGTGTTCGTCAAGGTCGACGTCGGCCTCGAGCGACTCGGCGTGCCGGCCGAGCAGGCCGTCAAGCTGATCACCGCGATGCTCGAGCTGCCGCATCTGCGGCTGGGCGGGCTCTGCGGCCACCCGCACGTACCCGGCGGCGACGACGCGGCATACGCCGAGTGGCAGCTGGGCCGCTTCACCGCGGTCATCGACGAGCTGGAGGCGCGCGGCGTGCGCGTGCCCGTCCGGCTGCTGGCCGCCTCGCCGTTCGTGCTGCGCTTCCCGCAGACGTACCTCAACGCCGTGGACCCCGGGCGCATGCTCTATGGCATCGCCTACGACAACGAGAAGCCGCCGGCCGATCTGCGGCCCGCGCTGCGCGCGCTCACCTCGCGCCTCATCACGGTCAAGGAGCTCACACCGCGTGAGCGCTTCGGGGAGGTGGCGCCGTTCCCCGTGACGGCGCCGCTGCGCCTGGGCGTCATCCCCATGGGCTCGGCCGACGGTCTGCTCTGGCTGCACGCCGGCCATGTGCTCGTGCGCGGCCGCCAGGCGCCGATCCTCACGGCGCCGAACCTCGAGCACACGCGCATCGATCTGAGCGGAGTGCCGGACGCACGCGTGGGCGACGAGGTCGTGATCATCGGGCGGCAGGGCACGGCCGAGATCACGCTGGCCGAGATCGCGGAGCGCCACGGCATCGGGCTGCATCACGTCGCCACCACCGTCGGGCCGCGCGTGGCCCGCGTTTACCGGAGAACACCATGAAGAGTGACAGAGCGTCGGACGTCGTGTTCGTGGGCTGCAACCTGCCGAGCGCCACGCCGGGGTACGCCGAGGCGCCTGCGGGCGGGCGGCGGCAGGTCGTCGTCAACGGCAAGCGCGTGAAGACCGTGGACATCCACGCCCACTGCGCGGTGCCCGCGGCCAACGCGCTGGTCAACCGCACGCTGGAGACGCCCTCGCTCTTGAAGGAGGACATCCCGGCGCGCCTGCGCGCCATGGACGCGCAGGGCATCGACGTCGAGGCGCTCAGCATCAATCCCTACTGGTACAAGGCCGACCGCGATGTCGCGGCGAAGGTGATCCAGATCCAGAACGAGGCGCTGGCGGAGTTCTGCGCGACGCACCCAGACCGGTTCGTGGCCTTCGCCACCGTGGCGCTGCAGCATCCCGATCTCGCCGCGCAGCAGCTCGTGGAGGGCGTCAAGAAGTACGGGCTGCGCGGCGCCGGCGTGGGCGGCAGCGTCGATGGCAAGGAGCTCAGCGACCCCAAGTTCCACCCGTTCTGGGCCAAGGCCGAGGAGCTGGGCGCGCTGATCTTCATGCACCCGCAAGGCACCGCCGAGCTGGAGGCCAGCGGCCGGCTGAACGGCAACGGGCTGCTGACCAATACCATCGGCAACCCGCTGGAGACGACCATCGCGCTCTCGCACCTGATCTTCGAGGGCACGCTGGATCAGTTCCCCGGTCTCAAGATCTGTGCGGCGCACGGCGGCGGCTACCTGCCGTCCTACATGAACCGCTCCGACGCGGTGCAGACCACGTTCCCGCAGCGCCAGACGAAGACGCTGAAGAAGAAGCCCACCGAGTACGTGAAGCAGATGTACTACGACTCGATCGTCTTCACGCCCGAGGCGCTGCGCCACCTGGCCGCCGAGGCCGGCCCCGGCCAGGTCGTGATGGGCACCGACTACCCGTTCCCGTGGACGAGCACGTCGGTGGACCACATTCTCAACACGCCCGGCCTCAGCGACGCTGACAAGGTCGCGATGCTCGGCGGCACCGCCGTCAAGCTGCTCGGCATCAAGGAGTAGGGTGGTTCTCGCGGCGGCGCTGCTCGTCTACTCGGTGGCGTACGTGGAGGTCTTGCCCACGTCCCGCGCCGAGGGGCTGGCGGCGCTCACGAGCTACCGCGAGGCGGCACGCCAGGAGAACGGCAACCTGCGGTGCGAGGTCGCGAGCCGCATCGGCCAGCCCCACCAGTTCGTGATCCTCGAGGTGTGGCAGGACCAGGCCGCGTTCGACGCGCACGCCAAGTCGGCGAACGTCACCGAGACGCGCGACAAGCTCCGGGCCATCCGCGCCGCGCCTCTCGACGAGCGCGTGCACACCGGCGTGTCGGTCGGTGCGCTCGCGCCCGGCTCCGGTGGCGACGCGGTGTACGTGGTGACCCACGTCGACGTGATCCCGCCGCGCAAGGACGACGGTCTCGCCGCGCTCCAGGTGCTGGGCGACGCGGCCCGCGCGGAGCCTGGCAACCTGCGCTTCGAGGTCGTCCAGCAGACGAGCCGCCCCAACCACTTCACCGTCGTGGAGATCTGGAAGGACGCCAGGGCCGTGGAGGCGCACGTCATGACCGAGGCCACGCGCCGCTTTCGCGACACCCTCGGCCCGATGTCGGGCGCCCTCTACGACGAGCGCTTCTTCAAGGCCGACTAGACACCGCTAGCGGGACGGGAAACCCAGCGCGAGTCCCAGCAGGCGGAGATACACGAAGCCCGCGACCAGCGCGCAGGCGAGTCCCACCACGGTCGCCCAGATGTGACGCACCCCCGCACGTGTCTCGAGCGCGCGCGCCGTGAGCCAGGACGTCAGGAAGGTCACGATCAACGGCGGCATCCCGATGACGGCGGCGCTGGTGAGACGGTGGGAGCCCAGCAGCGCCGTCGCGAGGAGACCGCCGGCGACGAGCACACCACCCCACACGGGGCTGCCCCTGACCGCCCAGGCGGCGGCGCCGCCGAATGCGCCCAGCAACACGGCGGAGACGGCGAATGCCCCGATGAGCACGTAGGCCGCCGCCCCGACTGGCGCCATGCGTCTCTGTCTCCCGTGCGACGAGCTCAGACGCGGCGCTGCAGGAAGTCGGTCACGATCGGCCAGGTGAGGTCGGCGTAGTGCGGCTGAAAGCCGTCGTTGTCGGGGTGGCGGAAGCCGTGGTTGGCGTCGGAGAAGAAGTGCCACTCGACGGGCTGGCCGTTCTTGATGAAGGCCTGCCAGAGCGGCCCCTGGATGGCCGGCGTGGCGATATAGTCGAGGCCGCCGGCGAAGACCAGCGACGCGCACTTGAGCGTGGGCGCGACCTTGAAGGCGTGCCGCGGGCGGTGCGAGGTCTCGGGCTCGTCGCGAACGGACGGGTAGTACAGCACGATCGCCTTGAGCGCCGGGTGATCCGCCGCGAACGGGATGAGCAAACGCCCGCCCATGCAGTGGCCGATGGCCGCGGTCCGCGCGGGATCGGACTTCATGCGCCCGACCAGGTACTGGTACGCCTCGTCGAGCTTGCCGAGGAACTCGCCGTCGCCGTGCTTGGCCTGCAGGTCGGCGCCCTGGCCGATGTGGGTCGTGCCCGGGATGCCGAACATGTTGAAGAGGCTCGGGGCCAGCACGTTGAAGCCGAGCTGGGCCAGCCGGTACGCGTCGATCTTGTAGTCGGCGGTCACGCCGTGCGCGTGGTGCGCCATCAGCACGCCGGGCCGCGGGCCCGGCCCCTCGGGATGCGCCATGTAGCCGGCGATCCCGTCCTGCTCGGGCGTCAGCATCCGCGCGACGATCGTCATCGGGCTCTCCGAAGTCAGCGGTCGAGGGTGAGCGGCACGTCGCGGTCCTCGCGGCCCTCGGCGAAGAGCTGGAGCGCGTTCGGCAGCTCGTAGTAGATCTCCAGCGTGTTGCCGTCGGGGTCGTCGAAGTAGATGGACTTCTGGCTCACGTGGTCGATGGTGCGGGTGATCGTGACCCCGTGCTCCCGGAGCGCGGCGTAGGCATCTTTCAGCGCCGCCTCGCTGTCCACCCGGAAGGCGATGTGGCCGAGGCCGCGTACGCCCGGCGTCTGGCGGGCGGCGGCGGCCGGATCCTTCACGGCGAAGAGGTCGATGGCGTGGCTCTGCCCGGGCAGCGCCATGAAGGTGCCGCCGTGCTCGGGATCCTCTTCCAGGATGTGGAAGCCCAGCACCTCGGCGTAGAACTTCTTCGAGCGCTCGAGGTCCATCACGCGCAGCAGGACGTGTCCGAGACCGGCCAGCCGGATCATGGTCAACGCTCCTTGATCGACACGCGCCAGTGGACGCGGTCTTCCTCGGGCGGATAGTCGCCCGCCGCCTTGTGGTACGAGCAGCGGTTGTCCCAGATGACGATGTCGCCCTTGCGCCAGCGGTGGCGGTACTGACCCTCGTCCGTGATCATCCGCTCGGTCAGCTCCTCGATGAGCGCGTCGCTCTCCGCCTCGTCGTAGCCGTCGATCGAGAGGATCTTGCCCGGATCGAAGTAGAGTCCCTTGCGGCCGGTCTCGGGATGCACGCGCACGATCGGGTGGAACACCGGAATCCAGTCGCGGTCCTCCGGGTTCAGCAGCGCCGTCGCCTTGCGGCGGCCTCCGTACGTGAAGGCGCCCTTGCGGCCCTCGAGCTTCTCCTTGAGCCGGAGCGGCAGCGCGTCATAGGCGGCATACATGCTGGCGAAGTGCGTGTCGCCCCCGCGGCTCGGCACGGCGAGCGCGTAGAGCTGCGTGGCCTTGAAGGGCTCCTCATCGTAGGCGCCGTCCGTGTGCCAGCCCTCGGCGCCGCGCCGGTAGATCGCCATGTCGAGCTGGCCGTCGGGCCCGAACTTGTTGATGCCGAGCACGGTGATCTCGGGATGCTCCGGATGACGCGTGCTCTTCGACGGATGCGGATGGATCACGCCGAAGCGGCGGCTGTAGCGCAGGAACTCCTCGATGGTCAGCTCCTGCCCCGGGATCACCATGACGTTGTGATCGAGCCAGGCCTGGTAGACGGTCGCGAAGGCTGCCTCGTCCAGCCGGCGGACATCCACGCCGCGTACCTCGACGCCGATCTGCGGTCCGAGCCGGTGGACCTCGATCCCCATGGCGGCCTCCCGCCCGACATGATAGCCCCGCCCGGGCCGTCGTGACCCTGCTACGAGGACATGGCGCTCAAGGAGTAGGCGGGCCGCCGCCACACGGCGGCGCGCCATCGGATCGCGATCAGCACGGTGAAGAGCAGCCCGAGCGCGGCGGAGACGGTGATCGTGAGCGGGTAGCCGATGCGCTCGATGAGGAAGCCGGCGGCCATGAGGCCGACCGGCAGCCCGTACACCGCCAGCGTCCGGACGCCCATCACCCGCCCGCGGAACTCCGCGCCGGCCGCCGACAGCAGCGTCGCCCCCATCGAGATCATCGCCACGTTCTGCACGAAGCCGGCCGCCAGCAGCGCCACCACCCCGGCGCCCAGCGTCTGCAGGTGCCCGAAGCCGAGGAGGATCGCGTACCAGATCACCGTGCAGATGAAGGTCGAGCGCTCGGGGCGGCGCGCGCCGCCCGTCAGCACCATCATCGTCGAGGCCAGCAGGCCGCCGAACGCGAAGGCGGCCACGAGCCAGCCGAGCCCGGTGGCGTCGACGCGGTAGATGTTGCGCGCGGCGTAGGGCAGCAGTCCGCCCGAGGCGGGATACGCCGTGAGGTTGATGAGGAAGGCCAGCCACATCAATGCGAGCAGCGTCGGTGTCGTCAGCACGCGCGTCAGGCCGGCCTTGAGCTCGCGCGCGGGCGACGCCGCGCGGGGCGGCGCCGCGGGGTCCGGCACCAGTGCCGGGCGCGGGATGCGGAACGTCAGTGCGAGGCCGGCCAGGTAGAAGATGGTGACGACGACGTACGTCAGCCCGAGGCCGAGCACCGTGGAAAGTCCGGCGCCGGCCAGCGCGCCGCAGACGCGCGCGGAGTCCGCCGTGGCGCGCGAGAGGCCGAGCGCGCCCATGAGGTGCTGGGGCGGGATGGTCTCGCCGATGAGCGCGTTACGCATCACCAGGTCGTTGGGGCGCACGAAGCCGCTCGCGGCCGCCACCGCCAGCACCCACGCCGGCGTGAGCCAGCCCGTCGCGGCCAGCACCATGAGCACCGCGGCCAGCACGGCGTAGATCGAGCGCATCACGCAGAGCAGGATGCGCCCGCCGAAGCGATCGCTGAGCACGCCGAACATCGGCGCGGCCAGCGTGCCGAAGAACTGGAGCGAGCCGAAGACCGTGAGCAGCAGCACGGAGCCGGACTGCGTGATGACGTACCAGCCCAGGATGACGGTCTCCATCTCCGAGGCCCACGAGGTCAGCAGGTCGGAGGTCCACTGGAAGCGGAAGCTGCGGACGCGAAAGGCGCCGAGCATCAGGCCAGCCCGTGGGCACGCATGGCCCGGCGATACGCGATGGCGACGGCGTCGAAGGTGAGGTGGAGCTCGGCGGCGAGATCGAACGGCACGCGCTCGGGCCGCTGGGACTCCACCACGCGCTGGTCCTGGCCGAAGATCGTGCGCTCGAAGGCCTGGATCACCTCGTCGGGCTGCGCGAGGTTGTAGTTGCGCGCGACCAGACAGTAGCCGACGCAGCGCTCGGCGCTGACCGGCTGCGCCGCGAAGAAGTAGACCAGGCCGTCGGCGCCGCCCCAGTCGATGTGCTCGACGATCGTGTAGGGCAGGTGCAGCGCGTAGCGCGTGCGGCGCGTCTCGTCCTTGCGCTCCTCGGCCGCGAACACCGGGAACTCGCTGGTGTTGGGCGCGTCGGGCCGGCCGTAGGCGTAGCGCAGCACGTGGCCCTCCGTCTGCACCTCGTACGGCGCGACGACGGGGCGAGCGGGATCGCCGAGCAGCCCGGGATGCACGAAGGCGAAGTGGCCGAAGTCGGTGAAGTTCTCGACCTGGCGCGAGGCATCGCAGCGCCAGGCGAAGGGGCCCGTGCGCACCGTGCGCCACGTGGCGTCCTCGAGCTCGCGCACGTCCGGCAGCGGCCAGCGCGGCGCCTGCAGCGCGACCCACGTGAGACCGTAGCGCTCGACCACGGGGTAGGCGATCGCCCGGGCGCGCGCCGGCACCCGTGCCGGCTCGGCGAGCTGCGGGATCGCCGTGCACGCGCCGTCGCCGCGGTAGCGCCAGCCGTGATAGGCACAGACGATCTCCTCGCCCTCCACGCGGCCCAGCGAGAGCGCCGTGCCGCGGTGCACGCAGACGTCGCGAAACGCGTGGGCGGCGCCCCGCGCGTCGCGCCAGAGGACGAGCGGCTCGTCCAGCAGGGAGGTCGCGCGGGGCGCGGACGTGAGGTCGGCCGAGTAGGCGACAGGATGCCAGCAGGCGCGCAGCGCGTCGTTGCGTGCGTCGGGAGCGGTGGACACGACGCACGGTACGGTACAACATCTGCGCCATGCGAATCGTCTTTCCGGATGGCGCCGGCTGCGTGCAACACCCCTCCGACCTCGATCCGTTGAAGGCCCTGGGCCCCGTGGACTTCTACGACGGCCCGCCGCCCGACCGCGCGACGCTGCTGGAGCGCCTGCGTCCGGCCGAGGCGGTGGTGCTCGACTACTCCGAGATGGACGCCGAGGTGCTGCGCGCCTGCGAGCGGCTGCGCTTCATCAGCTTCCTCGGCATCGGCTACGCGAGCTGCATCGACGTGGCCGAGGCGACCCGTCGTGGGATCGCCATCGCGTACACGCCGGACTACGGCGCGACCTCGGTGGCCGAGCACGCGCTGGCCATGATCCTGGCCCTCACGCGCCACATCGGGCACGCGTTCGTCAGCGCGCGCGAGGGCCGCTGGGAGCCCGGCCGCTTTCAGGGCATGGAGCTTCGCGGCAAGACGCTTGGCATCGTGGGACTCGGGCCCATCGGCACCGAGATGGCCCGGCTCGGTGCGGGCCTCGGCATGCGCCTGATCGGCTGGACGCGCCGCGCCTCGCCCGAGCGCGCGCGCCAGGGGGTGACGCTGGTGTCGCTCGAGGAGCTGTTCTCGGCCGCCGACGTGGTGACCCTGCACCTGGCCTACACGCCGGAATCGCAGGGCCTGATCTCGCGCGCGCTGCTCGAGCGGATGAAGCCGGAGGCGTGGTTCGTCAACACGGCGCGCGCGAAGATCGTGGACAACGCGGCGCTGATCGAGCTGCTCCGCGCCGGGCGGATCCGCGGCGCGGCCGTGGACGTGTTCGAGACGGAGCCGCCGCCGGCCGGTGAGCCGTTCCGCACGCTGCCCAACGTGCTGCTCACGCCGCACATCGGCTACAACACGCGCGAGGCCGCGTCCAACATGCTGCGCATTTCGATCGCCACGGTGCAGGCGTTCGCCAAGGGCGAGCGCTTGCACGTGGTCAATTAGCGGGCAGGTGGCGCCGGTCGCCTACTTGCCGCGCTTGTCGATCAGGCGGCGGACGCGCTCCTCGAGCTCCTCGGGCAGGCACGGCTTCGTGAGAAAGACATCCACGCCCCGCTCCAGCGCGCGCTCCTCGATGGCCCTGGCGTGGTGACCGGTCAGCAGGATGACCTTGATGCTCCGGGTGCGCGGGTCGCGCTTGATGTACTCGGCGGCCGCGACGCCCGTCATGCCCGGCATGGCGAGGTCCATCACGATGACGTCCGGTTTCAGCGCCTGCGCCATCTCGACGCCGGTGGGCCCGTCGTCGGCCGACGCGACGTCGTAGCCGCGGACGTTGAAGTACAGCGCGTACATGCTGCGGGTGTCCGGGTTGTCGTCGACGATGAGCACGCGCCCGAGGCCGCGACCCGGTGGCTGCACCCGCTCGACGCGCCCGGCTTTGAACATCGCCGACAGGCGCCAGCGGTCGGGCGGCGTCGAGTCGTCAGGCATGACGCTTCAGCTAGTGGCGGACGGCCGGCGACGGGGAGCGACTCATCGGAAAAGGGCCTAGGTAGGATTACGTATAGCACGCGCCGGCGCTGGCGCAACCCTGATCCCGAGCGCTCCGGCGGAGCCGTGGCGCTCCGCTATCACCACGAGTAAGCTCCCGACGGGAGGACGAGCATGCCGGAGACGACCGACCTCTTCGAGATCATTCACACCACGCGCGCCATGCGGCGGCTGAAGCCGGACCCGGTGCCGGACGCGCTCATCCGCAAGATCCTCCAGGCCGGCGTGTGCGCGCCCAACGGCGGCAACACGCAGCGCTGGCGCTTCCTCGTCATCAAGGACCCGACTATCAAGAAGAAGGTCCAGGTCTGGTACAAGAAGGCCTTCGACGAGGTGGTGGGACCGCGCTACCTCAAGAGCACGCCGCCGCCCGGCGTCACCAAGGACGCCTACGTCCGGCAGCACGCCGCCGTGGAATACCTGACGGATCACTTCCACGAGGCGCCAGTGTGGATCGTGGCGTGCATCGAGGAAGCCGGCGCGCCCACGCGCTGGTCGGGCGCCTCGATCTATCCCGCGGTGCAGAACATGCTGCTGGCCGCGCGCGCGCTCGGGCTCGGCGCCACGCTGACCACGCGCCACCTGCTGTTCGAGAAGGAGACGGAGGCCGCGCTCGGCCTGCCGCCCGGCGTGCACTCCTACGCGATCCTGCCGATCGGCTACCCGATGGGCAACTTCGGTCCCGTCGGCCGCGGGCCGCTCAAGGAAATCGTCTACGAGGACCACTGGGGCAGCCCCTACAAGGAGCTTTGAGATGAAAGCCTACTGGATCGCGCCCGGCACCAGCGGCACCATCGTCGAGCTGCGCGATATGCCGACGCCGGAGCCCAAGGCCGGCGAGCTGCTGGTGCGCGTGCGCGCCTCGTCGCTCAACCGCGGCGAGCTCCTCGGCGGCAAGCCCGGCGCGGCCGCCAAGCCCGGCGGCGGCGAATGCTCGGGCGAGGTCGTGAAGGCGGGCGAGGGCGTGACCGGCTTCGCAGCGGGCGATCGCGTGATGGGCCGCTGCGCCGGTGGCTTCGCCGAGCACTCGGTGATGGACGCGCGCGAGGCCATGAAGGTGCCCGCCGGTCTCGGCTGGGAGGCGGCCGCGGCCACGCCGCTCGTGTTCCTGGTCGTCTACGACATGCTCGTGGCCCAGGGCCATCTCGCCGCCGGGCAGTGGCTGCTGGTGACCGGGGTGTCGTCGGGCGTCGGTGTGGCCGCGCTGCAGACGGCCAAGGCGCTGGGCGCGCGCGTCATCGGCACCTCCGGCTCGGCCGACAAGCTGGCGCGCCTCGAGAAGCTCGGGCTCGACGTCTCCATCAAGACGCGCGCGGCGGACTTCCACGACGCCGTGATGAAGGCCACCGACGGCAAGGGCGTGCATCTCGTGGTCAACAACGTCGGCGGCACCGTGTTCGCCGAGTGCGTCAAGTCGCTGGCCTTCGAGGGGCGGCTGGCCATCGTCGGGCACATGGACCGCACGCACAGCGCCACGCTCGATCTCGAGGCATTGCACGGCAAGCGGCTGACCGTCTTCGGGGTGAGCAACCGCTTCCGCACCGCCGGGCAGCGCGCCGAGACCGTGCGCGGCTTCGTGAAGGACGTGCTGCCGTTCCTGGCCGACGGCCGGCTCAAGCCCGTCGTCGACAAGTCCTTCCCGTTCGCCGAGCTGCCGGCCGCCATCAAGTTCATGGAGTCCGATGCGCAGGTCGGCAAGATCGTCGTGACGGTCTAGCGAGGCGGGCATGGACTTCGGCCTCTTCTTCCTCATGCAGCGCGACGAGCAGTGGAGCGAGCAGGCGGTCTATGACTCCGACATGCAGCAGATGCTGACCGCCGAGTCGCTCGGCTACCAGTCGGTGTGGATCGCCGAGCACCACTTCAACGATTACGGGCTCTGCCCGGCGCCGCCGGTGCTGGCGGCCTATCTGGCCGCGCGCACGACCACGCTGCGCTTCGGCATGGGCGTGAGCCTGCTGCCGCTGCACCACCCGGTGGACCTCGCCGAGCAGCTCGCCGTGCTCGACGTCGTCAGCGGCGGGCGGCTCGACGTGGGCATCGGCCGCGGCGGCACGCTGCAGGACTACCAGACGTTCCGCTCCGACCGCGCGGACGCGCGGCTGCGCGTCGAGGAAGGCATCGCGCTGATGCGCCGGTGCTGGAGCGGCGCGCCGTTCGACTTCACCGGCCAGTTCCACTCCGCCGAGCGCGTCCACGTGCGCCCGCGGCCGGTGCAGCGGCCGCATCCGCCGCTCTACGTGGCCTCCAACAGCGAGGACAGCGTGCTCTCGGCCGCGCGGCTGGGCCTGCCCACGCTGTCGTCCTTCTTCGTGCCGCTCGACGAGCTCGTGCGCCGGCGCCAGCTCTACCGCGACACCGCGCGCGCCGCCGGGCGCTCAGACGTCGAGATCGACGCGCTCGAGCGCCAGGGCTGGGGCATGCGCGTGGTGCACGTGGCGCCCGATCGCGAGGAGGCACTGCGCGCGACGGAGCCGCCGTTCATGGGTTACCAGAAAAAGATGGCGCGGCTGCGCTCGGACGCCAGCGGCGGCTCGGTGCCGAACTCGTTCGACCGCTCGCTGCTGCGGCTGCGCGCCTTCGGCGACTACCTGGCCGACGGCTGGGCGCTGATCGGCACCGCCGCCGACGTGCGCGAGGGCCTGCAGCGGTACCTCGAGGCCACCGGCTACCAGCGGGTGCTGCTGCTCATGGCGCTGCCCGGGCTGCCGACGGCGCTCGCGCTACGCTCGATGCGGCTGTTCACGAGCGACGTGGCGCCCGCGCTCCGGCGAGAGGCGCAGCCCCGATGATCGCCGCCGCCGACGCGGTCGTCATCGGCTCCGGTGCCTTCGGCGCCAGCGCCGCCTATCACCTGGCGAAACGGGGCGCGCGGGTCGTCGTGCTGGAGCGCGCGGCGCTCGCCTCGCAGACCTCGCCCCGCGCGGCCGGGCTGTCGAGCCAGGTGCGCGCGACGCCCGCGCTCACGAAGCTCGCCCAGCGGGCGGTGGCCAAGCTGGCCACCTTCACCGCGGAGACCGGCCAGCCGCTGCGCTTCACGCAGAGCGGGGCGCTCAAGATCGCCCGCACCGAGCGCGACGCCGAGCAGCTCGCGCGCGAGGTCGCGCGCGGCGCCGGCGTCGGCGTGCCGATCGAGCTCATCTCCGTGGCCGAGGCGCGCCGGCGGCTGCCGATCCTGGGCGAGCGCGGGATCGTCGCCGTCACCTGGAGCCCGACCGATTGCAACGTCGAGCCCTCGGAGCTGCCGATCGGCTACTGCCGTGCGGCCGAGAAGCTCGGCGCCGTGCTGCTGCCCCACACGCCGGCCACGGGCTTCGACATCAGCGCGCGCGGGGTGGAAGGCGTCCGGACACCGTCGGGTGTCGTCGCGACGCGAGTGGTGGTGGATGCCGCCGGCGCCTGGGCCCGGCAGCTCGCCACCGCCCTCGGGGCCACGCTGCCGATCGTGCCGACGCGCCACCAGCTCCTCATCACCGAGCCCATCGCCGGCGTCACGCCCGACTTTCCCATCGCCCGCGTGATCGACGCCAACGTCTACGTCCGCCACGAGCGGGGCGGCCTGATGCTCGGCGGCTACGAGCCCGATCCGCTGCAGCTCGACGCCGCCACGCTGCCGGCGGACGTGACGGCGCTGCCGCTCGACATCGAGGTCCTGTGGCGGCTGGCGCGCAGCGTCGCCGAGCAGTTCCCGATCTTCCAGGACCCGGCCATCCGCGTGGCCGAGCACCGCGGCGGACTGCCGACGCTGACGCTGGACGATCGCTATCTGGCCGGGCCGCTCCCGGGCGTGCCCGGCGGCTGGGTGATGAGCGGCTGCTGCGTGGGCGGCCTCAGCGTGTCACCGTCGCTCGGCGAGGCCATGGCGGAGTGGATCCTCGACGGCGCGCCCGCGCTCGACCTCGCCGATGTCTCGCCCGAGCGGTTCGCCGGCCGCGACCTCGACGAGACCGAGCTCCGCGCACGCTGCCGCGAAGCCTACGCCGCCCACTACCGCGCGCGCTGACCGCCTGGGGGCGAGGCCGAGGCGCGCCACGGCTCCGCCGGGGCGCGACGAGCGTCCGGGGGGTCTAGGGGGGCCCTTCGAGGCCCCCCTACACTCCAGTCCCGAAGCCGCCGGCGCTCCGGACCGTCGTCGCCTCGCCGAGGTGGCCGGAGGCGTGGAAGAGTGCGAGGCCGCTCAGCAGCGCCGCGCGCGGCCGCCCGGTAAACACCTTCACCAGCATCTCGGCGCGGCTGCCGAACGCGCCCTGGGCCGCCGCCTGCTGCACCGCCTCCGCCGTGGTGACGCCCTCCCAGTCCTGAGGCTTGAAGCTGCTCACGATCTCGCGCGTGCGCGTGCCGACCGCGTCGCGGTACGCGCGCAGCGCGCCGATGTCGACCTGGCGCGTGAGCTCGCTGACCTCCGCGCTCGTCATGCCGATGCCGAAGTCCTTGCGCGCGACGCCGAGCTTCGCGGCCCAGGCATCATCGAACACCTGCGGTCGCCCGGCCAGGACCGGGTTGAGGAAGATGTCCTCGGCGCGTGCGATGTGGAACGTGATCCACGCGATCGAGTTCAGGTCCTCGCGCGGCCGCACGCGGAACTGCTCGTCGCTGAGTCCGCCGAGCGTGCGTTCCGCCGCCGACATCTTGTTGCCGCCCACCGCCGCCGAGTGCATCACCGCGTGCTGCTCGAGAAAGAGATCGCGTGCGTCCATGCTCGGTGTCCTCCCGGGGGCCAGGATACGGCATCGTTCCAGGGCCTCGACGGCGGCATTGTTTTCAACCGATGGTGTGCTGGTCAGGCGGTATGGCCTTTGCCTCCATGCGACGCATCTTGGTCGCAGGAGGGTCCGATGTTGTCGTGCTCGCGGTGCTGATGCTGCTCACCATCACCGCCTTGCCCACGGTGGCTCAGACCACCGGTACGGGCGGGGGCGTCACGGTTCCCGTGCAAGGCACCGCACGCGGCGCCGGGC
>JBKPRI010000213.1:0-5566 GCA_046734515.1 Candidatus Methylomirabilota bacterium | reverse complement strand
GCGTCAGGCGGGCCGCCGGCGTCGCCGCCCGGCCCTCGAGGCCGACCAGCGCGAGCAGCCGCTCGGCGTCCGCCGACGCCGTCGCCCGCCCGCCGGGCGCGCGGCCGTAGAGGCGGCCGACCAGCACGTTCTCGAGCGCGGTGAGCCCGCCGAACGGGCGCACGAGCTGGAAGGTGCGCGCGATGCCGCGCGCGCAGATGCGATGAGGCGCCAGGCCGCCGATCTCGCGGCCGTGGAAGCGGATGGCCCCGCCGTCGGGCGCGAGCGCGCCCGCGATGAGGTTGAACAGGGTCGTCTTGCCCGACCCGTTCGGCCCCATGATGCCGACGAGCTCGCCCGCGGCCAGCGTGAAGCTGACGTCGTGGACGGCGCGGACGCCGCCGAAGCCCTTCGAGACCCTCTCGACCTCGAGCAGGGCCACCGGCGGCGTTACCGGCCGCTCACCGCTTGCTGAACGCCGGCGCCGGGTACGCGATGGGCGCCGTCGCGAACTCCTTGGGCCAGATCAGCTCCTGCTTGCCGTTCTGCCACTGGGCGAACGCCCCCTGCACGATGCCGGTGCCGTCCGGCCGGAACTTCACGGGCCCGATCACCGTCGTCATGTCGCTCGCCGCGATGGCGTCGCGCACCTTGGCGTGGTCGGTGGCGCCGGCCTTGGCGATGGCCGCCGCGGCGATCTGCACGCACGCGTACGCAGGACCGACAATCGGATCTGATGGGCGGCCGAATTTCTTTTCGTGGGCGTCGTTGAGCTCCTTCACGCCGGGCGCCTTCATGGCGTTGTGCCAGCCAGCCGCCAGCACGGTCCAGTCGCCGTCCTTGCCGAGGTTCTTCGTCCACGGCGGCGAGTCGGAGGCGCGGATCATGATGTTGAGCTTGGGCGTATACCCGAGCTCCTTCATCTGCTTGATCATCGTCATGCCGTCGGGCGGCGTGGGAATCGCGAACACGGCGTCCGCGTTGGCGGCCTTGGCCTTGAGGATGAGATCGGAGAAGTCCTTGGCGCCCGGCGCGTACTCGCCGTGCACGACGACCTGGTAACCCGCCGCCTTGCCGGCCTCGGTCCATGCCGCGTTCATCTCCTGGCCCCAGTCGGTCTTCTCCTGAAAGATCGCCACCGTCTTGGGCCGCTCGGCGGCCGGGATGAGCGACAGCAGGCCCGTCGTGAACTTTCCGACGTCCGGCGACTTCCAGAAGGGCGAGAAGAGGTACTTGAAGCCCTGCTGGTGGATCTTGTTCAGCGCGAAGGCGATGCCGAGGTACGGGATCTTGTTCTTCTCGGCCACCGAGGCCGCCGCCGCGTGGAGGTCGGAGCCGAAGCCGCCGAGGTAGACGGTCACGCCCTGCGAGGCCAGCGTCTCCAGCCGTGCCACCGTCTTGGTGGCGTCGGACTCGTCGTCGAGCAGCACCAGCTCGAGCGGCGTCTTCTTGCCGGCCACCGTCACGCCGCCCGCGGCGTTGATCTGCTCCACGGCGATCTCGTAGCCGGCGCGCACCTGGGCGCCGCCGGGGCCGTAGCGCCCGGTCAGCGGCACCACGGCGCCGAGCTTGATGTTCTGCGCCCACGCGGGCAGCGGCAACGCGAGCAGGGCGAGAACCAGCATCCAGGCGAGTCGTCTCATGAGCATCCTCCTGAGCGAAGTTGGATCACGCGAGCCGGATCACACGCCCCACACCAGGCGCGCGGTCTCCGCCACGCGGCGGAGCTTGTCACGCTGGTCGTCGGGCGAGATGCGGTTGCCTTCCATCGTGGACGCGAAGCCGCACTGCGGACTCAGCGCCAGCCGGTCGAGCGGCAGGTGCTTGGCCGCCTCGGTGAGGCGGGCGCGCAGCTCGTCGACCGACTCCACGCGTGGCTTCTTGGTGGTCAGCAGGCCCAGCACGACCTCGCGGTCGGCCGGCACCGCGCGCAGCGGCTCGAAGCCGCCCGAGCGCTCGTCGTCGTACTCGAGCAGGAAGCGCTGGAAGCGGCTCCTGGCGAACACGCGGGCGATCGGCTCGTAGCCGCCGGCGGCGTAGAACATCGAGCGGTTGTTGCCGCGGCAGATGTGAAGGGCGAACGTGACCCCGCGCGCACTGGCGATCACCGCGTTGTCCATCTCGATGCACGCGTCGATCAGGCGGTCGGGATCGCTGCCGCGCTGGCGGTACCCCTCGCGCAGCGTGGGATCGAGCAGGGCGGCGTACTGCGGCGCATCGATCTGCACGTAGGTGCAGCCGAGCCGGATCAGCTCCTCGACTTCCCGGCGCGTGAGGTCGACGACGTCGGCGAGATAGGCGTCGCGCGTGGCGTAGGCGCCGGCCGACTTCTGCGGATCGTAGTAGGCGGCCGCCTGCTGCGTGCTGATCAGCGTGACCTTGGTCGGCCGGGTGGTGCGCGCCCGCAGGTAGGTGAACTCCTCGCCGCACATGCTGCGCCGCCAGCGCAGCTTGTCCACGACGACCGGTCGCTTGAAGACCAGCTCGCCGCCCGCCTCGTCGTGAAACGGAATGGCCCAGCCGCCGAACTTGTCGAACCCCTCGACGGCGTCGATCAGGTGGCCGAAGAACGCGTAGCGCCGCAGCTCGCCGTCGGTGATGACGTCGAGCCCGCACGCCTCCTGGAGCTGGACGGCCTCGTCCACCGCCCGGTCCTCGACGCGCTTGAACTCGGCCGCGCTCGACCGCCCGGCCTCGAACGCCTCGCGCGCCTTGACCAGATAGGGCGGGCGCAGCAGGCTGCCGACCGTGTCCGCGCGAATCATCGATCGCCCTCGGCGAGCACGTCCACGACTTCCCGGGCGATCGTGAGGTCCTCGCCCGACTCGCGGGCGTACGTCTTGTAGGCCTCGATGCGGTCGCCGCTGCGGTAGAGCTGCAGTACACGCTCACGCAGCTCGGGCCACGTGGACGCCGCCAGCGCCTTCGCACGCTCCGCCCGCCGGGCGGTTTCGGCCCGCACCGCGCGCATGGCCACCACGGTCTCGGGCTTCGCGCAGGGGACGACCTCGACCCACCGCCCGCCTTCCCGCACCAGCCGGAACAGCAGCGTCCGCGACCTCGACGGCGCGTCGGTGATGTCGAGCTGCAGCACGTGGGTCGGGGTGACCAGCCAGTCGAAGCGGTCGGACGCTGCCTGCGCATCGTCCGACGACAGCGGCGTGATCTTCCACGTGGAGGCCGGCGGCACCGGCGGCCGTCCCTGCCGCAGCACGGAGTCGCGCCACCACTCCCCGACGTCACCGGTGATGCAGGGACGCGCCTTGGGGTGGACGAGCGCGGCGCGCGCCTCGACGGTGCGTGCGTTGATGGCAGTGATCAGATCCCTGGCGAACTTGTGATCGACGTAGACGTTCTGCGCGGCGGCCGCGGTGGCGACGGTCAGCACCAGGGCCACGGCGAGGACGAGCCCCGGTGGCCGTCTCACCCGAGCAGCTCCTTGGCGATGATCACGCGCTGGATCTGGTTGGTCCCCTCGTAGATCTGCATGATCTTGGCGTCGCGCATGAAGCGCTCCACCGGGAACTCGCGCGTGTAGCCATAGCCGCCGAAGACCTGCACGGCGTCCGTGGCCACCTTCATGGCGGCGTCGCCGGCCGTGCACTTGGCCATCGAGGCCTCCAGCGTGTTGCCGCGCAGGCCGGCGTCCACCTGGCGCGCGGCGTGGTGCACCATCAGGCGCGCGGCGTGCGTGGCCATCGCCATGTCGGCCAGCATGAACTGGATGCCCTGGAAGGCGGCGATCGGCTGGCCGAACTGCTGACGCTCCTTGGCGTACCCGACGGCGGCGTCCAGCGCCGCCTGCGCGATGCCCACCGCCATCGAGCCGGTGGCCGGCCGCGTGAGGTCGAGCGTCGACATGGCGATCTTGAAGCCCTCGCCCTCGGCGCCGAGCCGCTGCTCGACGGGGATCGCGCAGTCGGTGAAGTGCAGCGCCACCGTGGGCGAGGCGCGGATGCCCAGCTTCTTTTCCTTCTTGCCCACCTCGAAGCCCGGCGTGCCCTTCTCGACGAGGAACGCGGTGACGCCCTTCGCCCGCCTGGAGGGATCGACCGTGGCGAAGACTGTGATGACGTCGGCGTGATCGCCGTTGGTGCACCACTGCTTGGAGCCGTTGAGCACGTAGTGGTCGCCGCGGCGCACCGCCGTCGTCTTGAGCCCGGCGGCGTCCGAGCCGGCGCCCGGCTCGGAGAGCGAGTAGGCGGCGAGCATGTCGCCGGTGGCCAGGCGCGGCAGGTACTTCTTCTTCTGCGCCTCGGTGCCGGCCAGCAAGATGGGCAGGCCGCCGAGCGGCTGGTCGAGGTACTGCGTGGCCGTGGCCGCGCATGCCCACGCGATCTCCTCGACCACCAGCGAGAGCGCCAGGCACCCCAGGTCGTTGCCGCCGTAGGCCTCCGGCACCCAGATCGCGTAGAGCCCGGACTCGACGATCGCCTTGATCGACTCCTCGGGGTACGTCTCCGTCTCGTCGTAGTGCGCGGCGTGCGGCGCGACACGCTCCCGCGCGATCTTGCGCGCGAGGTCGCGGATCATCCGCTGCTCGTCCGTCAGGTAGAAGAGCTCGGCCATGGCCCCCCATGGTATAAGACAGCGCGATGGATCGCGCAACGCTTGCCGACCTCGTGATCCGCTTCACCGAGTGCTTCAACGCCAACGACCTCGAGGGCGTGCTGGCCCTCATGACCGAGGACGCCGTCTACGAGGAATTCACCGGCGTGATCAGCCGGGGCAAGGCGGCCATCCGGGCGGCCTTCGTGCCGCAGTTCCGCGGCGACTTCGGCAAGATGCGCTTCGAGACCGAGGACCTCTTCGTGGACGCGGCCGCCGGCAAGGCCCTCATCCGCTGGGTGTGTCACCTCGAGACGAAGCGCGGGGCGGCGGGCTGGCGCGGCCTCGACATCCTGCACGTCGAGGGCGGCCTGGTGAAGCACAAGCTCACCTACGCCAAGGCCAAGGTGCCCCTGCTCGTCTAGATCACGAGCGCGTCCACCGCGACCACATCGGCGCCGGCCGCGATGAGCGGGTTGACGTCGATCTCGACGAGCCGCGGCTCGGCCAGCATGAGGGCGGCCACCGCGTGGATCGCCGCCACGAGCGGCGCGCGGGCGACCGGCCGCAGCCCGCGGGGCCCGGCCAGCAGTCGCGGCAGCACGCCCTCGTCGAGCATCGCCTCCGCCTCGCCCTGGCCGAGCGTGGCCAGGCGCACCGACACCTCGCGCACCGTCTCGGTCAGCACGCCGCCGGCGCCGACGACCACCACCGGCCCGAACACCTCGTCGCGACGCGCGCCGAGCAGGAGCTCGACCCCGGGCGCCACCCGCTCCTGCACGACGAAGCGCGCGGCGCCGGCGCGCCCGCGGAGGGTGACACAGGCCGCCCGCACCCCGGCGGCGTCGCGCACGTCGAGCACGACGCCGCCGACCTCCGTCTTGTGCGTGAGGCCGGCGGCGTCCGCCTTGACGACGACCGGATAGCCGAGGCCCTCGGCGGCGGCGACCGCCTCGTCCACGCTCGCGGCCACCACCTCGCGGCAGAAGCGAAGACCGGCGTCCTCGAGCACGCGGCGCGCCAGCGTGTAGGGCAGCGG
>JBKPRI010000212.1:0-11031 GCA_046734515.1 Candidatus Methylomirabilota bacterium | reverse complement strand
GCGCCGCTGCGCCAGTTCATCGGCATCTCGAGCTACGCCGAGCGCATGCTGCTGCACGAGAACTCGGTCGTGAAGATCGACGCCGACCTGCCGCTCGATCGCGCCGCGCTGGTCGGCTGCGGCGTGCTCACGGGCGTCGGCGCCGCGCTGCGGACGTCAGGGCTCGAGGCGGGACAGACGGCGGCGGTCTTCGGCTGCGGCGGGGTCGGCCTGGCCATCGTGCAGGGCGCGCGCATCGGCGGCGCCAGCCAGATCATCGGCGTGGACCAGTTCGATTCCAAGCTGGAGATGGCCAGGCGGCTCGGCGCGACCCACACGATCAACAGCGCCAAGGACTATCCGGTCAAGTCGATCCGCGCGCTCACGCGCAACGCCGGCGTCGAACACGCGTTCGAGGCCTTCGGCAACGCCACGCTCGTGCGCCAGGCCATCGAGAGCCTGGCCATCCGCGGCACCGCCACGATCGTCGGCGTGCTGCCGCCCGACGCGATGATCGAGTTCCCCTGGATGGCCATCCGCCCCGAGTGCAAGGTGCAGACCTCGCGCATGGGCTCCAACCGCTTCCGCATCGACATCCCGCGCTACCTCGAGTTCTATCGCCAGGGCCGCCTGCTGCTGGACGAGATGGTGTCGCGCCGCGGAAAGCTGGCGGACATCAACGAGGCCTTCCGTGCGATGAAGGCCGGCGAGGTCGCGCGCACCGTGCTCACGTTCGACTGAGCGTCCGGTGAGCCGCTACTCGACGTAGAGCTGGCCGGCGACCGTGTGGGCGCCATCGGCGCCCCGCTTCATGACGACGAACGCGCCCATACGCACGTCGAGACCGGTCAAGCCCGTGATGACGAAGCCGTGGGTGACCAGCACCAGCGGCGGGCCCTCCCGGTGCTCGGCCATGGCCTTCCTGATCTGCGTGATCGAGGTGCGCAGCGCCTCCGAGTTCGGCCGCCCGCCCTGCAGCACGGGCCATGGCTCGGGGTCCTTGAACGCCAGCCGCGCGGTCTCGAGACACCGGCACCGCGGGCTCGACAGCACGCGTCCGACGCTGACGTTGTGCGCGCGGAACGCTTCGCCGAGCCGCTTGGCCTGCGCCTTTCCGCTGTCGTCGAGATTCCGCTGGGTCGAGCAGTCTTCCAGCCGGGCGTCGGGCGGGTCGAAGGCACCGGGAGCGTAGGCGTGGCGCACGATGATCACGCTGCCCGGCGCGCGCATCGCCTCCCAGACGTCCTCGGCGTGCGCTAAGGGCGCCCATGCCGCAAGCAGCGCCGCGATCAGCCAGACGAGCACGCGCCTAGACGGTCTGGGCGATCTGCGAGCCGGCCGGCAGCTCGGCGTCGCGCCAGTCGGTGCCCTTGGGCATGACGGCCTCGGCGGCGGCGAGCCCGGCGTACGTCGGCTCGACCCCGCGGGGCGTGCCCCCGTCGGCGACGGTCTTCACCGCCTCCAGCAGCAGCCGGCGCGCCTGGATGATCGCGCGGTCGGCCGGGCCGAGATGCTCGCGGCTGCGGTCGACGATGGGGCCCATGCCTTCCTGGATGGCGCGATCTTGCGTGTTGATGCCGTCGATGCCGGTGAAGCTCTCGGTCTTCTGCACGTGGCGGTCGAGCAGGTAATTGTTCTGGCGGTTGCGGATCGAGCGGAACGTCTTCTGGTCGACGTCGTGCGGGCCGTTGCCGAGGCGCCGCTCGAGACGGTCTTCGTCGGTGAGCGGCTCGGTCACGCTGTATTCCCAGTTGTAGACCATGGTGTTCTCATCGTCGATCGGCACCCAGATGTGGCCGGCCACCAGCGGCACCCCGCCCTCCGAGCGAGACGGGCGGATCTGGTGGAACGGCAGGATGAAGTGATAGGTCCGCACGTGGATGCTCGCCTCGTCCAGCGGCCGCACGCCGGCGTAGCGATAGCCGTAGTCGGTGACGTCGAGCTCGAGTCTGGGCGCCTTGCCGCGCACGAACGGATTGTCCGGCTTGAAGCCGGGGCGCTTGGAGTCGTTCGTGAGCAGACGGTGCAGGATGGGCGCGTGCGAGGTATCGATGCCGCCCTCGAGCCCCTGCAGCCAGTTGCTCTCCTGGATCACCTTCGACACCGTGATGTGGCTGGCCGGCACGCGCGTCCACGCGAACGACGGCGGCGCCGGCTGACGCTCGGGCGCGCCCAGGTACGCCCAGATCACGCCGCCCGCCTCCAGCGTGGGATACGCCGTGATGGCGATCTTGTCGGTGAACTGCGCCTCGGCCGGCTCGTTCATCATGTCCACGCAGCGGCCGTCGGTGTCGTACTTCCAGCCGTGGTAGACGCAGCGCAGCCCGCAGTCCTCGTTGCGCCCGAAGAAGAGCGACGCGCGGCGGTGCGGGCAGAACTCGTCGAGCAGCCCCACGCGGCCGTGCGTGTCGCGGAATGCCACGAGGTCCTCGCCGAGCAGCCGCACGCGCACGGGCGCGCCGTCGCGCTCGGGCAGCTCGCGGGCGAGCAGCGCCGGCATCCAGTAGCGCCGCAGCGTGGCGCCCATGGGGGTGGAAGGACCGACACGCGTGAGCCGCTCGTTGTCGTCGCGTGAGAGCATCGGCGGGCCTCCTTCGAGGTCGGCGGCGTTGGCGGCAGTCTATCATTAGGCCCGGCGCCCGGCACGGCGGCGCCGGGAGGTGCCGCGATGGGCGTGGCTTCGATCGATCACTGGGTCATGGTCGTCGGCGATGTCGAGCGGACGCTGGACTTCTATCGCCGCCTCGGCTTCGAGATCGGCTCGGAGCCTCGCCCCGGCGGCCGGCCGCCGATGCCGACCATCCGCATCGGCACGACGCAGAAGATCAACGTCCACGCCCACGACTGGCCGGCGCGCCCGGGCTATCTGGGCGCCCGGAAGCCCAGCGTGGGCGGCGCGGACTTCTGCCTCGTCTGGGACGGCACCGTGCAGGAGGTGCTCGACCTGCTCGCGCGCAACGGCATCGCCGTCGAGGCCGGCCCGGGCCCGCGCACGTGCGCGCGCGGCGTGTCGACCAGCGTCTACTTCCGCGACCCCGACGACAACCTCGTCGAGCTCACGATCTATCCCCAGGCCTGAGGAGAGCCATGCGCGAGTACATGGAGCGGCTGCGAGCCCGTGGTGAGGTCCTCGAGGTGAAGCGCCCGGTGCAGGCCCGCCACGAGCTGGCCGCGGTCACCCAGGCGGCGCAGCGCAGGCTCGGCAAGCCGATCCTGTTCCACCAGGTCAGCGGCACGGCGCTGCCGGTGCTGACGAACATCTACGGCAGCCGCGAGCGCCTGGCCGAGATCCTCGGCATCGCGCCCGGCGACTTCTGCCGCCGCTGGAACGAGCTGGCCAGCGTCGCAGCGCCCGCGGCGGGACCGCTGAAGCGCGAGGTGCCGATGCCGCCCGATCTCGTCGACGCGCGGCTCAGCGACCTGCCGCTGCTCACGTACGCCGAGCGGGATGGTGCGCCCTACTTCACCTCGGCGATCTTCCTGGCGCGCGAGCCGGACACCGGGGTGCCGAACCTGTCCTTCCACCGCTCGATGTACGTGAGCGACGACGAGCTGCGCGTGCGGCTGGCGCCGCGTCATCACCTCACGCTCTACCACGAGAAGGCCCAGGCCCAGGGGCGGCCGCTCGAGGCCGCGATGCTGATCGGCCCGCCCCCGCAGGTCTTCCTGGCCGCGGCCGCACCGGTGCCGTACGAGGTGGACGAGCTCGAGGTGGCCGCGCGCCTCGCGGGCCGGCCGCTCGACATGCGCCCGTGCCGGCACATAGACCTGCAAGTGCCAGCCTCCACCGAGATCGTCGTGGAAGGCCGCTTCCTCCCGGGCGTACGGCGCCCCGAAGGACCCTTCGGCGAGTTCATGGGCTACTACGTGCCGATCGGTGACAACGCCGTCTTCGAGGTGCTCGGCGTCACGATGCGCCCGCAGGCCATCTTCCACAGCATCAACTGCGGCTCGCCCGAGGAAGTGCTGACGCTCGAGCTATCGGTCGCGGCCAACATCTACCAGCGCGTGAGCGCGGTGCTGCCCGGCATCCTCGACGTCACCTGCCAGCCGTTCGTCCTCCACACCGTCGTCAAGATCCGCCAGCAGTACGAGGGTCACGCGCGGCAGGTCCTGATGGCCGTGTTCGGCGCCGAGCCGACGTGGGCCAAGACGTGCACGGTCGTCGACGAGGACGTGAACATCTACGACATGAACGACGTGATGTGGGCCGTGCTCACGCGCTCGCGCCCCGATCGGGACGTGCTGATCCTGCCCGAGGTCCCGTCGTTCTATCGCGATCCGCACCACGATCACTGGGGCCGGCTCGGCATCGACGCCACCGCGCCCTTCGCGCGGCGCGCCGAATTCGAGCGCAAGCGCGTGCCGGGCGCGGAGGCGATCGACCTCGACGCCTACCTCGCTTGACAGGTTCCGGGCGAGACGGTATCACCGTCCGCATCGGAGGCCGTCCCCACATGGCACAGACGATCACGTGGCCCAAGGGCAAGCGGTGCGCGGTGGCGCTGTCGTTCGATCTCGACGGCGAGAGCCCATGGATCCACCGCGACGCGGCGCTGGCCGACCGGCCGCTCACCATGAGCATGGGCGCCTACGGACCCAAGACCGGCGCGCCCCGCATTCTGGACGTGCTGGATCGCTACAACCTGAAGGTGTGCTGGTTCATCCCCACGTGGATCGTCGAGCGCTATCCCGACATCTGCCGCGACATCGTCAAGCGCGGGCACGAGATCGGCCACCACGGCCACCTGCACGAGAAGCCCTTTTTTCTCAAGGGCGGCGCCGAGGAGGAAGAGGCGCTGCTGCTGAAGTCGCTCGACATCTTCAAGAAGGTGCTCGACCTCCGGCCCAAGGGCTCGCGGCTGCCGTCGGCCGATCCGTCCAAGGACTCGATGGATCTGCTCAAGAAGCACGGCTTCACCTACCACTCGAACCTCATGGACGCCGACCTGCCCTACTGCCACAAGACGAAGTACGGCGAGCTGGTCGAGCTGCCCACCGCGTGGTGCAACAACGACTGGCCGTTCTTCGGCTTCAGTGCGGTGCCGCAGGTGGGCACCGGCATCCGCAGCCAGGAGGACGTCTTCGAGGTCTGGAAGGAAGAGTTCGACGGCGCCTACGAGGAGCGCGGCTTCTTCAACCTCATGGGGCATCCGCAGGTGATCGGCCGTCCCTCGCGCATGCGGATGGTCGCGCGCCTGCTCGAGCACATCCTCGGCAAGGGCGACGTCTGGTTCGCCACGCCGATCGACATCGCCGAGCACTACCTGGCGCAGCGGAAGGCATGACGAAGAAGGCGCGCGCGCTGCGGACGCGGATGCGGCGGCTGGTGGTGGCCCTGGCCGGCGTGATGCTGCTGGTCGTCGTCGGCACCGCGCCGGCAGCCAAGGACACGCTGGTGATCGGCATGCCCACCGACGTGCCCATCTTCGACACGCACAAGGCCACCGGCCTGCACAACGGCGGGATCCTGAACCAGGTGTCCGAGCCGCTCGTGCGCCTGACGCCCGACGGCAAGGTGGTCCCCTGGCTCGTCGAGTCGTGGCAGCAGTCGAAGGACGGCAAGTCGTGGACGCTCACCACGCGCAAGAACGTGAAGTTCACCGACGGCACGCCCTTCAACGCCGAGGCCCTGCGCTTCAACCTGGAGCGCTTCCGCAAGCACTCGATCGGCAAGGCCACGCTGGCCATGGTGACCGGCATCGAGGTCACGGGCGAGCACACGCTCAAGCTCACCACCGAGGCGCCGTTCGCGCCGCTCATCAACTCGCTCGGCTACCACTGGATCGTGGTCTACAGCCCCACGCAGGTGCAGAAGACCGGCGACGACAACGTACACACCGCGCCCGTCGGCACCGGGCCGTTCAAGCTCGTCCACCACAAGCGCGGCCAGGAAGTCCGGCTGGAGGCCAACGAGCAGTACTGGGGCGGCAAGCCCAAGCTGCGCGCGATCGTGAGCAAGCCCTACCCCGACCAGAGCGCCCGCATGCTGGCGCTGGAGAGCGGCGACGTCGACCTCATCTTCCACGTCCCACCGCAAGAGGCGACCCGTCTGGCCAAGAACGCGAGCCTGCTCGTGTCCACGCCGCCCTCGGCGCGCGTGATCTGGCTCTACTTGAACACCCAGAAGGATCCGCTCAAGGACAAGCGCGTGCGCCAGGCGCTCTACTATGCGATCGACCGCGAGGCGATCGTGAAGAACATCTTCGCGGGCACTGCCAAGGCGCTGCACTCGCCGGGACCCGTCGGCAGCTATGGCTATACCGACAAGTTCGATCACTACGGCTACAACCCGGAGAAGGCCCGCGCACTTCTGAAGGAGGCCGGAGCCACGAACGTCACGCTCACCGTGCATCATTCACCCGGGCGCTATCTGCTCTCCGGCCAGGTCATGGAGGCCGTCCAGGGCTTCCTCAAGCAGGTCGGCGTGACGATGAAGGTCGTGGACCTCGAGTGGGGCACGCTCTCGCAGATGGGGGCCCAGCCCGTCGAAAAGAACACGCTGCAGGCCACGCTGTTCGGCTGGCGCTCGGTCAACGGCGACATCGACAGCGCCATCCAGGACTTCGGCTCGGCCTTCTGGCGTCCCAAGGGCAACAATCTGTCGTTCTGGAAGAACGAGGAGTTCGATCGGCTGCTCACGTTCGAGCAGGGCACGCTCGACACGAAGAAGCGGCTGGAGGCCCTGCAGCGCATGCAGGAGATCCTGATGGACGAGATGCCCGCGCTCTGGCTCTACGGCGAGCCGCAGATCTGGGCGGCGAAGCGGACGCTGAAGGGCGTGGAGTGGAACCCGCTCGAGTCCATCCAGTCGCTGCACCTGGCCCACTTCGAGGACTAGCGGCTGGCGCGCCTGATCCTCGGCCGGCTCGTCACCGGCATCCCGACGCTGCTCGCGGTCAGCCTGCTCGTGTTCGCCATCGTCCGCCTGATCCCCGGGGATCCCGCGCGACTGCTGGCCGGCGACTTCGCCACCGAGCAGATCGTGGACGAGCTGCGCGCGAAATGGCGGCTGAACGATCCCCTGCCCGTGCAGTACGCCACGTATGTCGGCGGCCTGGTGCGCGGCGACTTCGGCCGCTCGATCACGACCTCCACGCCGATCCTGCCCGAGCTGACCGAGCGCTTCCTGCGCACGCTGGAGCTGGCGGTGGCCGGCATCCTGGTCGCCATCGTGATCGGCGGCGTGGCCGGCATCGTGAGCGCGGTGCGCCGCGCGTCCGTCATCGACTACGCGGCCACGGCGCTGGCGCTGGCCGGCATCAGCACGCCGATCTTCTGGTCCGGCCTGCTGCTGATCCTGCTCTTCTCGGTGCGCCTGGAGTGGCTGCCCGCCGGCGGCACCGGCACGCTGCGCCACCTCGTGCTCCCGGCGCTGAGCCTCGGTCTCTTCGGCGCCGGGGTGCTCGCGCGCCAGACGCGCTCCGGGATGCTGGAGGTGCTCAACCAGGACTTCGTGCGCACCGCGCGCGCCAAGGGCTTGCCCGAGCGGCTCGTGGTCGTCAAGCACGCGCTCAAGAACGCGCTGATCCCGGTCGTCACGGTGCTGGGAGACCAGTTCGGGCGATTGCTCGGCGGCGCGATTCTCACGGAAACCGTCTTCGCGTGGCCGGGCGTCGGGCGCTACCTGATCGACGCCATCTCGCAGCGCGATTACCCGGCCGTGCAGGGCGCCATCCTCGTCTTCGCCGCCGCCGTCGTCATCGTCAATCTCATGACCGACCTCTCGTACGGGATGCTCGATCCCCGCGTGCGGGCCGAGTGATGGTGGCGCTGCGCCGCCTCGCCCGCCACACCGGCGCGCGCTTCGGCGCCGCCGTCGCGCTCGCCTTTGCGCTGGCCGCGCTGCTGGCGCCGTGGGTGGCGCCCTACGATCCCGAGGCCATCGCGCTCGGCGCCAACCTCCAGGGCCCCTCGCGCGTGCACCTCTT
Source organism: Candidatus Methylomirabilota bacterium (assembly GCA_046734515.1). GTDB lineage: Bacteria > Methylomirabilota > Methylomirabilia > Rokubacteriales > CSP1-6 > AR5. Next base: position 3,121 of record JBKPRI010000212.1, on the reverse strand, counting down.
CGGCACCGACAGCCTCGGGCGCGACGTGCTCTCGCGCACGATCTGGGGCGCGCGCATCTCGCTCACCATCGGGTTCGTCTCGGTCGGCCTGGCCATGGTGGGCGGCGTGCCGCTGGGCGCGCTGGCCGCCTGGCGCGGCGGCTGGCCCGATCGCCTCGTCATGCGCGCGGTCGACGTGCTGCTCTCGTTCCCGACCATCCTGCTGGCGATCGTGGTCATCACCATCTTCGGTCCCGGCCTCGGCAACGCGATGCTGGCGATCGGCGTGGCGCAGGTGCCGCTGTACGCGCGCCTCACGCGGGCCGCCGTGCTGCGCGTGAAGACGCAGCCGTTCGTGGAGGCCGCGCGCGCCGCCGGCGCCGGCGAGGGGCGCCTGCTGCTGCGCCACGCGCTGCCGAACTGCCTGCCGCCGCTGCTCGTGCAGTCCACGCTGATGTTCGCGACCGCCATCCTGTCGGCGGCGTACCTCGGCTTCCTCGGCCTCGGCGCCCAGCCCCCCACGCCGGAGTGGGGCACCATGCTGGCCAAGGCGCGCGACTTCCTGCGCACGGCGCCCCACGTGTCGATCTTCCCCGGGCTGACGATCATGCTGACCGTGCTGGCCCTGAACCTGCTCGGCGACGGCCTGCGCGACGTGCTCGATCCGCAGACGCCGGCGTGAAGGCCGCTGTACTCTACGGGCCATGGTGATCAGCCGACGCCGTGCGCTCGCGGGCACGTTCGGGCTCCTGCTGGGATCGGCCTGCCGCCGGGAGTCCCCGACGGCGCCCAAGACGAAGCTGCCCGTGGTCGGCCTGCTCGACGCCGGCGAGCGGCTGGAGTGGTGGGCGGCGTTTCGCGACGAGCTGCGCGACCTCGGCTACGTCGAGGACCGCGACATCACGTTCGCCACCCGGTTCGCGGGCGGGAAGTTCGAGCGCCTTCCGGCCCTGACCCAGGAGCTCGTACGGCTGAAGGTGGCCGTCATCGCCACCGGCGGCGTGGCGGCGGTGCAGGAGGCGCGGCGGGCGACGGCGGACATCCCCATCGTGATGGCCACGGGGGACGACCCCGTGAGGCTCGGTCTCGTCAGCAGCCTCGGCCACCCGGGCGGCAACGTCACCGGCGTCAGCAGCCTCAGCGCGGGCCTGCCGGGCAAGCGCCTCGAGGTGCTCCGGACGTGCTTACCCCAGCTGTCCCGGCTCGCCGTGCTGTGGGATCGGGAGAACGTGGGCTCGGTCCCCATCAGGCGAGAGCTCGAGCAGGCCGCACGCGCCGCCGACGTCCGCCTCGAGGACGAAGGCATCCGGAGCGTGGCCGACCTGCCGGCCGCGTTCGCGTCGATGAGCCGCAAGCGCGCGCAGGCCGTCTTCGTCATCGGCAGCCCACGCTTCTTCCCGGAGCGCGAGCGCATCGTCGAGCTGGCCATCGCGCACAAGCTGCCGACGATGCACGGCACGCCGGAGTACGTGCAGGCCGGCGGGCTGCTGTCGTACTCGCCCAGCTTTCCGCACCTGTTCCGGTCCGCGGCGCTCTACGTCGACAAGATCCTGCGCGGCGCCAAGCCGGCGGAGCTGCCGATCGGCGAGCCGAACCGGTTCCTGCTCGCCGTCAATCTCAAGACGGCGAAGAGCCTCGAGCTCACCGTGCCGCGGCCGCTGGTGCTGCTCGCCGACCAGGTGATCGAGTGAGGTTACCTCGCACGTAATTGACGCCGTGCGCCGGCTGACGCACCATGCCGGAGTGCTCAAAGTCGCCTTCGCCGGCACCTTCGCCGCCACGCTCGAGCCCGCCGTCCGCGCGCGCCTGGCCGTGCCCTGCGAGGTGATCGTCAGCGACGAGGCGGGCATCGCGGGCAAGCTCGCAGATGTGGACGTGCTCGTGACGCTCGCGTTCACACGGGACATGGCGACGGCAGCCACGCGGCTGAAGCTCGTACAGGTCCCCGGCGCTGGGCTCGATCGCATCGATCGCGCGGCGGTGGGCGCCTCCACCGCGCTGGCCAACGTGTACGGCCACGAGGTCGGCATCGCGGAGTACGCGCTCGGCGCGATGCTGGCGCTGGCGCGGCAGTTCGGCCGCCTCGACGCTGCGCTGCGTCGGGGAACGTGGGAAAGCCAGTGGGCCGTGGGCGTGCCGCCGCCACCGCCGTGGCCCGAGCTGGCCGGCAAGACGCTCGGGATCCTCGGCTACGGACACATCGGCCAGGCGCTGGCCCGGCGCGCGCGCGCCTTCGACATGACGGTGCTGGCCACCCGGCGCACGCCGGCGCCCGAGGCCGGCGTGCTCGTCCGCGGGCCCGAGGCGCTCGACGACGTGCTGGCCCGCGCGGACTACCTCGTCATCACGCTGCCGCTCAGCCCCGAGACGCGCGGGCTGCTCGGCGCGCGCGAGCTCGGGCGGATGAAGCGCGGCGCGATGCTCGTCAACGTGGCGCGCGGGGAGATCGTGGACGAGGACGCGCTCTACCAGGCGCTCGCCGACCGCAGGCTCGGCGGCGCCGCGCTCGATGTCTGGTACCGCTACCCGAAGACTTCCGAGCCGACGCCGCCGGCGCACCGGCCGTTCCACGAGCTGCCCAGCGTGCTGATGACCCCACACGTCTCCGGCTGGACCGAGGGGATGCTGGAGGCGCGTGCCGGCATGATCGCCGCCAACATCGAGCGCGTCGCGCGCGGTGAGCCGCCGCAGAACCTGATCGCTCGGTAGTGCGCCTGCCTTTCTTCTACGGCTGGGTCGTGATCGCCGTCGCCTTCGTCACCATGGGTCTCGGCGTCAACGCGCGCACGTCGTTCTCGCTGCTCTTTCCGCCGATCCTCGACGAGTTCGGCTGGGAGCGCGGCGTCACCGCCGGCGCCTTCTCCTTCGGCTTCCTGATCTCGGCGATCCTGAGCCCCTCGCTCGGCAAGCTGATGGACCGTTACGGGCCCCGCCTGCAGATGGAAGTGGGCGTGGCGGCGGTCGCCGCCGGGCTGTTCCTGGCGCCCTTCGTGACGCGCCCGTGGCACCTCTACGCCACGCTCGGCGTGCTCGTCGGCGGCGGCAGCGTGTGCCTGGCCTACACCGGCCACTCGTTCTTCCTGCCCAACTGGTTCGTGCGCCGGCGCGGGCTGGCGCTGAGCATCGCGTTCTCCGGCGTCGG
>JBKPRI010000211.1:0-12110 GCA_046734515.1 Candidatus Methylomirabilota bacterium | reverse complement strand
AGACCACGAGCGCCGCGCCCTCCGCGGCGGCGGCGCCGTCGGTCGTCAGGCGCACGCCGAGATCGCGCAGCGTGGCGGCCTCGCGGCCGAGGGCCTCCACGGGCTTGGCGTCGGCGCCGGTCACGTCGGCGCCGGCCGCATGCAGCAGCCGCGCGGCGGCAAGGCCGCTCTTGGCCAGCCCGATCACGGTCACCCGGCGGCCCGCCAGCGATCGCAGCCAGCCCTTGCCCCGCGTCGCCAACTCCGTGTCCTCCTCGTAGTCGTGGACGATCACGCTCGGTGGCTCACCGCAGCTTCAAGGTGGTCAGCGCGAGCAGCGCCAGCGCGAACGACACGATCCAGAAGCGCACGACGATCTTCGGCTCCGGCCAGCCCGTCAGCTCGTAGTGATGGTGCAGCGGCGCCATGCGGAAGATGCGGCGCCCGGTCAGCTTGAACGAGGCGACCTGCAGGATGACCGAGACCGCCTCGACCACGTAGAGCCCGCCGATGAGCGGCAGCAGCAGCTCGGCCTTCGTGAGCACGGCCAGCGTGCCGATCGCGCCGCCCAGCGCCAGCGAGCCGGCGTCGCCCATGAACACCTCGGCCGGATGGCAGTTGAACCAGAGGAAGCCGACGGCCGCGCCGATCAGCGCCGCGCAGAACACCGTCAGCTCGCCGGCGCCGCGGACGTTGAGAATCTTGAGATAGTCGGCCGCCCGGAAGTTGCCCGTGAGATACGCGATGATCCCGAACGCGCCGCCCGCCATGACGATCGGGCCGATGGCCAGCCCGTCGAGCCCGTCGGTGAGGTTGACGGCGTTGGACGCGCCCACGACGACGAGGGCGGCGAACGGAAACCAGAGCCAGCCGAGGTTCACCAGCCAGCCCTTGAAGAAGGGGATGGCCAGCACCGGCTGCCAGTTCGCTTCCGACTGCCAGAAGACGATCTGCAGCACGAGCAGCGTCACGCCGATCTGCAGCCCGAACTTCACCCGCGCGCGCAGGCCCTTGCGCTTCTTGATCTTCGACCAGTCGTCCCACATGCCGATCAGCCCGAAGCCGGCGACCGACAGCATCACCACCCACACGTAGCGGTTGGTGAGGTTGGCCCACAGGATCGTGGAGCCGAGGATGGCGGCCAGGATCACCACGCCGCCCATCGTGGGCGTGCCCTTCTTGGTCCGGTGCCGCTCCGGCGTGTCCTCGCGAATCGTCTCCGCGCCGTACTGCATCCGCTTGAGCCGCGCGATCAGCCAGGGGCCGAGGATCAGCGAGATCACCAGCGCCGAGATGAGCGCCATGAACGACCGGAACGTGAGGTACCGGAAGACGTTGAAGAGGATGTAGTCCTTGGCCAGCGGAACGAGGAAGAGGTAGAGCATGCCTGGGTCTCATTCCCCGTCCGAGCGCGATCCCGAGCGGGCCAGTCGCGCGACGAGCGCGTCCACCACGCGCTCCATCCGCATCCCCCGGGAGCCCTTGACCAGCACCAGGTCGCCCGCCGTGAGCCGCTTCAACAGATGCGCGACCGTGTCCTCGAACGTCATCAGGTGCCGGGCCTCGGCGAGTCCGGCTTCCTTGGCCGTCTCCACCGCGAGCTGCATGGCCCGGCCGACACCGACGAACTCGTCGGCGTGCAGCGCGGCCACCGCGCGGCCCACGTCGCGGTGCGCCTCGTCGGCGATGCCGCCCAGCTCCAGCATGTCGCCGAGCACGACGATCAGGCGCCGGCCGCGGCGGTGCGCGGCGGCGGTGTCGAGCGCCGCGCGCACGGAGACCGGGCTGGCGTTGTAGGTGTCGTCCAGGATCGCCACGGCGCCGGCCTGCCGCCACACGCAGCGCCCCGCCACTGGCCGCGCCGACGCGAGGCCGCGGGCCACATCAGCCAGCGGGATGCCGAGGGCCACGCCGGCGGCGGCCGCGGCCAGGGCGTTGGTCACGTTGTGACGCCCGGCGAACCCGAGCGTGACGTCGTGCCGCTCGCCGCCGCTCTCGAGCGTGAAGCTGAGGCCGCGCTCGTCGTCCACCGGCTCGCCGACGGCGCGCACGTGCGCGGTGCCCGCACGGCCGTACGTCACCACGCGCGCGCGCGTGTCGCGCGCCATGCCGGCCACGCGGGGATCGTCGGCGTTCAGCACCGCCACACCGTCGGCGGCGAGCGCGCGGATCAGCCCGGCCTTCTCCTCGCGCACGCCGTCGAGCGAGCCGAGGAACTCCGTGTGCACGGCGGCGACGGTGGTGACGATGCCGACGGTGGGCGCGGCCAGCGCGGCCAGCGCGGCGACCTCGCCGGGCGCGTTGGAGCCGATCTCCAGCATCGCGGCCTGGTGCTCGGGCGTCAGCTGCAAGAGCGTGAGCGGCAGGCCCCACTGGTTGTTGAACGACCGCTCCGGCTTGAGCACGTTCCAGCGCGTGGCCATCACGCCGGCCGTCAGCTCCTTCGTGGTCGTCTTGCCGTTGCTCCCCGTGACGGCAACCACGGGAATGGTGAAGCGGCCGCGATGCCAGGCGGCCAGCCGCCCGAGGGCGTGGGTGGTGTCCTCGACGAGAACCAGCGGGACGTTGGCGGGCACGTCGTCGGGCAGGGCATGCACCACCAGGCACGCGGCGCCGCGCGCGGCGGCGTCGGCGAGGAAGCCGTGGCCGTCCAGGCGGTGACCGCGGATGGCGAAGAACGCCTCGCCCACCGCGAGCGCGCGCGAGTCGATCGACACGCCGGTGACCGGGATGCCGAGGTCGCCCGCCACGAGCGCGCCGTGACTGGCCCGCACGATGTCCTGCACGGTGAACGGCGTCGCCCGGCTCATGCGCGCCGCCCCCGCCCGGCCAGGATCTCGCGGGCCACCGCGCGGTCGTCGAAGGGCAGCGTCTCGGCGCCGATGATCTGGTAGGTCTCGTGGCCCTTGCCGGCGATCACGACGGTGTCGCCCGCCTGTGCCCACGCCAGCGCGCCGCTGATGGCGAGCTTGCGGTCGGCCTCGGCGACGTAGCGGTCGCGGGCGCCGGACACGCGCGTCACGCCGGCCACGACCTCGTCGAGGATGGCCTGCGGCCGCTCGGAGCGCGGGTTGTCCGACGTCACCCACGCGCGGTCGGCGAGGCGCGCGGCGATCTCGCCCATGATCGGGCGCTTGGTGCGGTCGCGGTCGCCGCCGCAGCCGAACACCACGGCCAGGCGGCCCGGCGTGATCTTGCGCGCGGTCGCCAGCACGCGCTCGAGTGCATCGGGCGTGTGCGCGTAGTCCACGACCACCAGGAAGGGCTGGCCGGCGTTCACCTGCTCGAAGCGGCCGGGCACGGTCGTCACCGGCGCCAGCGCGGCAGCGATCGCGGCGGGCTCCAACCCGAGCGCGAGCCCGACGCCAATGGCGCCCAGCAGGTTCATCACGTTGTGCTCGCCGATCAGCGGCGAGGCGAGCGTGAGGCGCCCGCGCGGCGTCTCGACCGTCATGCGGATGCCGTCGAGCCCGGAGACGTGCTCGAGCGCGCGCACGCCGGCGGCGCGGCTCAGCCCGAAGGTCAGCGTCGATACCGCCAGGTCGCGCACCATCTCGGCGCCGGAGGCGTCGTCGGCGTTGACCACCGCCGTCGCGTGCGGCTTGGGTGAGGCGGCAAGCTGCTCGAAGAGCCGGCGCTTGGCGCGGCGGTACTCGTCGAGCGTGCCGTGGAAGTCGAGGTGGTCCTGCGTGAGGTTGGTGAAGACGGCCACGTCGAAGGCCAGGCCGTCCACGCGCGAGAGCGCCAGCGCGTGGGAGGAGACCTCCATGGCCACGCCGCCGACACCGCGCTCGCGCATCTCGGCCAGCATCGACTGGATCTCGATGGCCTCCGGCGTCGTCTGGTTCGCCGGCCGCACCTCGTCGCCGAGCACGTACTGGATGGTGCCGAGGATGCCGGTGCGCAGACCGCGCGCGCGCAGCAGCGCGTCGACCAGGTACGACGTGGTCGTCTTGCCGTTGGTGCCGGTGATCCCCACCAGCGTCAGCGCGCGCGACGGGTGGCCGTGATAGGCGCCGGCCAGCCGCGCCATCGCCGGCCGCACCGCGGGCACCAGCACCTGCGCGACGTCCACGCCGGCCAGCGGCTCGCCCTCGGTGACGACGAGCGCGGCGCCCCGCGCGAGCGCGTCGGGCACGAACCGGCGCGCGTCCTGCTTGAAGCCGGGCACCGCCACGAAGCAGTCGCCGGCCTGCACCCGGCGCGAGTCCGCGGTGAGGCCGCGCACGCGCGCGGGCGGCGCGCCGATCACCCGCTTGTCGTCAAGCGCGTCGAGTAGCACGCTCACGGGCACGTCTTGGGTACGCATGTCGCGCTCGGATGGCCTGGGCATGTCATCGTGCGGCGGCGCCCACCAGGGTGAGCCGCACGTTCGTCTCCGCTTCCACGGGGGCGCCGGGCGCCGGGCTCTGCTCCACCACGCGGCCGCGGCCGGCGAGGTGCACGGCCACACCGAGCGGCGCCAGCGTGGCCAGCGCCTGGCGCAGCGTACGACCGCGCAGCTCCGGCATCACCGGCACGCCGTCCGCGATCACCGGCTCCGGCGTCAGCGCGCCGGCGGTGCGCACGCGGCTGGCCACGCCGTCCACGGGGCCGGTCACGATGGCCAGCGGCGCGGCGTCCCGCGGCGGCACGTCGAGATAGCGCAGCACCTCGCCGCCGATCGCCGAGAAGATCGGCGCGGCCGCCTCGCTGCCCCACTTCTCGTTCTTGGGCTCGTCCAGCATCACCAGCATCACGAGCCGGGGCGCATCGGCCGGCGCGAAGCCGACGAAGGACAGCACGCCGGGATTCCGCGAGTAGCGGCGCGTCGCCGGATCGAGCTTCTGCGCCGTCCCGGTCTTGCCCGCCACCTCGTAGCCGGCGATCGCCGCGTTGTGGCCGGTGCCCTGCGCCACCACCTGCGTCATCATCCGTGTGAGCGTGCGCGCCGTCTCCGGCGAGACCACCTGGCGGATCGGCGTGGGCTCGAACCGCCGCGTCTCGCGCCCCTCGGCGTCGAACAGCGAGCGGACCAGCCGGGGCTGCATCAGAACACCGTCGTTGGCGATGGCGCCGAACGCCGCGACCATCTGGAGCGCCGTGACCGACACTTCCTGTCCGATCGACATCGTCGGCAGCGAGAGCGCCGACCAGCGCCGCGGCTCCCGCAGCAGGCCGCGGCTCTCCCCCGCCAGGCCCACGCCGGTCGGCGCCCCGAAGCCGAACGCGGTCATGTAGCGGTAGTACCGGTCCGGACCCAGCGTGAGCCCGACCTTGATGGAACCCACGTTCGAGGAGTTCTGCAACACTTCGCCAAAGGTCAGCCAGCCGTACTTCTTCCAGTCGTGGATGGTGGTCCGGGCGATCGTGATCTGGCCGTTCTCGGCCCAGATGCGATCGTCCGGCCGCACGACGCCTTCCTCGAGCGCGGCGGCGGCCAGGATCACCTTGAACGTCGAGCCCGGCTCGAAGGGATCGGTCACCGCGCGATTGCGCCAGACGTCCTTGCCGGGCACGTCCAGGAACGCGTTGGGATTGAACGTCGGGCGGATGGCGATGGCGAGCACGTCGCCCGTGCGCGGGTCCATCACCACGGCCATGGCGGCCTTGGCCTGCGTGCGGCGCCACGCGGCGTCGATCTCCCGCTCGGCGAGGTACTGGATCGTGCGATCGAGCGTGAGCATCACGCCCTGGCCGGGCGCGGGCGCCTGCAGCGTGGCCTCGGTCACCACCTCGCGGCCGAGCGCGTCGCGGCCGACCACGGCCTTGCCCGGCGTGCCCGACAGCGTGTCGTTGAAGGCCCGCTCGATGCCCTCGAGCCCGCCGTCCACGCCGTCGAAGCCGATCACGTGCGCGGCCAGCTCGCGGTTGGGATAGAGCCGCAGCGGCTCGGGCAGGAAGCCGAGGCCCTGCTCCCGCAGCGCCTTGACCTCGGCGGCCGTGGCCGGCGGCAGCTTGCGCCGCAGCCACACGAACGGCCGCCCGCTGGTGAGCTGGGCGTGAATGTCGTGCTCGGGCAGCCCGAGCAGCGGGGCCAGGCGCGCGGCCACGCGCACGGGATCGCCGAGCGCGCGCGGCTGCGCGAACAGCGACTCGGCCGGGCTGGACGTCGCCAGCGCGGCGCCCTGACGGTCGACGATCGGGCCGCGGTGGGCCTGCAGCGTCACCGTGCGGGAGTACTGGCGCTCGGCGAGCGCGGCCAGCTCGCCGTGCCGGACCACCTGCAGCCAGCCCAGGCGGCCGAGGACGCCCGTGAAGGCCAGCGCGAGAATGCCGGCGAGGACGAGCACGCGCACACGAAGCCCGCTCAACGGCTTCGCCCCGCTGCGCGCGTCCGCTCGCCGGCGCGGGTCACCTGATGGGCGCTCCGAGTCCGTCGTCGGGCAGCGCGGCCACGCGGCTCTTGTGCGCGGCGGCCAGGCCGGTGCCGTCCGCGGCGTACTCGCGGGCGAGGCGTACCTGGGCGCGATCGGGGGCCACGAGGCCCAGCTGGCGCGCGCGCGACTCGATGCGGCCGGGCGCCTGCAGCGTGGCCACCTCGACCTCGAGCTGGCGCAGCGAGGTTCGCAGCTCGGCCCGCTCGCGGTTGAGCCGGTCGAGCTGATAGGCCAGGTGCACCTGTTGCACGCGCAGGCCCACCACGCCGAGGGCGCCCATCACGAGCAGCCCGCAGACGACGAGGGTGGCGACGAGCGAGCGTCGCACGCGAGGATCCTGCTCACGGGTCAGTCGCTGACGGTTGGTCACGGCAGCCGCTCCAGCACGCGCAGCTTCGCGCTCCGGGCGCGGGGATTGGCCCGCACCTCGTCGTCCCCGGGCGTCAGGGGCGACGGCTCGAGCGGCGCGTAGCCCGCGCGCCCGAGCGTCCGGAACGTCTGCTTCACCATGCGGTCTTCGCCCGAATGAAACGAGATGACACCGAGCCGCCCGCCGTGGGCCAGCAATCGCGGCCCCGCCTCGAGGGCACGCCGGAGGGCACCCGGCTCATCGTTCACGGCCATGCGCACAGCCTGGAAGGTGCGCGTCGCGACGTGCAGATGCCGCGGCCAGGCCTGGCGCGGAACGGCCGCCCGCACCGCGGCGACGAGGTCGCCGGTGGTGGCGAGCGGGCGGCGGCGAACGATGACGCGCGCGATGCGGCGCGCGTACCGTTCCTCGCCGTACTCGTGGAGCAGACGGGCCAGCTCCGCCTCGTCGAGCCCGTTGACCAGCTCGGCCGCCGTCGCGCCCCGCGTGGGATCGAGCCGCATGTCGAGCGGCTCGTCGCGCTGGAACGAGAATCCGCGGCCGGAGGCGTCGAGCTGCCAGGAGGACACGCCGAGGTCGAGCAGGATCGCCCGGGCCTCGGCCACGCCGTGGCTGGCCGCCACGGTCTCGAGATCGGCGAAGGTGGCGTGGGTCAGGCGCACGCGGTCACCGAACCGGCCGAGCCGCGCCGCAGCCTGCTCGAGAGCGCCGGGATCGGCGTCGAGGCCGAGCAGGCGCACGTCCGCGCCGCTCCCCTCCAGCATCGCCTCCGCGTGACCTCCCATGCCCACCGTCCCGTCGATCACCCAGCCCCCGTGCCGCGGTCGCAGGAGAAACGCGACCTCGTCCACGAGGACGGGAACGTGAACCGCTAGACTCCGTACGCCGACAGCTTCTCGAACAGCGTCGGCAACGAGTCGCCCTGCGTGCGCTCGTACTCGTCGAAGCGCGCGCGGTCCCAGACCTCGAACATCTTTCGGCCGCCGCCGACCAGGGTGACGTCCCGGTTGTCGAGCCCGGCCTGCTTGCGCGTGTCGGGCGGCAGCAGGATGCGGCCGGCGCCGTCGAGCGCCGCCTCCTTCGCGCGCGACATGTAGAGGCGCGAGAGCTGCCGCACCTCCGGGGCGAAGGTCGGCTGCGAGTTCAGCTTCTCCTCGATGCGCTGCCACTCCTCCAGGGGGTGCACCTCCAGGGCGTGCTCGTTCGGCACCACGATCAGCTGTCCGCCGTGGTCCCCGTACTGGGCGAGGGCGTCCCGGAACTTGGCCGGCACGCTCAGCCGCCCCTTCGGGTCGATCGTGTGCTGATAGCGCCCTCTGAACATGTTGGCGGGGCCCCTTCTACGGGTGCCCCCTTGCCCCCTCCGGTGGGGTTCTTGGTCCACTTCATCCCACTTCGCCCCACTTGTGGGCCGAATGTACAGTTGCCAAAAAGACCTGTCAAGGGAAAAACCTGGGATTTATCTAGTGAAATTACCTTCCTACCCCTGCCTGCGACCCATGGGGCCGGACACCGGCCCTTCCCACCCTGGATGGTGGAGTCGGGGAGCCTACCGGGGACGGAAGTGCTTCTGGGCCTCGGGGAGCCAGCCCTCGATCTGGGCGATCCGGGTGGTGTCCGAGGGGTGGGTCGAGAGGAACTCAGGGGACTTGCCGCCGCCCGAGTTAGCGCTCATGCGGACCCACAGGTCTCGGGCCGCCTTGGGCGGATAGCCTGCCTCGGCCATGTAGATCAGCCCGAGGTGGTCGGCCTCGGATTCCTGGGCGCGGCTCCAGGGCAGCAGCAGGCCGACGGAGGCGCCGGCCCCGAGCAGGGCGGTCACGGACTGCACCACGACCGGATCCCGGCTGGCGAGCGCGGCCTGGGTCGCGCCGAGGCCCGTCTGCACGATCAGCGATTGGCTCAACCGCTCGCCACCGTGACGCGCCACGGCGTGGGCCACCTCGTGACCGAGCACGGCCGCCAGTCCGTCGTCGTCGCGGGTGATCGGCAGGATGCCGGTGTAGACGGCGACCTTGCCGCCGGGCAGGCAGAACGCATTGGCCTGCGTGTCCTCGAGGACACGAAATTCCCACTGATAGTCGCGCCGGCCCGTCGCCTCCGCGATGCGCCGCCCCACGCGCGTCACCTGCGCGTTGAGATGCGCGTCGGTCGAGACCTTGGACTTCGTCAGCACATCCTTGTAGGAGTCCAGGCCCATCGCGACCTCGGTGCCCTCGGGAATCAGGATCAGCTGCGAGCGGCCCGTGCCCGCCACGGTCTGACAGGCGGCGGCCGCGAGGACGGCGAGCATCACGAGCAGGCGTCTCACGCGCGGATTCTAGCCCAGCTCTACCGGTTGCGGAGGCGGATCTCGGTGCTGAGCGTGGCGCCGAGGCCCGCGGTGCTGGCCGCGCGCACGTGATCGGCCCGCGTGCTCAGCGACACGCGCACCGTGCGCACGGCAGCCGCGTCGGTGGTCGGCGCGCCGGCCGCGTCGAAGTAGGCGAAGGCCAGCGCGCGTACGCCGTTGATGACGGGCTGACCGCCGCCGCCGGTGTCGCGGCGCAGGATCTCCTTGTCGAGCCGCCAGACGATCGTCTCGCTCGACACCGCGATGATGCCGTCCAGGTTCTTGTCGACGTGCAGCACCAGGCGCGTCGGCTCGGCCACGGAGATCGCCGCGTGACCGCTCGCGCCGATTCCCTGCCCCGCGGCACGGATCTCGTTCGCGAGCCACGTGAGCGCGGCGCGCGCGCTCTGCTGCGCCTCGACACGGGCGGCGCCCACCGCCCACGCCTGCTGCCCTTGCTCGAGCGTGACGAGCGTGGCGCTGACGAGGAGCGCCAGCACGCAGATGGAAGCGAGGAGGTCGGCGAGCGTCACGCGCGCAGCGTGCGCTGCGCGCGTGCGCCCGTCAACGTCCAAAGATTCAGACGCGTGACTTCATACGCCTGGGGTCGTCAGGAACCCACGGAGGTGGTAGAAGAGCGGACCGTTCGGCGTCGCGGCGGCGGCCGCGGCCGCGGCCGTCGTGCCGGTCGTCGCCGTCGCCGGTGTGGTCGCGGCGACGGGCTGGTTGGCGAGCATCACGGTCTGCCCGCCGGCGAACTCGAGGCCCGTCGTCAGTGAGAGCGAGAGCGAGGTCTGGGCGGGCACGCACAACGTGCCCGTGCCGGACTCCACCGTCGCCGTCGACGATGTTGGTGTCGTCACCGTGCTGCCGCCGGGCGTCGTCGTGGTCGTCGTGGCGCCGCCCGTCGACGTGATGCTCCCCGTGTCGGACGTCGCCGTGCTCGGCGTCGTCGCCGTCGTGGTGGAGCCGACCGTACCGGTCGCGGTTCCGGTCGAGGTGGTGCCCGTCGTGGCGCTCGTGGGCGTGCCGCCCGGCGAGATGGCCGCCCCGCACACCGGTGTCGCGCTCGGGTTCGTGATCAGCACGTCGGTGACGACGAGCTGGAGACCGGCGGGCACGGTGAACGCGGTGACGCTGGCCGCACCGGGCTCGACCGTGCGCGCGAGCGACACGATCTGCTCGACCGGCGCCACCGCCGCGGCCGCCAGCGTCGATGGCGTCGAGGCGCTGGTCGTCGGGGTGGCTGTCATGGTGGCCATGCTGGGCGTGGTCTGTGCGCCGGCGACACCGGCACCGAGCACGACAAGAGCTGCAACGAACAACCTGCGAGTGTTACATCCCATCCGGGACCTCCCCTGCTTGGAATTGCCGCAGAGGGCTCGCAAGCGACATGCCGCCAACCGCCGATCTCCGGATTGAATCGGCTACATCAACGTTGGAGCTTGGGGGCCATTATCGAGGCCCCCATCCTCAAATTCCCGGGGTGTGCTCGGCCCAGGGGCGCAGTCGCTCGAATGCGGCGGAGGCTCTGAGCACGGCGATATCTGCGAAGCGGCGTCCCACGATTTGCAATCCGACAGGCAGCCCGTTCGCAGTGAAGCCCGCGGGCACCGACGCCGCCGGCTGGCCCGTGCAGTTGAACGGGTACGTGAACGGGATCCACGCGTAGGCGCCGACCGGGCGGCCGGCGATCTCCGTGGGATTGTCGAGGCCGACCGGAAACGGCGGGCACGCAATGGTCGGCGTCAGCAGCAGATCGTACTTCTCGAAGAACGCGCGCGGGTGCTGCCACCACGCGAGGCGGTCGAACCATGCCTGCACGTACTTCGTCGGCCCGTTGCGCAGCGTCGTCTCGATGATGCGCACGAGCCCGGCGTCGATCTCGCCGCGGCGGTCGAGGTACGGCGCCAGCCGCGCGGCGATGCCGCCGCAGAAGATCTCGTACCACGCCTCCTTCGGCGAGGGCCAGCCAGGCTGCACTTCCTCCACGCGGCAGCCGAGCTCGCGGAACGCGCGCGCCGCGCGGGCACACACCGCGCTCACCTCGGGATCGACGCAGTCGGCGAAGCCGAGGTCGTCCGTCCACGCCACGCGCCAGCCCTTGAGCGAGCCGCCGAGCGCTTTCACGTAGTCCACGCGCTCGGCCGGCAGCGAGTACTGGTCGCGCTCGTCGGGTCCGGCGCACACGTTCAGCATGAGCGCGGCGTCGGCCACCGTGCGCGTCATCGGCCCGGCGTGCGAGAGGCTCCAGGCGCCGCTGACCGGATGAATCGGAATGCGGCCGTAGGAGGCCTTGAAGCCGTAGATACCCGTGCACGAGGCGGGGATGCGGATGGAGCCGCCGCCGTCGGTGCCGACGTGCAGCGGACCGAGCCCGGCCGCCGCCGCCGCCGAGGCGCCGCCGCTCGAGCCGCCCGGCGTGCGCTCCAGGTTCCACGGATTGCGCGTGATGCCGAAGAGCGGGTTGTGCGTGGCGCCGATCCAGCCCATGGTCGGCGTGTTCGTCTTGCCGAGCATGATGCCGCCGGCCGCCTTCAGCCGCGCGACGATGGGGGCGTCCTCGGTCGGCACGTTGTCGCGATAGATCGGCGTGCCGAACGTCGTGCGCACGCCCTTGGTGATCACGAGATCCTTCACCGAGAACGGCACCCCGTGCAGCGGGCCGAGCTTCGCGCTGCGCTTGGTCAACGCGCGCTCGGCCGCGCGCGCCTCGCGCCGGGCCTGGTCGATCGTCAGCGTGACGAACGCGTTGAGCTTGGGATTCAGCTTGTCGATGCGATCGAGGACCGCCGCCAGCACTTCGACCGGGGACACCTTCTTCTGACGGATGAGCCGGGCGAGCGTCGTCGCCGGCTGCCAGTGCAGATCCATGAGGGCTCTCCTGCGCCTAGTGTACGTCAGAGGTGAGGCGGAGCCGGAAGCCCTGGATGAGGATCCCGGGCGCGGGCTCGAAGTCGATCTCGGGCGCGCGGACGAAGCCCATGCGCTCGTACATGGCCTTGGCGACCCGCATGAGGTCGGTCGTGTGCAGGCTGAGCGCCTCGGCCCTCCCCGCCCGCGTCCGCCC